>SKTU01000127.1 GCA_007122455.1 Haloarculaceae archaeon | reverse complement strand
TAATCACGGGTTTAATGCCTTCTTCGCGTGATTTGTGGCGGAGATCGTTCCAGTCAAATCCTTTGTCTGCAACAACTGTCTCCAGCTGGTCGAGATTTCTCGTCAGCACTTGCCACGCGATTTGGGTGTCGTGCGGTAGGTTCATCGAGCAGTGAACGTCGAGAATCGCTCTGCTTTCACAATCGACCAAAAGCGTATTTTTCACCGACTCGAAGGTGTCTTTGACGCGTTTCGCGTAGTTGTGGCTCGACGACCGGTACGAGAAACTCGTCGAATCAATCGCTTGGACGTCACCGGATTCGTGCAGCGAAGCAGACAGCCGCAGGAGGATCCGCCAGATGCGCATTTCGAGGTCTTGTTTTCTCGTACAGACGGTGGTAAAATCCGGAAACTCGTCAACCGACAAGCCAAGTGTAGCAGTGATTCGAGGCATTTCGTGAAGAATATCGAGCAACCGTCGGTAGGGTTGATCGAGGTACTCGCGGAGACAGTGAATTGCGACGAACACCCAGTCAGCGTAGCCGCCGTCACTCTTCTGAAGCGGTGGCTGAGGCTCACCGACGACAGATTTTTGAGACACATTTGCCGGTGAAGCGGACGAGTTGGGAGGGCATACTCAACTCATTCCCGCTTCAGCCACTCATAATCCTCGGCAGCAGCGTCTCTCACTGGCGTCTAAACATGGCCCGCGCGCTCTATTCAACACGCCCGCTGAAACGTGTCACCGTCTGAGGGTTCAACAGAGTCGGAAAAACGACTAAACGAACGGGCGTGAAACGCCTTTTCAGGAGTATTTCGAATGAACGAAATCGTCGATTACGAACTGTTCGAGGTCCCGCCCCGCTGGCTGTTCCTGCGGATCGAAACGTCCGACGGGACGGTCGGATGGGGAGAGCCGGTCGTCGAGGGGCGGGCCAGAACCGTCAGAACGGCCGTCGAGGAGCTCCTCGAAACCTACCTGCTCGGGGAGGATCCGAGCACCATCGAGGACCACTGACAGACGATGTACCGGGGCGGGTTCTATCGAGGAGGACCCGTGTTAATGAGCGCCATCGCGGGGATAGACCAGGCGCTGTGGGACCTCAAGGGAAAGCAGTTGGACGCCCCGATCTACGAACTGCTTGGCGGACCAGCACGGGATCGGATTCGGGTCTATCAGTGGATCGGCGGTGACCGTCCCGCAGACGTTGCCGAGCAGGCCCGGAAACAGGTCGAGGCGGGATTCACGGCGCTGAAGACGAACGCGACCGGAGAGATGAGTCGTGTCGACACTCCCGCCACGATCGAGGCGGACGTCACCCGGCTTCGAGAGGTCCGCGAGACCGTCGGCGACGAGGTCGACGTTGGAGTGGATTTCCACGGACGCGTCTCGAAGCCGATGGCCAAGCGGCTCGTCGCCGAACTGGAACCGTACGAACCGATGTTCGTCGAGGAGCCGGTTCTTCCGGAGCACAACGACGCGTTACCGGAGATCGCGTCCCACACGACAGTCCCGATCGCCACGGGCGAGCGGATGTACTCCCGATGGAATTTCAAGCAGGTCCTCGAGAACGGCGCTGTCGACGTGATCCAACCCGACCTGAGCCACGCCGGCGGAATCACCGAAGTCAAGAAGATCGCCGCGATGGCCGAAGCCTACGACGTCGCGATGGCGCCCCACTGCCCGCTCGGGCCGATCGCCCTCGCCGCCTGCCTGCAGGTGGACGCCTGTTCCCCCAACGCACTCATTCAGGAACAGAGTCTGAACATCCACTACAACGAGACCAGCGACGTGCTGGATTATCTCGCCGATCCGTCGGTGTTCGACTACGAGAGCGGCTACGTCAGCATTCCAGACGCTCCCGGCTTGGGCGTCGAAATCGACGGCACACACGTCCGCGAGCGAGCCGAAGTCGGCCACGACTGGCACTCGCCGGTCTGGCGACACGACGATGGCAGCGTCGCCGAGTGGTAGTGCGTCTCCGTCACCGTAAGATTCCGTCGCCAACCTCCAAACATCGCGTTCCCGACGCCGTTTCGAGGCCCCGCTCAGAAGCTGGTCGCCGCGAACGTCATCGACTCCAACTCGAGGATCGTCCCGGTTCCGACCGAGACGAATCGCTCGGGCAACTCTTCCCGGAGCGTCGCCTCCGCCTCGAATCCGGTGCAGTGACACGGCGCGACGAGCTCTAGTGCGGGCTTTTCGTCCAGCCACGCCGCGGTCTCGACGACCTCCGCCTGTTCTTGGGCGACCAGGTGCGTTCCGCCGACGACAGCCCGAACGTCGTCGTCGAGGACCGACTCGGCGTAGGTGATCGTGTTTCGCAGCCCCGCGTGACAGCAGCCGAGAATCAGCGCGATCCCCCCATCGGTTTCGACGGCCAACGACTGGTCGTCGGGGACGTGATCCGTCCGCAGTTCACCGTCCTGCGGCGTTACGCCGGAGGGGTTGTCCGGATGTTCGCGCGGGATCTCCCCGAGCGCCCAGATCCCCGACTCGACTTCGATCGGCTCGCGGTGCTCGACGACCGTCGCGGCGTCTTCGATCTTCTCGCGAACGAACGGGAGCCCGATGTGGACGTCCTTTCGATAGCGCGATCGCCACGCCTCGGGGTGGAGATACACCGTCGGTTCGTTCCGGAGGAAGTAGTCGAGACCGCCGGTGTGGTCCTCGTGGCCGTGACTCAGGACGATCGTCTCGAAAGCCGGATCGACGCCGAGTTCGACGGCGTTCTCCCGTGCGACGCCGGTCATCCCCGTATCCAGCAGTACGTTCCCGACGGCTGCGGAGAATCCCCACTCACCGCGAAGCCGAGCGAACTCGTTCGTCTCTGCGAAGGGGCGCGATTCGGCGACTCGATTGTCCGATAGGATCGTAACGGTCGTCACAGTGGTGACGAGTCGATCCGGAGGAGATTAAATCCGAGGGCACCACCCGCTCGGTCAGTAGTTTCAGTCGGAGGTGTCTGTTCTCATCGAAACCCGATTCGACGACGAAAACGCCCGCTGTCAGTTCCACGCGGCGTCGGCGGGATCGATCAATCGCCGGCGTTCCTCGATCGCGGCGATGGCATCCAGATCGTCGTCGTCCAGTTCGAGGTTCCGGGCCTCCCAGTTCTCCCGAACGTGTGCCCCCGTCGCCTTCGGAATCGGAACGACGGACTCCTGGGCGAGACACCAGGCGAGACAGACGATCGGCACCGAGACGTCGTGTTTCTCGGCGACGTCTTCCAGTACCGGGTGGGTGAGCTGGGCTCTCCCGAGTGGACAGTACGCCACCAGAGCGTGACCGTGTCGACGGGCGTACGATCGGAGCTCCTCCTGTTGGAGAAGCGGATGACACTCCACCTGATGCGCGACGACGGGCGACTCGAGCAGATCCCGTGCCTGAGCGAGCAGTTCGACCGTGAAATTCGAGAGCCCGATGTGGCGAGCGATCCCTTCGCCCCGAAGCTCGTCCATGGCGCGCAGCGATTCCTCGGGATCGTAGTTCCCACGGGGCCAGTGAACGTACAGGAGATCGACGGTGTCGACTCCGAGTCGATCGAGGCTCTCCCGCGCGGTTCGTTTGGCGTCCTCGTAGGCGAGGTTCCGGTGGTGGATCTTCGTCGCGAGCACCAGCTCCTCGCGATCGATACCGCTGTCTCGTATGCCGTCGCCGACGTACTGCTCGTTGTCGTACATCTGGGCGGTGTCGACGTGCTGGTAGCCGATCTCCAGCGCGTTCGCGGTGGTTTCGCGACACCTGTCGGGATCCGTCATCCCCGACGTACCTAGCCCGAGTTCGGGAAGCTCCAGGGACATATGGAGAGGTCGCAACGGAGCCCCTTAATCGTTCAGTAGGATTCCAGATCCCGAAGAATTCGGGAGGTTCCCTGGTTGATCTACAGCCGTTCGTTCCGTGCGATGTCGAATCCCATCTCGACTTCCGGACCGGGGGTGCCGTCGGCCAACTGTGGCGTGTATACGATCTTGAACTGGCGGAAGTTGAGGCTCACCTCCTCGAGCGGACGCTCGTCGGCCCCCGAACCGCTCGTCCTGACGTCCGTGACGAGAACCGGCTCGAACTCGATGACGAGATATTCCACGGGATCGCCACCTGCGGACCGTACGACAAGTGAGCCGCTCGGTACGTGCCGGCCCGTGGCTAAGCTATCCCACAGCGCCGGAGTGGCGGTGTCCGTTCGCTTGACGACGGTTAAATCCTGAAACGTCGGTCGCCCGGCACCACCGCCGCGGGCCTGGTGGAGGCTCCCCGAGTTCGATGCACCCCAACTCCACCCGAAGACGTCGATCGCGCCCTCGTGAACGTGATCGGTGGATTCGCCTTCGATTCCCTCGAGCTGGAGAAAGATTTGGGAGTTCGTCGGGGCGGCGTGGTCGAGATCCACCGCTGCCGTCGCCGAGCCGGTAGCCGCACCCCCGAGGGCGAGTCCGCCGGCGAGTATCCCTCCGGCTTTCATCGCGTCTCGTCGCGTTACTGACTCCAGTGGCTGTTCGCCGTCCTGTGTGTCGTGTGAAGACATACCATATATGTTCGACATACATAATAATAATTATATCTAATTTCTGAATACCGTCAAATGCGGATTTATCGACCATATAAACACGATCTGCTCATTCCATCTATCAAATATAACTGCGTGGCAATCGTTCCATGAAACGCCTCACCCTCGACGTCCGACGCAACCGAAAGCGAGTCGAACGGCTCGCTGACGAAGGCGTCGTTCCCGAGAGGCGATCAACTCGAGAACGCCGTTCGAGCTCGATGACGCCGTCGTTTCGGGAGGGAGTCAGTCGGTGGTTCCAATCCGGGTCGCCTCGAGATCAGATCGCCGCGGTTACCTCCATCTCGACGTCGTATTCCTTCGCGAGATCCGAAACCTCGACCGCACTCCGTGCCGGATACGGCCGTTCGAACTTACTCCTGTAAACGTCGTTGAACGGTTCGAAGTCGTCCATGTCGGTGAGAAACACCGTCACCCGAATGACGTTGTCGAGCGACGTCCCGGCCGCCTTCAGGATCGCTTCGACGTTCTCGAACACCTTCTCGGTCTGCTCCGCTATGTCCCCATCGACGATCTCCTGGGTGCCGGCCTCCCGTGGAACCGATCCCGAGAGATAGAGGGTGTCGCCGTGTCTGATCGCCTGCGAGAACGGATAGTCGCTCGCGTACGCGTCCTCCGCGATGATCTCTTCGACCATGTACGGGGATCGTACACGGCACACTTAACGATAACTCACCCGTACACAGTTTGTTGACTTATCTGACATGTAGGTAAAATTATTTGTAACGGTAGTGGTACTGAGATAATATGCCAATACTTGCCGCGATCGACGAGAACGAACGCTCCAGAGCCGTCGTCGAGATCGCAGCAGATCTCGCGAGAACGTACGACGACACCCTCGTGGCGTTGCACGTCGTACCGCTGGAGGATTTCGAGGCACACAAGCAGTCGATCGAATCGATCCCGGAGTTTCGGGACTTCTCGTTCACTCGAGAGGCGGACAGTGCGAAACGGTTCGCCAGAGAGTTCGTTCTGGAGACGGTCGACGGATTCGACTCGAACCAGCTCGACGCGCGAGGACGGGTCGGCGACGTCACTGAGGAGATACTCTCCGAAGCGTCCGCCCTCGACCCCCGGTTTCTCGTCATCAGTGGACGCCGCCGATCGCCAACCGGAAAAGCGGTGTTCGGAAATACCGCTCAACAGCTCTTGCTGAACGCCGAGTGCCCCGTCGTGACGCGGTTGAGCGACGAGTAGTTCGGTCGTTCGAACTGCTTCGTTCTCACGGTGTGCGAATACTCCGGGCAGTCCTTTTGCAGCTGGAGCGCCTTTCAGGAGTATGGCAACAAAGCCGTCGGTACACTGCCCGCTCTGTCAGGTCGAACTGGCCGAGTCGGAGGAGCTCGAAGATCACCTCGTCGAAGAGCATACGCCGCGGGAGCTGGCGGACTCCATCGTCTCGGACTGGGAGGCGAACGAACTCGGGTTCGACTCCGAGTAGCGCGTCGCCGTCGTCGTCCGGCGAGTCGACGATTACCGGTAGCGATCGAACAACCGCTACGCACCGTGGAAGACTACGATCGGGTTTCCGCCGCCGTCGCCCGGGAAGCCGTCGAAGCCCGCGGTGGTGAAGTCCCAGGTACCGCTGAACGCACGCCGTCGATGTCTGAGATCGAGGTGGTCGTCGTGGCTCCAGAGCCGCTCGCCGTTGATCCACAGCTCCATCGACTCGATATCCCAGTTCCGAGTCCCCCAGGAGAGCCCGCTGACCGTCCTGGCGATCCGCACGTCCTTGATGTCCCAGAGGTAGAGCGGTTCCTCGGCCGTGAACTCGTCGTTGCCTTCCACGTCGCTGTGACCGATCTCTTCGTAGCGCTCCGAGATGTTGCTCGCGTCGCCTGCCGAGAGAATCTCCAGGTCGTCGAAGATCGGATCGAGCGCGAGCCGTTCGACCGTGTTGCTCTGTCCACGAATACGGTTCTCGCCGTGCGTCGCGACGGTCGCGTCGTGGAGATCGCTGATGCTGGCGTTGATTGCGGGGTGGGATCGGTGCGGGTTGAGATTGAATCGGGCGACGTACTGGTCGCTCCCCCTCCCCGTACGCTCGTTGAAGCTGTCCCGGAGTCCGACGTCCAGCGTGACCTCGTTCCATCCGGAGTAGAGCCCGTCGTCGCCGGTCTCGATGACGACCTCCATGCTGTCGATCTTCGTCATGTTGAACGACTCGCGGAGCCCATCCGATGGATCGAGTTGGTACCGTTCGAGCGACTCACGGACGTCGATGGGGCCGTCGGCATCGTCGGCACGGAGCTTCGAACAAACGTCCCGAACGTTCCACCCGTCGACGAAGTTCCGTTCGTAGACGTCTTTCATCACCTGGTAATACTGCTCGGCGGCGGTCGGGTTGGGATGGGCCGTCGCGTTCCGGTAGACACCGCTGGTGTCGTCGGAGACGTCGATCGCCTCGTCGCGGGCGTCCTCACGGTAGGCTGCCTGATCGCCGTAGTTCGGATTGAGGAAGGCGTCCGCGACGCCGATCAGTCCAGTGAGGAGGTCACCGACGTCGGGTGATCCAGGTACCGAGATGGCGTCTGCGACGTCCTCGGCGATACCCTGTTCACCACCGGGAAGTCCGAAGAGCCACGGATCGTCCGCGTGAATCGCGTTCTCGCGCTTGAATCCGGGCAGCACGAACAGAATCGGAACGTCGAGAGCGGCGTCCCGGTCCCGAACAGCACGGCGCATCTCGAACGTCATCTTCTTGTACATGTACTCGTACCGATGCTTCCAGGCCCGGACGTAGGCCCGCCAGAGGGTGGCGAGGGGAACGCCCCCGAGGATCGTCGCGACGGTGGTGACGGTGTCGATGACCCGAGCGTCCAGGAGGTTCGACTCCCGACTGGCCGGCGGAAAGTATCCACAGACCATGATCGTCGCCTCGGGGAACTTCTCGTGAGCCAGATCGATCGCGGTCCGGACTCCCTGGTAGGAGAAGGTTTGGGCGTCGGCGTCGAGTTCCTCCTGTAGGTTCGTCAGCGTCCCGTGGACGGGTCGCGTCGCCCCGACGTCGTTGATGCTTCCGTTCATCACGACGATGTCGACGTCCGACTCGTCGCCGTACGTTGCAGCGTACGCGTCGTTCGCCGGTCCGATCTCGCTCGGTGGCAGGAACTCGGTTGCGACCGTCTCGAAGGAGATCGGTAGATCGTCCTCGTCGCGGAGGTTTCCCTCGTCGTCGGTCGTGGCGATCTCGACGCCGTACTCGACGTCGTCGTTGAGTTCGACCATGATCATCGGATCTTCCCGCGCGTAGCGGTCCTGATCGTAATCGTAGGGGAGGTTTCGGATCTGTTGGGGGATCGTCGGTGCGCCGTGTCCCACCCCCTTCCGACCGTAGCGTTCCGTCGAATTTCGACCGTGTTTCTGGGCGATACTGAGCCGCTCGTCTTCTGCCCAGTCCAGATCAGCGGCGACCGGCATGACGGTCGGCGTGTGGCCGATCACCGCGCCCGTCTGCGCCTTGAGGTTCGTTTCCGGCAACGTCTCCCCGGTCAGATACTCGTAGAACTTCGTCACGTACTTGTCACTGTGATCGAGCCCCATTCCCCACATGGCGGAGTCCCCGACTGCGACGAGTTCGGTCTCGGGATTCATCGTCTCATCCTCACTTCGACACGGCAATATATTTTTCTTCAATTAATTGTTAAAATTAAACTAGTAATTTGAGTAATATTAAAGAGCGGTCGGTTTGATCTCGATGTGTGCACAATGGCTGACGCTAACATCTATCTGGAGGACGATCAGGTCCGACTCACTTCCGACGCAGACGTCGACGGTAACCTCGAAGCGACGAGTGTCGTCGCCGACGAGAGCGTCGAACTGCCCTCCGGCCTCCCAGTTTATCAAGGATCGACCGATCCATCCGACGGGGAGCTGACGCACCGTTTCGTCGCGAACAGACCGGGAATCGGCTGTTCACCGGGGCTGTTCGTGGGAGACGAAGAGAGTCAGGCGTTCGCGGTCCACGGCGATCTCAAAACCGCAGTCGTTGGCGGCTACACGACGACCAACGTCCCCTTCTGGATCGACGACGACTTCGAGTTCACGGATCCGGCCACGGACGCGATCGCGGAGATGTTGAACCTCTTTGTCGATGAGAACGATCTCGCCGAAGACGAGACGATCCCGGAGACCGTCCTGACGGGATTGATACGGGCGCTCGTTCCCGTCGAGTATTTCGACGTAGCGGGCGATCGTTCAGCGGAGGTCACGCGACAGCCCGAGTCCGACGAGGCGACGCTCGAGTCGTTATCGGGAGTGGGCAGTCGCCGCTCGGAGCTCCTTCGGGCCGCGGGATACGACTCGCCGACGGATATCGCTCGTGCGACTGTCGACGAACTGACCACCGTCCACGGTATCGGGAGCGTAACCGCTCGAAATCTCAAGGAAGCCACGACAAGCGTCCCGACTCGCCGAGAACGGATCGAATTCGACGACGTGGAGGGGCTCGACGATCGCGTTATCACACACCTCCGCCGCGGCGGGTTCGAGTCCCCGACCGATCTTTTCGATGTCGGCAGGGACGAACTCGCCGAACGCGCTCGCTTACCGCCGAAGGTGGCGACGGGGGTTCTCAAACACATCTCGTCGCTGGATACTCCCCGCCCCGAGACGGAACCGGTCGACCCGGATCCGCCGTCGTCCACCGAGGAAGTCCTCGCTCGCGAGCTCACGGAACGGACGTCGCAAATCACCACCCGACAGCTCCGGGACGCCGAGTGGTTCACCGACGGCGTCTCGGAGGTTATGCAGCGCGGACTCGAACGCGGGACACTCGACTTCGTCGAGGAACCACCGGAGCGGCTTCCGCGCGAGTACGACGACCTCGAACAGTACGCCGAGCGAGAGTTCGACTTCGAGTTCGACTTCGGAGGGACGTACGATCCCGACGGCGAGGAACCCCCGTTCGACGTTCCGTTCGTTCCGGAACCCGTGCCGATCGACATCGATCCGCAACTCGGGGGAACGCTACTCGTGAAAGACGCGGATACCACGGTCACTGCCGCGATCGGCGGCTCCGAAAAGAGCCTGCTGCTCGGCCCCGACGTCGTCACGGACGTGGATTCGAACCGCGAAGGAGAGGTCGCGCCCGACCGGGACGGTGCTCGCTGCGTCCTGGACGGCTCCGAAGGGAGGCTTCGGCTGGGTGACAACGACGCTGCGGGGGAACTCACTCTCCGTAACGGATCGGGGACGTCAACGGTCGAACTCGCCGCATCGGACGAGAACGACGACGCACGTCTCACGTTCCGGGACGAAACGGGAGAGTCGGCGACCGTCAGCTACAGCGACGGGAGCGTCACGTTCGGATCCGGTAACGACGACGGTCCGCGGCTGCAGTGGAACCCCACCGACGGGACGTTCGCGATCGACGGTGACGGCGGTTCACTGACGTTCGACGCCGCCGACGGCTCGTTATCGATCGATGGCGACCTCTCCGTGGGTGGCGATATCTCCTGTGAAGGCGAAATAGAGAGTGACGACGAGGAGTAGGCGCTACAGACTCAGCGTCCGGACCGGTACCCCCCAGCGAACGCGGAACCGGTCCGGACGGCGGCGACGACGACGGCGAGGAGTATCGCGACGCCGATACCGGCGATCGCGACGTTCGACGCTTCGATTGCTCCGAGAACCGCTCTCGCCCCGATCCACGCGCTGACTCCCAGAAACGCCAGTACTGTGGTGCCGACTAGCACGTATCGGAGTACGGTTGCAGTCGAGCCCCCGCGCTCCAAGGCGGCGTTGCCGTGGAGTCGGAGCGCAGCTACCTCGACGGCGAGCTGGAGACCGACGAACAGCGAGAGGAGAACGACCACGAGACCGGCGACCTCGCTCTCGAGTATCGACCCGTATCCGATCGCTTCGACTGTCCCGAACAGCAGGCTCGACAGCAGCATCGTCGTCGGGAGGGCGACCAGAATCACGGCACCGAGATACACTGCGGCGGCGATCGCGTTGTCACGAAGTTGGGAGGACATGGCGAAACGATGGCGACAGCCGCTGTTAGCCGTTCCGATCAGTCGAATCGAGTGCCAGCGTCGGCGCACTCGGTTCGCTCATCGAGACTACGTACAGAGATACTGAACGCCACCCCGTGGACACGGGCATGCCAGTACGATCGACCCTGTGAGGTCAGCCCGTACAGCGCTCGAAGACGGGTGTCGGTTCGATCGGCTGGGTTCCATCGCAGACGCAGATGCGTCCGTCGGCGCGAACGAACACGTTCCAGCTGTCGTATCTGAAACTGACGAGCGTCCCCCCGCTGGCTGCTCCCTCGTGACCGAACAGCTGAGTCAGTGCGTCGAGATCGACGGCGTCGTAGAGCGGGGGAAGTTCGGTGGCCGGAACGCCTCCAGCCGCTGCCAGCGCGTCGATGAGAAACTCCACGATGGTCCGGTCGTCGTCGGGATCGTAGTTGGTATCGATCACCGGTCGACAGCCGCAGTAGACGCTCAGTTGCCCGTCCGAGTCCATGCCACCACCGAGGCAACCGGCTGATATAAACGTGTTGTGAGCGACGTACCCGTCGACGCTACTGCGCCGTCGGGCGCGTCGTGACGACGCGTCAATCGAGCCAGGAACGGAGAACTGCGCCGAAGCCGGCGGCGCCGATACAGATCGCGAGGAGGCTTCCGACTCCGGTCACCACCAACACTCCGTTGATTCCAGCGCCGACGAGAAGCGGCTTTAGCCATCCCTCACCGTGGCTCACCAGCCGGTCACCGATCGCGAGGAAGGCAATCGCGGATCCGATCGCCCACAGCAGATACGCGAGCAACAGGAGCGGAATCGCGAGGAGAATACCGACGATGGTGACGACGAGCAGGATCACCAGGACGAAGATCACGACCAGACTGACGACTCCGTAGACGACGGAACCGATCGGATCGTCGACGACGGCGTCCATCATTCGCTCGGTGTAGTCGGGCGCCACCGCGATCAGGATCGCTCCGACGATCAGCGTCGTCAGGAACGCCCCGACGGCACCGCTGGCGAGCCCCTCACCGAGCGCCACGTCGACGTCGAGCCCCGAGTCGACCTGTGCTGCGGTTGCCGTCGTCAGCATAACGCCCCGGAGACCAGTCATAGCCGTACTGTAGACGCCACGACAGATAAGCGTCCAGTCAGTGGATCTGCGCCCGCACAGCCGTCAGCATCGAGCGGCCGACCCACGAGCGACGAACGGCATTAACGGCGAGTGAACCGGCGTTTCGAACTGTTTCGGCCGGAGTAACCTCTCGGAGGGTATGGTTTCACACCCCACACCATAGACGGGACCGACGCGAGTTTCGGGACGTTGTCAGGATCGCCGTACCCGAATTCGACTACTGCATTACAATGTACTGAGACGCCGTTCAGTTCGCTGCAGTAGTACCATGAACCGAAAGAACGTATCGGCAGTCAGCAGGCGTACCGCACTCAGAGCGATCGGTGGGGGCCTCGTCCTCGCTACCGCGGTGGGACCCGCGAGCGCCCGCAGCAACCAACTCGCTCGGGAACTCAACGGCGTTCGGGCAGCGACGCGGCGATATCGGGACGTGTCGGTGGCCCGTGCGGACGGGTACGGCGCGGTAGTGTCGCCCTACGTCCCGGCGATGGGATTCCACCTGATAAACCCTGGATTACTCGCTGCCGACGCTGACGAGGAAATCGACGTCACCGAACCGCCGATTCTCGTCTACTACACGACCGGAAACTACGACCCTGGACCGGGCGGGTTTCACGACCCCGCTCGCGACGACGACCTGCGTCTCGGCGCCGTGGAGTACGGTCATCTGGGAGACGACGGACCGCCGGGGACCCCCGCCAACTACTTCTCCGACGAGAACGCCAGCCACAATCTCGAAGTGTCGGAAGAAGAGGGCTGGGAGTGGACGCCCGGACCGAATATCACGGCGTTACACGTCTGGATCCACCGGGGGAACCCGGCCGGCGTGTTCCACCCGACGAACCCGACGATCGACTGAGAACGCGGGTCGACCCCGCCTCAGTAAACGGGGACGACAGGGACGTCGCTCTCCCGCAACTTCGCCAGGGAGTTCCGAGTGAGGCTTTCCAGCCCAGCGCCCCAGTTGGCTTCCGCGTCGACGACGACGCAGTCGGCGTCGACCGACCGTGCGTACCGAACGATCTCCTCGATCGGACGCCCGACTACACCGACGGCCTCGTACTCCTCGAGGACGGGCGCTGCGATCCCAGCTGCCTTCCGTTCGCACGTTTCCCGGATCCCCTCGAGACCGGTCGGGATCCCGATGCGTTCGCTGAGGGTGATCTCCAGGTTCGCGTACCATCCCAGCCCCTGCACGTAGAGGACGTGAACGATCGTTCCGCGATCGTCGGCCTGGCGCGCGGCTTCGGTGATCACGCGGTCGGGTTTGGTGGTTCCGCTCACCACGGCGACGACGACCATACGCGTCGAGAGGATCCGAGGGAGAATAAAGCCACCACCGCTCGGAACGGTCCTCGGAGGCTTCGTTCGCATCTAACAGAAGATCGGCTCTCGTCACGTGAGAACGGACGGCGTAAACGACGATCGGTTCGCCGTACGGTCCACAAGTGTCGACGACCCTCAGGCGGTGGTCCGACGCGGGGCGCTCGTCGATTACCAGTCGACACGAACGGGCTCGTACGGCTCCTCGAGGAACTCCATCTCGGAATCGGAGAGGGAGATCTCGAGCGCCTCGACGGCGTCCTCGAGGTGCTCGACACTGGTGGTGCCGATGATCGGCGCGTCGACCCACTCCTTGTGGAGGAGCCACGACAGCGCGATCTGGGCCATTGAGACGCCCTTCTCGTCGGCGAGCTGCTCGACGTGCTCGTTCACCCCGATCCCCCCGCCCTCGCGGTAGGGCTGGGCGTAGAGCTTCTCCTCGGACTCCCCTCGCTTGGTCGCGTCCACCTCGGATTCGGGTCGGGTGAGATAACCGCGGGCCATCGGGCTCCAGGGGATGACGCCGATCCCCTCCCGCTGACAGAGCGGGAGCATCTCGCGTTCCTCCTCGCGGTAGACCAGATTGTAGTGGTTCTGCATCGAAACGAAGCGGTCGACTCCGAGTTCGTCGCTCGTGTGGAGCGCCTCCGCGAACTGGTGGGCCCACATCGACGACGCGCCGAGGTAGCGGGCCTGCCCGCGGCGGACGACGTCGTCCAGCGCGCGGAGCGTCTCCTCGATCGGTGTCTCGGGATCCCAGCGGTGAATCTGGTAGAGGTCGACGACGTCCATCCCGAGCCGATCGAGGCTGTTCTCGATGGCCTGCTCTATCGACTTCCGAGAGAGCCCCCGTCCGTCGGTCACCGGGTAGCTGTCCGGCCCTGTCTGGGGGTGGATCTTCGTCGCGACGACGGACCAGTCCCGGTCGTACTCCGAGAGGACGTCCCCCACGACCTCCTCGCTGTCGCCCATCGAGTAGAGGTTCGCCGTGTCGAAGAAGTTGATTCCGAGGTCGATCGCCCGCTCGATGATCTCCCGGCTCTCGTCCTCGCCGAGCACCCAATCGCGCCAGTCGCTGTCGTCCCAGCCAAAGCTCATACAGCCGAGACAGATGCGGCTGACTTCGAGACCCGTATCGCCGAGTGTCGTGTACTGCATGATTCATGCCTCGGCGCTTCGATACTAAACTCTACCTCCGACGCCAACGGTCGCGCCCGGTTGCCCGAACCAGCTTCGGCGAACCCACGAGTTCACAGCCGGTGCACTCGGGCTAGCTGGCTATCCGGTCCATTCGGAGTATCACAGTACGTTTAAGTATCCGACAGATCTCTTCGGGATCGATCACGAGCGATGGGTGGGTTTCTAACGAGAACTGATCGGTGGATCCTGGGCTGGTGGCTCGTCAACCTCGTCGTGTTCCTCCACGTCGTGCTGTTCGAGACGCCGCTGTGGCTGACGTACGTTTATAATGGGCTGCTGTACGGCATCGGAGCCCTCATAAGCTACCGCTCGAAGCTCGTCCGGAACGTCTTCGTGCTAGGGACGGTGGCGGGCGTCCTCGAACTCGGCGTCGATCACTTCCTCGTCGCGTACACGGGGACGCTCGTCTATCCGGAGTCGCTGCCGATGCTCCTGAGTTCGCCGCTGTACATGCCCCTGGCGTGGGCGATCGTCACAACGCACCTCGGATACGTCGGGATCCGTCTCGGGCAGCGGTACGGGCGCACGGCAGCGGCCGCCGGACCGGCCCTCGCTGCCGTGCTCGTCATCGGGTTCTACGAGTACGGAGCGTTTCACGCCGGAATCTGGGAGTACGTGAGCGCTCCGCTACTGATGCTCGGGCACGTTCCGCTCTACATCGTGGTCGCCGAGGGGATCATGTTCGCCACCCTCCACGAGTTCGTTCGGTTCGAACGCCCGATTCTCGCGGGGATCGGTTTCGCGGGCGTCATCACGGTGAGCTTCGTCGGGACCTACGCCCTGTTCGCTGCGCTCGGGACCGTCCTGTAGAGTACTCCCCGTGATCCACGTCCTCCCCAGTACCGGGATTCCCCTAGCAGGTTATTAACGACCGGGACATTGCTCGAATAAATGCAGCACGAGTCGTCAGGCGTGATCCGGATCCTTCACGTCGAAGACGAGCTACCGTTCGCCGAGATGACGGCGACGTTTCTCGAGCGGGAGCTGGGGAACTGCGAGGTCAGCACCGAAACGTCACCGGAGGACGGTCTCGCACGCCTCGAGGGGGGAGATCGGTTCGACTGTATAATCAGCGACTACAACATGCCGAAGATGAACGGCATCAAATTCCTCGAGAGCGTCCGCGAGTGCTGGCCCGACGTGCCGTTCATCCTTTTTACCGGACGCGGGAGCGAGGAGGTCGCCAGCGACGCGATCTCGGCTGGCGTCACCGACTACCTCCAGAAGAAAACCGGTCCGGACCAGTACACCGTTCTCGCGAACCGGATCCAGAACGCGGTCAAACAGTACCGAGCCGAGCGAGAGATCGAGGAGACGAGAAAGTGGTACCGGATGATCCTCGAGCACTCGTCGGACTACGTGATGATCGTCGACGAGATGGGGGAAGTCTCGTACGTTTCGCCGGCTATCGAGCGCGTCCTGGGATACGAACCGGACGACGTTATCGGAACCGGATCGTTCAATTACGCGCATCCTGACGACGTCGAACACGCCGTCACGACGCTCGCCGAACTCCTCGAACACCCGGAGCGGGAGACGACGGTCGAGTTCCGCTCTAAGCACGCCGACGGAGGCTGGCGCTGGCTCGAAGTGCGGGGTCGAAACCTGCTCGACGATCCCGTAATCCGCGGTGTAATGGTGAACGTCCGGGACATCTCGAGACGGAAGAAGCGCGAACAGGATCTCGAACGGGAAACCGAGCGGCTTCAGAACCTCACCCGCTACGTCTCTCACGACGTTCGGAATCAACTGTCGATCATCGACGGCTATCTGACGCTCGCGGCCGAGACGTACGACGACGACGGGCTCCTGCGGGCGAGTAACTCCGTCGATCGGATCGAACAGATGATCGACAAGGTGGAGGAGCTGGCTCAGGGCGGGCGGCTCACCCCCGAACGCGAGCCCGTCGACCTCCCGACGGTTGCCGAGGGCTGTCTGCACAACACAATCGGTGACGGAGTCGAACTGCTGGTGGAATCGGAGTACACGGTCTCCGCCGACGAAGAACAGCTCCGGACGCTTCTCGAGAATCTCTTTCTAAACGCCGTCGAACACGGGGACGCAGGGACGATCCGGATCGGTGAACTCGAAACCGAACGCGGCTTCTACGTCGCCGACGACGGATGCGGCGTGTCGCCGGAGAACTTCGATCTGATCTTCGATCCGGAGTACACGACGAGTGAGTCGGAAACCGGACTCGGGCTCGCGGTCGTCGAAGACGTCGCCGAGATGCACGGCTGGTCGATCGATGTCCTCGAAAGTGCCCACGGAGGCGTGCGGTTCGAATTCTCCGTCGACGGGCCGAGGCGCTGACCGTTCCACGTTGAGGACCACACCGTTCGGAACGCGTTCACTTGAGACCGGTCGTCGCCAGGTGGTACCGGAGTACCTCCTCGGTCCCGTCGATGAACGGCTCGAGATCGATAGTCGAGAGCTCACGGTCGTACTGTCGAAGCTGGTGGTATCGCCGCTCCCATCGCGTCAGAAACTCCGCTTCGACCCCGTGACGCTTGATCCGATCGACGAGCGCGTCGGTCAGTTCGGCATCGTCGCTCGCCCGATTGAGCTCCGAGCGGGAGATGAGCCCACTATTGAGGGCGTGAACGACCGGTCCCGAGCAGTAGTCACCCTCCCGAAGTTCGCGCTCCCACGTGCTCACCCAGTTTCCGATGCGAGCCATGAGCTGTGCGCACCAGACCGCCTCCCGGAGTGTCGGAAGCTCGTCCCGGGCGTCACTCGAGGTGTGCATGAGATCGATGTCGGCGTACGCGAACATCACCATGTTGTGGGATTCGTAGCGCTCGAGATCCCCCATCGTCGCGAGATCGGGACGGCGGATCGCGATGTCGCTGTATTCGATCGAGTTTATGGCCTGCTTGACGTCGTAGTGAAGGAGCTCTTCGTAGAGCTCGTAGTTCGGTGCCCGTCGGAGCCGATCGAGTAGCGTCTCCCACACTCGCTGGGCGAAATCGACGTAGTCGGCGTCGACGTCTCTGGGAGTCCCCCTGACGGTCTGCCCTTCGAGAGGGATCTTCGCGATCTCGTCGAACGTCGCTCGATCCTGGTGTTTCTCGAGGACGTCGTCCAGTAGCGTGATGAACAGGATCGTGATCGTCTTGTCGACGGGGACTCCCTCCCGGAATCGGGCGTCGACGCAGGGAAGGGTATTCTGCGGTGCGAGCCGGTGGACCCACTTCCACATGAACGGGGGACGCGCGTCCCGCAACCGCTGGTACTCCGTCACCAACGCTGCGACGTCTTCGGGGAGCGTGTGATCGTCGACTGCCGCCAACAGCGTTCGAGTCTCGTTCGAATCGGGCGTCAG
>SKTU01000027.1 GCA_007122455.1 Haloarculaceae archaeon | reverse complement strand
CTGGCGAGGACCACATCCGCGAGAACCTGCAGTCGCTGTCACTGACGCTGACCGACGAGGAGCTCTCCCGCATCGACTCGATCGATCGCGACGAGCGGCTCGTTCGTCCCCGATTCGCCCCGGAAACGTGGTGAATCACTGCCGGAACCTATTTTTATACGGGCTGGCAGAATCAGCCATGGCTAACGGTGGGCTCGTCGGAGCGATCCGCGTCGACGTCGTGCGCCTCCACGAGACGTGGATGGAACTCGTCTTTCCGCGACAGCGCTCGGCGGCACACTCGGTTCTCGGCAAGTGGCAACCGCGAAACCGAGCCGACAGGATCAAATACCGCATCTGGGGTGCGATGGGTGCCCCGGTCGTCGCAGTGCTGTATCCGCTGCTCCTGATCGGCTTCGCAGCCCGGTTCAACGCACGGCGGCTCGACTCCGCCAGAGCGCGGTTCGGCGGCATCGGGATCGTCCTCCTCGTCGCGCTCCTCTGGGGGCTCTTCACGGCCGCAACGCGTCTCAGGCTCGCCTTCGGCGGCTCGGTCGCCGTCGCGGCTGCCAGCGCCGTCGCCGTCGTCTCCGCCGGTCTCGCCGCGGCCTTCTCCCGGATCGGCGGCCGACTGACGACCGTCGTCTTCGCGTATCCGATGGCGATGAACGCGCTGTTTCTCCCGCCGGTCGTCGCCGCGCTGTACGATCCGTCGCTCGGCGTCGTCTTCGAGCGAAGCACGGCGATCGCCATCTTCCTCCTCGACGAGGTGCTCGTCCTCGTCGGGCTCGACGAGTATCTCAGAGCGAATTTCACGCTGGAAGGGATGGGTTACGTCCTGATGTGGATCGGTATCGCCACGCCGCTCGGCTGGTTCCTCGGCTTCGTCGTCACGCTCGCGGACCTGGTCCGACCGCAGAGCGACGAGTAGGCTCGAACGACCCACGCTTAAGCCGTCGGCGAGGGTAGCGGGCGCATGGAGATCACCGAGTCGAAGGCGGCCGTCGTCCTCTCGCTTCTGCTCGCGGTCGTCGTCGCCCCGACGATGTCGAGCCCCATGCCCGCCGGACTCCGATACGGGATCAGCGCCGGCTTCGTCGTCACGTTACTGCTGGCGTTCGCGGTCGGCGTGAAGTACGGCGAGTACAGGACAAATAACGTCGAAACGGCGTACAACAAACCTTAAAGCCGCACAGAAGTCACGTTTCAGTAATGACTTCATCCGCGGCCGGCGACGCCGGCGAGACGACCGACGATGCGGTCGTCTACGATCTCGAGGCGAGCTGTACCTCCGAGGACATAGAGGAAGGGGCACGGTATCTCGCGACGGTCAACGGGGTCGTCGACTACGGCATCTTCGTCGATCTCTCCGATCACGTCTCCGGGCTCGTCCACGAATCGAACCTCTCGGGCGACTACGAGGTCGGCGAGGAATTCGTCGTGGAACTCCAGGAGATCCGTTCGAACGGCGATCTCGGATTCACCGAGATCGAAACCCCCGGAGAGTACACGACGGCGACGGTGAGCCACGGGAACTCGGCAACCGCCGAGGAGCTGGCCGGGCGCGTCGGCGAGACGATCTTCCTCGAGGGCGACATCGTCCAGATCAAACAGACGGCCGGGCCGACGATCTTCGCGATCCGTGACGGAACCGGAGTCGTCCCCTGTGCAGCGTTCGAGGAGGCCGGCGTTCGCGCCTACCCCAACCTCGAGATCGACGACACCGTCCGGGCCACGGGCGTCGTCGAGACCCGGGAGGACGCGATCCAGATCGAAGTCGACAAGCTCGTTCGACTCCGCGGGGAGGCCGCAACGGAGGTCCGACAGCGCGTCGACGAGGCGGTCGCCGAGACGGCCGAACCCGCCGACGTCGAACCGCTGATCGAGTGGCCCGCGTTCGAGATGCTCCGTGACGATCTCCGTGCGATCGCCGAACGATTGCGCCGGTCGGTGCTGGAGTCGAGGCCGATCCGGCTCCGACACCACGCCGACGGCGACGGGATGTGTGCGTCGCTTCCCGTACAGATCGCGCTGGAGAACTTCGTCGAGACGATCCACGCCGATCCGTCCGCTCCGCAGCATCTCGTCAAGCGACTCCCCTCGAAGGCACCGTTCTACGAGATGGAGGACGTCACCCGGGACCTCAACTTCGCTCTCGAGGACGAATCCCGTCACGGACAGCGGCTTCCCCTCCTCTTCATGATCGACAACGGTTCGACCGAGGAGGACGTTCCCGCCTACCGGGCCCTCGACCAGTACGACATCCCGATTCTGGTCGCCGATCACCACCACCCCGATCCGGAGGCCGTCGAGCCGTTCGTCGACGGACACGCCAACCCGTATCTCCACGGCGAAGACTACCGCATCACGGCCGGGATGATGTGCGTCGAACTCGCGCGGATGATCGATCCGTCGCTGACCGACGACCTCCGACACGTCCCCGCCGTCGCGGGACTCTCGGATCGGTCGAAGGCGGACGCGATGGATTCGTACCTCGATCTCGCCGACGAGGCGGGCTACACGGAGGACGACCTGAACGACATCGGCGAGGCGCTCGACTACGCCGCCCACTGGCTGCGATACAGCGCGGGGAGCAACCTCATCGAGGACGTCCTCGACCTCGGGGAGAGTGACCGTCACGGCGATCTCGTCACCTTCCTCTCGGAGCGAGCACGCCGCGACGTCGAGTCGCAACTGGCGGGTGCCGAACCGCACGTCGAGCACGAGCACCTCGAGAACGGCGCCCACCTCTACCGGCTGGACGTCGAAAACCACGCGCGCCGGTTCACGTATCCCGCCCCCGGAAAGACGACCGGTGAACTCCACGACAGGAAGGTGACCGAGACCGGCGATCCGGTCATCACGATCGGTTACGGTCCGGACTTCGCGGTGCTTCGCTCCGACGGAGTTCGCCTCGACATTCCGGAGATGGTGACGGAGCTCGAGGAAGAGATCGAGGGAGCCGGCGTCTCGGGCGGCGGTCACCTCGTCGTCGGCTCGATCAAGTTCGTCTCCGGAATGCGCGAGCCGGTCATCGACGCGCTCGTCGAGAAGATGGGCGACGCCGAACTCGACGAGGAACTCCGGAGCACGCTCCTCCGGGATTAACTCCGCCAGCCGTCGATCCGCTCTCCCGTTTCGCCGTAGTCGATGCGTCGTCCGACCAGCAGCGCCGCCGCAACCGCCGTCACCGCGGCGATCGGAATCCCGACCGGGACCGATCGCCGCTCGTCGTCCGACCAGTCGCCCTCGAACACCTCGGCGTAGTACGCGGCCGGCGCATCGCCCTCGAGGACGACTGCGACTTCGCGGTTCTCCCGAATCGACGCCGCCCGCCAGTTGAGACTCCCGACGACGACCGCGTCGTCGACGACGACACCTTTCGTGTGGATCTTCCCGTAGCCGTCGGGATCGTCGACCTGTGCCCGGAGATCCCAACCCTCCGACTCCGCGCGGCGGTTCAGCCACGCGACGAGCTCGGCGTTGTCCTCAGCCACGTACCACGCGTCGGAGAGCTGTATTCGAACGGTCGCCCCGCGCTCGGCCGCGGTGATCGCCGCTCGAAGGAGCCGGTTGTCCCGCGAGCCGATCGTCACCTGCTGAATCAGGACGCGCTCGCTGGCCGTCTCGAGACGCCCCTCGAGCGCCTCACCGGCGTTGTCCGGGGCCACGAGTACGGTCGTCGAATCGACGGCGACCTCCGCGGGGGTGTGTCGCTCCTCGAACTCGCCGAGCGCGGGCTCACCGGAGCGGAACTGCCGTCCGTCGCGGTACGTCGGCCACGGCGTTGCCGCGCGCCAATCGGCGTCGGTGTGGTAGAGATCGGCCACCGTCTCGACCGCCTCGGAGTCGTCGAGCACGACGCCCCACCCCCGGCTCGACATCCCACCGGTTCCAGCCGGCTTGAAGTTCTCCGTCGTGACGAGCAGTCGGTCGTCGACGACGGCGTACTTCGGATGGTGATGACTGTACCGAACGTGCGGTCCGGCGAGGAGCCGAACCTCGACGCCGGCGTCGTGTAGCTCCCCGAGGATCCGGGCCTGACGTTCGCTCATCCCACCGACGGGTGCCCCGTCGAGAAGAACGCGGACGTCGACGCCCCGCTCGTGAGCGGCCACCAGCGCGTCGCGTACCCGCTCGGAGGAGAGCGTGTAGCCCGCGAGATAGAGCCGCTCGTCGGCGATTCGGAGCGTCTCGACGGTTCGATCCGGGGCGTCGGGAAGCACGAAGGCGGTGGCCCGTCCGCCGTCGGTACGGCGCGGCTCGTACGCCGTCGCGCCGATCGGGACCCACGCCTCGGATTCGAAATCGCGCAGCTCCGAGGTCGGCGCGCGGCGGTATCGAGCACGATCGACCGTGGCGTCGCCGTCGTCGAGTTGGATCCGATCCCCGTCGTCGGCGAGTTGGAGCCGGCCGTCGAGTTCGGCGACCGGGAGATCGGTGTGGTTGGCGGCGTGTTCCGGCGTCGTCGAAAACGCGTACTCGCCGTCGAACGTCCGGTTCGGGAGCCTCGCGGTCGTCGTGCCGTCTGTGAGTGTCCACCCCGTCGCGTTCGTCGGCTCTTCGAACCGGACGGCGACGAACTCGCCGGGGTCGCCGCGAGCCACCGGATCCGGAAACGCGGCGGTGAGCGTTGCGGTATCCGCTCCGGTGTCGGTCGAATTCGTGCCGGCGGCTGCCGGCATCGCCAGCAAACTGCAGGCGAGGACGAATACGACGACGGCACGGGTCGCGGTCACGCACCGGAGTGGTGACGTTCAGGTATAAAAAGATCAGGCCGCGGTCGCGTCGCGGGCGCGTTCGGCTTCGACCTGTACGAGATACGCGCGGTCGTCGGCGTACTCGGAGGCGGCCTCGAGGGCTCGCTCGGTGCCGATACAGTTGAGCGCCCACGCGGCGCTGGCGCGAACCGAATCGGAGTCGTCCTCCGCGAGGAGGTCGGCGAGTGGTTCGATCGCCCGCGTATCCCCGATCAGTCCGAGCGCGCGAGCGGCAGCCGATCGGATTCCCTCGGGCTCGTCGTCGAGCGCCTGTGCGACCGTCTCGGTCGCCTCCTCGCTTCCGATCTCGCCGAGTGCCCGCAGGGTCACTCTCTGTAGCGGCGGGTTGTTACTGTCGACGTAGTCGAGGAGCATCTCGACGGCGCGGTCGTCGCCGATCTTGCCGAGCACCTCGATCGCCGGGCGGTCGCGCTTCTGGGCGCGGCTCTCCATCGCCTCGAACGCCTCGGGGGCGCCGAGCCGGCGGAGCGCATCGATGCAGTTCTCCTGCATGAAATCCGACTCGAGGCTTTCGAGCGCGAGCAGGATTCGCTCGGGATCGTTCTCGGCCTCGGCGATCCGAACGGCGGTCAGCTCGGGTGGGAAGTCCTTCCGGTTTTCCGCAGTCATTCGGTCGTAGAACCCCTGTGCGTCGAGCTGCTCGCGAACGGTGAGGTCGCTCCACTCCTCGGCGTCCTCGAGCGCGGTTTCGAGCGTCTCGGCGGCCTCGAGGAGGTCGGCGATGATGTCGGCGTCCTCGTCGGGATCGAGTCCGAGTTCCTCGATCGTCGCGCCGGCGTCCCCGACTGCGGCCGCCAGATCGGCGAGATCGTCGCTCCCCGGTTGGAAGGAACTGTCGGCTTCCGCCTCGACGCTGTCGAGGAACGCGCCGACGGCCTCGCGAACGTCGGCTTCGCCGTCCTCGGTCCACCGCGTCTCCTCGATCGTGCTCGCAGCGTCCTCGGCGATCTCCCGGACGTCCTCGGTGTAGGGGCCGCGGGCGTCCTCGAGGGCCTCCCGCAGTTCGTCGATCGACGCCTGAAGTTCCGCCGCGGGATCGGGGTCGTCATCGTCGTCCGGTTCGGGGAGGTCGGCGGCCTCGACGTCGGCCGCGATCGCGTCGACCGTCGATTCGATTCCGTCGAGATCTGCCTCGGTGCCGGCGTCTTCGAGCGCCGCCTCGGCATCGGCCAGCCGGCTCTCGAGAGTGTCGGGAGAGAGGGCCGTCTCCTCGCTGTCGTCAGCCTCCGAGGAGGCCTCCGTCTCGTCGTCCCCGTTGCTCATACGACAGTATTCCGAGGAACCCTCCAAGAGCGTTTCCCTTCGGTGCTACGTCCGTCGCCAGTAGAGGACGGGGGCGAAGAGCAGATACGCCAGCGCACAGAGCAACAGTGCGCGGGGGAGCGCCCGGTCGAGTGCGGTCGGCGCGGCGACGACGAGCGCCTGAAGCCCGCCGAGGACGATCGCGTCTCGGTCGTACAGCTCCGGGTAGGTGATCGAGGCGATCATCAGATAGCTCAGCGCGGCGGTCGCCCCGAGCAACAGCACGGGATCGGTGACGCCCGCCAGATATGCGACCGCGATGAGCGTCGCCGCGAGGGTCGTCTGGACGCCGACGGTTTCGCGCGTGTCCTGATCGTGTAGCATATAAAAACCGAGGCGGATGGTCGCCATGCCGACGAACGCGGCGGGGATCGCGAGCGCCGCACCGGCGGCGGGCGTCGCGGTCGCTATTGGCCAAGCGCTTCCGGCGACGACGTAGACGATGGCGGCGGGAGCGACGCCGAACGACGCGATGTCGGCGAGCGAATCGAGGTGCGGCCCAACTGCCGTCCCGCCGAGCGTCCGCGCGACGACACCGTCGAGGCCGTCGGCGATGGCGGCCAGAAGGATCAGTCGAGCCGCGAGCGACGGGTCAGTTGGCGCGACAGCAACTGCAAGGAACCCGATGGCGGCGTTCGTGACGGTGATGAGGTCCGCCAATCCCAACTGCCCGAGGAACCGCGGCTGCATACAACGGCGGTCGACAAGCGCGGCCTTAGTACGTTCGTTTCTCCCCGAGCGGAATCGGGGCACCTATTTTTGCTCGCACCCGAGAGCGACCATGGACCGACGGGCGTTTCTGGGTACTGCCGGCGCCGTTGTCGTCTCGCTTTCGGGCTGCACCGAGGGCGGGCTCCGCGAGGCGGACTACGACATCGGGATGTCCGCCAACGCCTTCCTCCCGGAGCGATACGAGGCGACAGTCGGTGAAACGGTCGTCTGGGGAAACAACGGGTCGCGACGCCACACGGTCACAGCATACGACGAGGCGCTCCCCCAGGGGGCCGACTACTTCGCCACAGGAGGGTTCGACTCGAACGAAGAGGCTCGAACCGCGTGGTTCGATGGCGGCGGTGGCGGCGCGATCGCACCGGGGGACACCTTCTCGAACACCTTCGACGTTCCCGGCGAGCACGGTTACTACTGTATCCCTCACGAAGACGCGGCGATGGTCGGCGTGATCGTGGTCGCCGAATAGCGGTCGCTTTCGGCGGTCGTATAAACGAGACGACGGTCGTCAGCTACTCCTCGGTGTCGAGGTCGGTCTCGTCGACGTCGACGGCGGCCTCCTCCTCGGCGGCGACCTCTTCGGGGCGAGCCAGAAGGCGCGTCTTCTGGATCTCGGCCCGCCGAAGCGGATAGATCGTCTTGGACTCGTTGTAGATCGCCGAGGAGAGTCGACCCTCGACGATGCTGTCGATGAGATCCTCGAAGGTCCGCTCGGCGGCGGCGTCCTCGACGAGATCGATCATCGTCCGCCGGATCGCCTTCTCCTGGCTGTGATCGGCGCTCTTGGTCGTGTAGGCGACGGGCTGGACCTGGACGCGGTAGTCGTCGGTCGTCAGCACCGTCACGTAGGCGGCGATCTTCGAGGAGCCGCGTCGGGTGAGGCTGCGAAGGTAATCCCGCGTCAACTCCTGTTTGACGAACTCGGTGTATGCCGAGTCGGAGCCGACGTCCGTCACCTGGAACGTGAGCTTCGTGTTGTTCTCGCCGGCGTCGCCTTTCAGCTCACCGAGCGTCGTCTCGATGGTTCGGTCGTAGACCTGTTCAACTTCGTCAGCGGGGGTCTCGCCGAGCTCGGCCCGGCCGAACTGCTCGGGGGCCAGCACGGTGTACCACCGCTTCTCCTGTTTCTGTCTGGATACTGATCGTTCACTCATGTGTCGTGTGTAAGTCGGTCCGCAACTGCAACGTTCGTCACGTAGTCGTCCACCGTCGTCCGGAGGCCGCCGGTCGTCTCCCGCTCGATCGTCGTCACGACCGCGTCGCCGTCGACGCGGGTCGACATCTCGTCGGTGTTGTCCGGTTCGAGCGCCGCCGCCACCACGTCGGGGCGGTCGTGCTCGGTGCGGATCGTCGCGCGTCTCATGCGTCTATCGCCTCCCGAAACGCCGTCACGTAGTCGGTCGGAGTTCCGTCGAAGGAAGCCGTTCCGCGTCCGTTTCTGGCGATCGCACGGCCGTCCAGCGTTCGCGCAGCCTCACGGAGCGGTGCTTCGATCGGCCGGTCGGCGACGACGGCCGCGCGGCCGTCGGTGACGGCGACGGCGACCGGTTCGGGCGATCGGTACGCGCCGACGAGCCGTGCGACGGTGTCGATCGGCGCGTCGCCGTCGACGCGAGCGACGAAGACGCCGTCGTAGCGACCGGTGTCGGCCGCACGGATCGCGGCGTGGGCTCGTCGGCCGTGATCGCGCCACGTCTCGATCGCCGCCTCGTCGACCCGACGGCCGAGCGCGAGCGCGAGCGCGATCCCTGTGCCGGGGCGGTCCTGCGCGACTGCGTTCAACACGTCGGCGTAGCCGCCGAGCGTCTCGAACCGATCGCAGCCGTACGGGCGTACGGCCCGCTCGACCGACTCGGCGGCGCGTTCGGGCGCACCGTCGACGGCTGCGAGCGCGACGTCCGACGCGAGTCGGCGTCGGGCGTCCGTCGAGCCGTCGTACGACAGCCGATCCAGGCGGTCGGCGACCGCGTCGTCGTCGCCGGAGAAGTCGGCGTGGACGAGCGTCGAAGCCGCGAGATCCGTCGGATCCGTCGGGACGGCGACGCCCGGTCGCCGCTCGAGGCCGACCGCCTCGAGAAGCTCCCCCGTCGGTTCGCTCCCTGCGGCGACGGCGCCCGCTGCTGCGAGCGTCGGATCCGCCACATCGGCCGCGAGTTCGCGGGCGATGCCGTACGCCTCGACGGCGAGCGGATCGGCGCGAACGACGACGTCGCCGACGTCGCAACCGACCGCGACGGTGCAGTCGGCGTCGGTGGCGGGCGCCTCGGGAATGGCCGCGGTAGTGACCTGATACGGGACCTCGATGGCGCTCAAGGCGCGAGCCAGGAGGCCGGCAGCCGCCAGCGCGTCGCCGTCGGCGGTCGCAACGATCCGGACGAAGCCGGCGCTACGACAGACTGCGGCGGCGCGATCGGGCGACTGCGGACTACCGGCGACGGACATTGGCGTTATTCGAGCAGGTCGCGGGCGGTTTCGTAGCTGTACGCGAACTCCTCGTCGAGTTTGTCGCCCCGGTAGTAGTTGACGAGGCGGCGGATCTTCGACTCGGTGTTCTGGAGCGCGCGCTTGTTCTGTGCGTCGCCGGGATTGGCCTCCATGTGCTCGTGAAGTCGAACGGCGCGAGTCAGCAAGCTCCGGAGGTCTTCCGGAACGTCGGCGGTCGCGTCGTGCTCCTCGAGGATCTCGGTGACCTTCTTGCCGGTCGCGAGCTTCACGTCGGGGACGGCCACGCCGTCGACGCCCTCGTCGCGCAGCTTCAGGCCGATCTGGCTGGGTTCGTGTCCAGCGTCAGCCAGTTCGACGATGCGGGATTCGATCGCCTCGGCGTCTACGTCGCTCCACTCCGGCGGTTCGTCTGCCGTCGGTCGGTCCGATCCGGACGACCCACGGCGGCGGGAATGCATTCGTGCCATAGTTCTGATTGGAACTGCACGGACCGCTGTAGTTCGAACGCGCGCCGAAGCCGGTGGACGGGTTGTCCGTAGCCCCGCGCTGCGTCTGCACTACCGCAATCCCGAGCCGGCCAAGCGGCCGGCGAGTCAGATTTGCGGTCGTGCCGTTCCCACCCGTCCGTGGGTGTTTCGGACACTAAACGGTTTCCACTCGGCGGTCGCGCTCCGGAACCGATATACTCGCCCACGGAAAACGACCGGTGTGAGCGTCGCCGCAGAGCGAATCGACCGGTTACACGAACTCGCCAGGGAGGCCGCCCGAACGGGCGACGACGAGCTGGCGCGTCGGTACGTCCGTCGGGCTCGGCGGGTCGCCGAACGGAACCGGCTCCAGCTCCCCAGACGGTTCAAGCGGTTCACCTGCGACGCCTGCGACGCCTATTTACTCCCCGGTCGAAACGCCACGGTTCGCACCCGGACGGGACACGTCGTCGTCAGATGCGACTGCGGCAACCTGGCGCGCTATCCGTACGACTGAGCCGTATCCATGGCGGGGTGTTTAAAAGGTGGGCACGTGTAGGGCCGGCCATGTCCGAGCAGGACCTCCGGAAACGAGCTCACGACGCGGACGTGACCGTCTGGGTCGGAAAGGCCGGAATCGAGTCGGTGGTCGACGAACTCGACGACCAGCTCACCGAGCGAGATCTCGTGAAGGCGAAGTTCCTTCGGGCGGCTCGCGGCTCGGCGACCACTGAGGAACTCGCCGAGGAACTCGCGGATCGAGTCAACGCCGACATCGTCGAGACGCGCGGCCACACCGCAGTGTACCATCGATGATCGTCGCCCAGAACGGTGCCGGTGCGTGGCTCGGCGACGTGTTCGAATCGATCGGTGTTCCCGCGGAGATGGCCCAAAGCGCCGGCGAAGCGATCGTCGGTGCGGCGATCTTCGTCCTCGCCTTCCTCCTGCTGTACGTCATCGGCAAGCGGTTCATCCTCCCGCTCACCGACCGCACGATGGATTCCCGCGGGCTGGATCGACACGCCAAGAGCCCGATCGGCAAAGTCGTCTGGATCGTCTATCTGTTCGTCGGCGTGACGATCGCCTTCGGCGTCGCTGGGTACGGCAACTTCCTCACCTCGCTGGCGACGATCGCCGCCGCCGCGACGCTGGCGATCGGCTTCGCGATGCAGGACGTCCTCAAGAACTTCGTCGCCGGTGTCTTCATCTTCACCGAGAAACCGTTCAAGATCGGCGACTGGATCGAGTGGGACGACAACTCGGGCGTCGTCGAGGACATCTCGCTCCGCGTCTCCCGCGTCCGCACGTTCGACAACGAACTGCTCACCGTGCCGAACAGCCAGCTGACCGATAACGTCGTCAAGAACCCGGTCAACGGCAACAAACTCCGTCTCAAGTTCGTCTTCGGCATCGGCTACGACGACGACATCGACGTGGCGACTGACATCATCCTCGAGGAGGCACGCGCCCACCCCGGAATCATGGACAACCCCGAACCGTCCGTTCGACTCACCGAACTCGGCGACTCTTCGGTGGGGCTACAGTCCCGCGTCTGGATCGCCGATCCCTCGCGAGCGGACTTCGTGAAGACCCGCGCCGAGTACGTCAAGGCCGTCAAGGAGCGGTTCGACGCCGAAGGGATCGACATCCCCTACCCGCACCGCACGCTCACGGGCGGCATCGAAGTCGCCGAGGGACCGGTCGCGGAACGGTAAGGCGATCGATCGGTTTCGGCGCGTCGTCGAAAGCCTCTTATGTACTACCGGGTTACCATCGAATGGACTAGGTCGGGCGGTTAGGCCCCGCTCGTCACCCGCGCTATGGTCTTCAGCGGGGACCGAATCCGGGGTGCGTCTGGCCCACCCAGTGCGGGCCCCGCAAGCCAACGTCGAAGCCTCGTCCTGCGAGGGCAGCGGTCCGCGTTCCGGCGTCTGCAGGGACGTTCGGGCGCGGTTAACCGCGGGCAATCCGTCAGGCACGGAAGTGAGCAGCGGACCCGTGGACAGCTGTCGCCCGCAGGGTCGCGGGGTGGAGGAGGCACGCGGGACTCCCCGTGCTGGAACGGCCCGGCAACCCCCGGCGTCCATCTCATTCATCCGAATTTCACCCGTCAGCCGTCGGCTCGCGTCGGTCTCGGCGTGGGCGAAGCGTTCAAGCGGACGTCGTCGAAACGTACGGGCGCATGCCGTCCGAGTCGGAGCCGACGTCTACCGACGGCGTCAGTTCGGTGACGGTGGACGTCGATCGGGGCCGAGTCATCGTCGAGTACGATCCGGACCACCGCTCCGCCGGCGACGCCGAGCGGATGGCCCGACAGCTGGCCGCGGCGGTGACCGAACCGGACGCACGCTGTACGCTACACGTCTCGGGCGAGGGCGGACGTAGCTGTGAATCGTGCGCACTGGCGCTCGAGCGCCACCTCAGAGAGACGACGGGGGTTCGCGACGCGGACGTCTCCTTTCGAAACGGCCTGCTGCGGCTCGTCTACGACACCGACCTGACCTCCGAGCGGGAACTCGAGCGCGCCGTCAGGGAGTTCGGGATCGAGATCAGAGAGGATCCGATCGCGGATGGCGAGTTCGAGCGGGCGACGTTCCGCCGGGAAACCGCCTTCGTCGGCGTCACGTTCGTCGGAATGGTGGGTGGCCTGATCGGCAGCTGGGTCGATGCGCCAGCGGCCCTCGTGTGGCTCTGTTACGGCGGCGCGTATCTCTTCGGCGGCTGGTACGGAGTCGGAAACGCCGTCGAAAGCCTCCGATACCGGACCGTGGACATCGATCTCCTGATGATACTGGCCGCCCTGGGCGCACTCGTGGTCGGCGCACCGTTCGAGGGAGCGATGCTTCTGTTCCTGTTCTCGCTTTCGAACGTGTTACAACAGTACGCGATCGGTCGGTCCCGCGACGCCATCAGGGCGCTCGTGAAGATGCGTCCGGAGTCGGCCCAGCTGCTACGCGGCGGTGAGGAGGTTACGGTCGCGATCGAGGACGTCGACGTGGGCGACGTCTTCGTCGTCCGCCCGGGCGACCGAATCCCGCTCGACGGCGTCGTGCTCTCGGGTGAGAGTACGGTCGATCAGGCGTCGCTCACCGGCGAGTCGGTTCCCGTGACGAAGAGCCCGGGCGATGAGGTCTTCGGCGGGACGATCAACGAGAACGGGAGCCTGGAGGTCGAGGTGACGCGTCACGCGTCCGAATCGGCGATCGCGCGACTCATCCACATGGTCGAGGACGCCCAGAGTCGAAAGGCACCGACTCAGCGACTCATCGACCGGCTCGAACAGCCGTACGTGCTCGGCGTCTTCGGGCTCACGATCGCCGCGATCGGGATCCCGATGCTCCTGGGAGCAGCGTTCGACAGCACGTTCTACCGGGCGATGACGCTGATGGTCGCGGCGTCGCCGTGCGCGGTCATCATCTCGACGCCGGCGGCGGTGCTGTCGGCCATCACGGCGGGAGCGAGACAGGGCGTACTGTTCAAGGGCGGCGAGTACGTCGAGACGGCAGCGACGATCGACGCGGTGGCCTTCGACAAGACGGGCACGCTCACGGAGGGCAACACCGAGCTGTCGGACGTCTCCGTCCACCCCGACGCGACGATTGAGGGGGAACAGCTCACGACGGAGCAGCTACTGGCGTGGACTGCCGCCGTCCAGTCGCGATCGGAACACCACCTGGCCGAAGCGACGGTCAGAGCGGCCCGGGAGCGGTCGCTCGACGTACCCGACTCGGAGGGATTCCAGGCGACCGTCGGAAAAGGCGTCCGAGCGATCGTCGACGGGCGGGCGGTTCACGTCGGAAACCCCCGATACTTCGAGGCGGTGGAGGAATCGGTCGCGGGGATCGAGACGGGACTCGCAGCGCTGAGTGAACTGCAGGACGAGGGCAAAACGAGTGTGCTCGTCGCGCGGGAGAGCGACGACGGCCTCGAGGTGATCGGCTGGCTCGCGTTCGCCGACACGATCCGTCCCGGTGCAGCCGAGATGATCGAGGAGCTACGGGCGCTCGGCATCGAACACGTCGTCATGCTGACCGGCGACAACGAACGCGTCGCACAGCGCATCGGGACGGCGGTCGGCGTCGACGAGGTGAAGGCCGAACTGCTCCCCGCACAGAAGGTCGAGAGCGTCGAGGAGCTTCGGGCCCGGTACGGAGCTGTCGCCATGGTGGGCGACGGAGTCAACGACGCGCCCGCGCTGGCGACGGCGACGCTCGGGATCGGGATGGGCGGTGCCGGAACTGACGTCGCACTCGAAACGGCGGACGTCGTCCTGATGTCCGACGAACTCGACAAGATCCCCTACGCGCTCGGGCTGGGTCGGGCGACCCGGCACAAGCTCGTCACGAACTTCGCGATCGCGTTCGGTGCGATCGCCCTCATGATCGGCGCGATCCTCACCAGGGGGATCCCGCTCCCGCTCGCCGTCGTGGGCCACGAGGGATCGACCGTGCTCGTCTCCCTGAACGGGCTCCGACTACTCGGCTTCCGGAACTGAAGGTGGACGGCAGATCGGTTCAGTAGAACGTCTCGCCGTTCTTGGCCTTCTCGACCAGCAGGTCACACGGCAGGGTTTCGGCGAGTTTGTTCGTCTCCTCGTGGCGACTCGACACCTCGGTCAGCTTCCGGAGAACGACGTCGAGTCCGACCTCGTCGGCCTTCTCGAGCGGCCCCATCGGCCAGTTACCGCCGAGACGGGCACCCGTATCGATGTCCTCGACCGACGCGACGTCGTTTTCGACCATCTTCGCCGCCTCGTTGATCACCGGCGCCCACACCAGCATCGTGTCGAAGCCCTGTCCCGCGTCGACGGGGATCTCCGGTTCGTCCTGCTCGTCGTAGTCGTAGTAGCCCGCGTCGGCCTTTCGCCCGTAGCGACCCTTCTCGTAGAGCTGTCGGAGCAGCGGACAGACCTTCGTATCGTAGGACATCGGCCGATCGTCCTCGAGGTGGTCCTGTTCGCCCTCGACGCGGATCTGGATGCCGCCGGTGAAGTCGGCGAGCTCGAACGGTCCCATCGGGAACCCCTCCTTGTACTTCATCGCCGAGTCGATCTCCTTCATCGAGTACTCGCCCCGGTAGAGCATCCAGGCAGGGCCCTCGCCGTAGGGGCGCATGAGTCGATTGACGATGAACGACGGGATGTCTATCTTACAGCGGATCGGCGTCTTGTCGAACGACTCGATGAGCGCCTCGGCGGTGTCGCCGATCGCCTCGGGTGCGTGTTCGGTCATGATCACCTCGACAAGATCCATCAGCATCGGCGGGTTGAACCAGTGCGTGCCGACGACCTGCTCGGGACGGTCGGTGACCTCCGCGAGTCGGGTGATGTTGAGCCCGGAGGTGTTCGTCGCGAGGATCGCCTCCTCTGGGGCGGTGGCGTCGAGATCCTCGAAGATGTCCTCCTTGACGGCCTGCTGTTCGACGGCGGCCTCCGTGACGAAGTCGGTTCCCTCGACGGCCTCGTCGAAATCCGTCGTGAAGGTGATCCTGTCGAGAGCGTCCGCGACCTCGTCGTCGGTCGCGGCGCCCTTCTCGGCCGCCTTCCCGTAGGACCACTCGATCTCCTCTTCGGCCTCCTCGAGCTGGGACTCGTCGATGTCGTTGATGTAGACGTCGTATCCCGCCAGCGCCGCGACGGCGCCGATACCGCGACCCATCTGTCCGCTGCCGATCACCGTTATCGTCTCGATGTCGTCTATGCCTACGACCATACGGGCAGTTCAGAGCGAGATCACAAAAGCGTAGGTGACACGACCTCACAGGAGCCCGAGCGATCTGGCGTACCACGCACCCGCGATCGCCGGACCGACTGCAGCAACGACCAGCATCCACCGGTGGTACTCGATGACGACCGTGGTCGATAGCGGACCGACGAGCGGTTCGGGTTCGAGCAGCTGTAGGGGCACGTCGACTGGCACTGTCACCGCCCACAGCATCGCGACCAGAAACGCCGCGACGCCGCAGCCGAGGCCAGCACCAGCGGCCATCTCGGGGTCGGTCCGGTTCTCCCGGCCGGCGGCGAAGACGATGACCGCGACGAGCGCCATCAGCCCGGCCGCCCACGGCGTGATCGCGCCGGCACCGTAATACGTCGCGACCGCGGTGGCGTCGTCGACGATCGGATACGGGATCACGAGGAGGACCACGACGGCGAGCGAGGCGACGATACCGAGCGTCGGCGCGGCACGACGGCTGTCCATACCCCGACTGCGGCCGCCGGCGTCTTAACGGAACTGGATCCGACCGCAAGGCACAGGGTACCGGAGCGTCAACGCCGAAACATGGGACTCGGAAGCGCCACGAAGAAGCTCCAGAAGGTGTCCGAGATGGGCGAAGAGATCTACACGAAGCTCAACGAGCTTCGCGAACAGATCGTCGAAACCCAGGAGACCGTCAACGACACCCACCAGCGGGTCGCAGCCGTCGAGAACAAGCTCGACCAGCAGGGGGCGATGCTCGAGGCACTCGCCGAACAACAGGGGATCGACGTCGACGAACTGCTCACCGAAACCGCGATCGAAGAGGCCGAACCGCCGGGAGGCGACGACGACAGCGCCGTCATCGCGGACGCCGAATCGCCGGGACCGACCGAGAGCGGCGAGTGACAGTCACAGCAGCCGCTGGTATTCGACTTTTAGACAGCGGTCCTGGACGAACCGCTTTCCGGTCGCTTCCGCGCGGGCCCCCGCCTCGTCGTTCGTGATCCCGAGCTGCAGCCAGATCGCCTCGACGTCGTCCCTCGCCGCGGCGGCGTCGACGATCGGCCCCGTCTCCTCGCTCGGACGAAACACGTCCACCAGCGGGATCTCCTCTTCGACCTCCTCGAGGGAATCGTACGCCTCGACGCCGAACACCTCGTCCGCGTAGGGGTTGACCGGAACGATCGTGTAACCGTTGTCGTGCATGAGCCTCGGCACGTCGTGGGCGGGCTTGCCGGCCGTCGTCGAACAGCCGACGACCGCGATCGGATCGAGCTGGACGATCTCACGAAGCGTCTCGTCGTCAGTGACTGGCATGGTCGCGATAGACCGGCGACGGATAAAAATGCACTACTCCTCTCAGAGCCACACCGACGGACCGATCTTTCCGACCGCGAACGCCGCCGCGGCGAGGAACATACCGGCCTTCAGCCAAGCCTGTCCCGTCGATGGATCCCCGAAGCTCCGGCGCACTGCCGCGAGCATGACGAGATCAGCCGGGACGACGACCAGCAGATAGCCGATCCCGAACGGGCCCAGCAGATACGGGAGCGGACTGGCCGCGACCGCAGCGACGGCGAAGAGCGTGGCGATCTGCAGCGATCGCCGCTCGCCGATCGCGATCGGGAGCGTGTTGAGCCCCTCCTCGCGATCCCCATCGATGTCCTCGACGTCCTTGACGATCTCCCGAGCGACGGTGGCGCACGCAGCCAGCGCGAAGAGGACGACGACGAGCCCCATCTCGCCGCCGACCGCCGCCCCCCCGTAGAGGAACGTGCTACCGCCGAGATAGGCGACGACGACGTTGCCGACGCCCGGAAGCCCCTTGAACAGCTCCGTATAGGCGACGAGCGCGAGCAGATTGATCAGCGCGATCGCGATCGCCAGCGGCGGAAGCAGAAGCGTCAGCGCAACGGCCGCGACGAACAGAGCGACGCTGAACCACAGCGCAACTCGCGGCACGACGTCGCCGCGAGGGATCGGCCGATCCGGCCGATTGATCGCATCGATCTCCCGATCGAAGTAGTCGTTGATCGCGTTTCCGGCACCGGTCGCTAACACCGTCGCCGCGACGGCGAACGTCATCGCCAGCGGTGCCGCAGTTCCGCCAGCGACGAACGCACCGATGAACGTCAGCGCCCCCGCGGCGACCGCGTTCCCCGGTCGCGTGAGCTCGACGAGACCGCGTACCGTCTCCATGGCCGTTCCACCAACGGCGGCCGTATAAGCGGACCGATCGGAAAGGACAGCGTTAAACCGGGGAACGAATTACAACTGCACACAGGGCGCTTAGCTCAGTCTGGACAGAGTGCTTGGCTTCGGACCAAGTTGTCGCGGGTTCAAATCCTGCAGCGCCCAT
>SKTU01000100.1 GCA_007122455.1 Haloarculaceae archaeon | reverse complement strand
TATTCGCGATATTCTATGACATGGTTCGGTGTAACGACTGTTTACCAAACATTGTTACCACAGTACACACGACAGGTGCAGTACCTACGTTCGATACCGTGGGGCGTGTTGAATCGCGGGAACGAGAACGTTACACGTCGAGATCGAAGATTTCGCTCGCGTTTCCGTGGAGTATCTTCTCGCGTTCCTCCGTCGAGAACTCCCCGAGGAACCGATCGAGCGTCGACGGATCGTCGAAGTCGTAGTGGGGGTAGTCGGTCGCGAAGAGGAGCGAGTCGGCTCCGATGATCTCGAGTACTCGTTTCATATCGTTCGGATCGTTGAACTCCTCGAGTGGTTGGGTCGAGAAGTAAAACTGGTCACGAATGTACTCCTCGGGCGATTTCTCGAGGATAGAAACCTCCGGGAGCCACTGGGCATGCTCGCGGTTCAACCGACCCATTAAATACGGGATCCATCCGAGGCCTCCTTCGACCATTATGAAGTTCAACTCCGGGAACTTCTCGGGAGTCCCTTGAGCGATGAGACTGACGACCGCCTGTTGGACTGACCACGCCGGCGCGAGGGAGTGCCACGAGAACGCGGTTTCGAACTTCTTTAACCACGGGGCGCTGTTGAGAAACGCTCCAGTGTGGAACAGCGGATGGATTCCGTTTTCGGCCATCGCCTCGTACATGATATCGTACTTCGGATCGCCGGGCGGCATCTGGTGTTCGGTTCCGGAGTAGATCATCCCCGCAACGATCTGATCCTCGTTTCCGAGGTCGTCGATCATCTCCGCCATTCGGGCCGGGTCACGGAGCGAGATGGACGCGGCTCCGAGAAACTCGTCGTATTCGTCGAGGAACCTGTCCAGGAGCATCTGATTGACCCCTCTCGTCTCCGCTATGGCACGATCAGTTTTCCAGACCTGATCGCTCCGGTCGAGAACGTTCAACAGCGGGTGGTCGATGCCCAACCCTTCGCAGAGATGCTGGTGAATGATCTCGGGCTTGCTCGCGTCCGCGATCTCGAACTCCTTGACTCCTCCAACCATCTTGGGTATTCCCGAGGCAGGTCGCCGGTGGCTCGCGTTCGTCGTGACCTCCGGATCTACGTAGTTGGCCCACGGTTTTGGCATCGTTTTCGCCACCTCGTGTTGGAGTTCCTCGGTGTAGGTAACGTGAACGTCGACGTCGATGACCGTCGTATCGGAGAACCGGTTATCTACGCTGTCCAGCGAGCTGCGCACTAGTGATGAGCTGTCGGCCATACGGTAACGTGCTACTTGGTACGTGTTAACGCTTTTGTCCCGTTGTCGGAGGTGACACTCCAGCGCACGCTCTTCGATAGACTGGCGGAATCAAGAGTATTAGCGCCTCTTGCCGGGCAGAAACGCATATGCATGAAGAACGCCCTGCCTTCGGTCAGAGGCTATCGGACGTTGCGGAACTGGGGGTGATAGAGTTTCGGCCCGAGCCGCTCAACGCCGCATTTCTGTCACGCAGAGTGTTCTCCGTGATAAATCTCCGGATGCGTGAACCCGCAGTCTGTCCGGGAACAGCGTTAGGACGTGTGGTTGGCTTCGAACTGTGCTGAACGATCAGGCCTTCGAACCTGTTGAACCCCCGGTCACGAACAGTTATGAATTCCCGACCGATACTGGCCCTATGGACCGGAACCGCTACGATATCGCGATCGTCGGGGGCGGAGTGATCGGCTGCCAAGTGGCCCACGACTTGGCGCCGGAGTACGACGTACTGGTCGTCGAGCGGGATCGAGTCGCCAGCGGTGCTTCGGGGCGGTCTGCAGGCAACGTCTCACCCGTTCGATTCTACGCTCAAGGCACAGACCAGCCCGCGATGGCGAAGACGATCCGCTCGTTCTTCGCCGAGTTCGAACACGGTCCCTTCTCTTTCGAACCCCACGACCGGATTGAACTCTTGGAGACCGGATCGCTTGACGATCCAAAGGGAAAGGCGGCCGAGATCCGCGAGCACGGCTTCGACGTCGAGTTCCTAGACAAAGCGACCCTAAAAGCCCGCTATCCCTACTTCGACGTGTCGAGATATGACGGGGCACTCCTGTTCGGCGACGGCGGCTGGCTCGACCCCCACACCTACACGACCGCGCTGCGGGACGCGGCCACCGAACGCGGCGCCGAGTTCGTCACCGGCGTGTCTGTCAAAGCCATCAAGACTGCCGACGACGCCGTCGACGGTGTCGTCACGGCCGACGGTGACTTCGAGGCCGATCACATCGTTGTTGCGGCCGGCTGGCGAACCGCCGACCTCCTAGCGGACCTGGTCAAGGTACCGATCTCGCCGTACCGGACCCAGATCGTCGTCCTGGAAGCCACCCTCCCAGAGAGGTTCCCCATCGGACGGGCGATCGACAAGGAGCTGTACTTCCGGCCGGAGGCGAACGGCGACCTGCTCGTCGGTGGCGGCAGCGGGCCGATCAACGATCCTGACGCCGCCAGCATGGACGCCGATGAGACGTTCAGATGGACGGTCGCCGAGACGATCCCGGAGCTGTTACCGGAGCTTGATACCGCCGGCTTCGTCAATGGCTGGGCCGGTTTAGATGCCGCCTCGCCAGACGGTTACGGTATCGTCGACGCGCCCGAAGACGCGCCGGAGGGGCTGATCGTCGCCTCTGGCTTCACCGGCCTGGGCGTCATGACGGCCCCAGCGATCCCGCCCGTCGTCCGGTCGTTTCTGGGCGAGGAGCCGCCGCCATTCGCCGACTTCTTCGCCATCGACCGCTTCGAGGACGAGACCATCGACGCGGTCAGTGCCTTCGATCACTGATCGACCTGCTGTGTTGAATAGCGATCCGATCTATCGAAACCACAGGTTCACCGCGGACTCGGCACTGGAATCGTCTCGACCGTCCCTAACTGCCTGCAGAATTTATTGGTAGTCGACCGACAATTCCCCGAACACTTATTTTCGGCCAACCTGCAAGGAGGCACAGATTATGGAATTCGATCCAAACGCCGTTGAGACGATCCTCGTTGATTCGTATAGCACCCTCGTCAACGAAGTTTCGACTCGGGAGGCACTTGCACAGTATACGGACCACCCGGAAGCCCTCGCCCGGATATGGTATGAACGGTCTAGTATCTATGGAATCGCTGTCACCATGCTCGGAGAATACCGGACGACTGAAAAACGGCACGCAGAGGCGCTCGATTACGCCCTGCACTCGATGGATATCGATATCTCCGAAGCCGAACGTGAACAGATACTCGAGACCGCTGAGTACGAACCGTTTGATGATGTCCGTGGTGCACTCGAACGGTTGAACGAGGGTGGATACGATATCTACGTTCTATCGAACGGTGATCCAGACATGTTAGCTCACATGGTTCAAACAGCTGAGATTGACGATCTTGTTGCTGATACGATCAGTGCTGCCGATGTAGGCATCTACAAGCCTGATCCTCGACTCTACCGGTATACCGCTCAAAAGGTGGACACTCCGGTATCCGAGCTCGTTCATGTAACTGCCTCCTGGTATGACATCCAGGGTGCGAGTTACACTGGGATGCAGACGGCCTGGGTCCGTCGCTTGGGGAAGACGTGGGAGGCCGTTCTCAAAGATCCACACCTGAAAATCGATTCCCTTTACGAGATAGCCGACGAACTGGGTGTGTGATCGCTTCGGAAGCACACCACCACACCGTCCTGGGACGATGGAGGCGAACATTTGAGCGTGCGCTTAATCCCCTACGCCGATGCGCTTCTCAGCACCAACCGGATCGCGTTTCTGCTCTCGCCGTCCTACAAGACGCTCCGTGAGAATATCAGAGCGTTTGAAACGGCCTTTCGTCGGAGATTTCCGACTGTCTGGGATCGTATGCTCACTGAACCTGACCGGCGCACCGATCCATGGCCTCATCGATTGCCTCGCCGTCAACGTATTCCGCTAGACTACCGAAGAGCGTCAGAGCAAGACACGCCAGCAATCGGTCCTCCTCACGGATAGTTGTCGAAATCGTCCGGGCTGTGATCGAAGCGTAACGCTTGCTTCGTCGCCTCGTAAGCCCCCGGATCGTATTCGACGAGTTCCTCGAGCATCTCGATAGCCGTCTCCTCTACCGCCGAGTCGGCAACGACCTCACTGATCAATCCCCACTGCTGAGCCCTTTCAGGAGTGATCGTCTTTCCGCCGAGTGCGATCTCCCTCGCCACGTCGTTTCCCGCCTCGTGTGCGATCATTCTCGTCGAGTACCCCGAAAAGACACCGTATTCGATCTCGGGTTTCAACAGGGTCGTTTCCTCTCCCGCGACCGCGAAGTCTACCGCTATCGCCAGCTGAAATCCAGCACCGACCGCGGCGCCTTTCACAGCCATCACGGTCGGTCTCGGATACCGGTGAAGCAGTTCGTAGACGTCGTTTATCTTCCCTGTCAACTCCCGCTTTTTACCTTCGTCATCGCCACCGACGATACTTACGTCGGCACCCGCCGTTGTCACCGGTCCGTTTCCGGTGAGGAGTATCCCCTTCTCGGATCGCTCTTCGAGTTCGACGAGGGCGTCGTACAGCTCGTTCACTAGCTCGAGGTTGAACGCGTTCCGCTTGTCGGGACGGTCGAGCACGACGCTGACGGTCCGTTCGGATTCGTCTACGTCGAGTACCGGAGAGTCTACTGACACCATTACGAGCGCGGGGTAGTTTACCGGCGGTATTATATATACCGGTCCATGCGGTCGAGTTACGTGGGTCCCGATCGGTGCTATCCCCGAACGATGAATATCTCTTCGTCGTCGACTTCGACGTCGTACGTTGGAACTGCGTACTGCTCTGCATCGTCGTTCTTGCCAGTAGTGACGTCGAACATCCATCCGTGCCACGGACAGCGGATGTGTTTCGGCGTCTCGTCGTACTCCCACGTCCAACCGTCGTCCGTTACCGAGACCCGCCCGTCTATTTCGCCCTCACAGAGCGGTCCACCCTGGTGGATACAGTAGTTCGCTACTGCATGAAACTCGTCGTCGACGCGAAAGATCGCGACCTCCAAACCGTTGATGTCCGCGATTACCCGCGACCCGTTAGTCGGTAGCTCGTCCACGTGGGCAACTCTGTGTCGTCGCGTCATTCGTTGGATGGTGGACACACCCGGTAAAATAATTTACGCCAAGGCCTACCACGAGGCGGTGTACTCGGTAGCTGTCGGTCACGTTCGATCGAACGTGACTCGACTCAGTCGTGGATCCAGTTTCCGATGCTGTTGTCCGCTATGTACTGCCAGTCGTACGTGACGCCGAGCCCCGGGCCTTCGGGAACGGGAACGGTGCCGTCGGCGTCGATGGCATCGAGGCTGTCCTGGTAGCCTCCGGCATAAACGGGAAGCTCGCGTGAGCCGATGGTCTCCGGCCCCACGACGGCCATCTCGTAGTAGTTGGTGTTGCGCATGGCCGCGACACAGTGACGGTGAGCCGGGCCGGCGGAGTGGATCTCACAGTCCAGTCCGAATCCTTCGGCGACGCGTGCGAGTTTGATGGCGCCGGTGATGCCGCCGTCGTATTCGGGGTCGGCCCGGACGAAGTCGGTTGCCTCATT
>SKTU01000140.1 GCA_007122455.1 Haloarculaceae archaeon | reverse complement strand
GTCGTCGATCGCCGCCCGACACCCCTCGCCGCCGGTCTCCTCGCCGACGAAGGAGGCGAAGGCGAGTTCGGCCGCCGGGTCGGCGTCCCGAAAGGCGACCATCGCCGCCGCGACGGCGCCCTTCATGTCCGCGGTTCCGCGGCCGTGGAGCCGACCGTCCCGCGCTTCGACGACGTAGCCGTCACCGTCGGTCTGTTCGGGATCCGGCGGCACCACGTCGTGGTGGCCGACCAGTGCGAGGGTGTACTCCCCCTCGCCGCGGAACGCCACCACGTTGCCGACGTCGTCGCGCCGGACGTCGGCGTCGGTTTCCGCGCGGAGCCACGCTTCGATGCGGTCGCCGGCCTCGGTTTCGTCCTCGTGACTCGGGATCGACGCGAGCTCGGCGACTAGCTCTCGGACCATACCGACGGGATGGTCGGGAGGGCCAAAAAGGGGTCGTCGCGTGCGGCGCTACCGGCCTCCGCGGCGGTGTGAAGCTCACGCACAGTCGTCGCGGTGTTAACTCCGCACCCGCCGACAGATCGGTATGGACCGAACCGGTAGACGGGCGTTCCTCACGACCGCAGTGGTCGGGGCGGTGGCCGGCTGTACGACCGGCTGGGGACGGCGCTCGCCGGACGACGGCGTCGACGGTGGCCCGCCGGTGACCGAGCCCGTGCTCTCGACGGAGCACGAACCGTTCGACGTGTTCGACGCCGCCACGAGCGGCGACGCGGCCGAGCTCGTCGACGATCCACCGGAGATCGGCCGCTTCGACGCGGCGATCGACGACCCACAGTTCGTCACCCCGACCGACGCGGGGTTTCTCGAGCCCGACAGCGTCGTCTTCGGCGCCGTGTACGACGGCGAGGCGAAGGCCTATCCCCAGTCGATCCTCGTCTATCACGAGATCGTCAACGACACGCTCGGCGGGACGAATCTGAGCGCGACGTACTGTCCGCTGACCGGGAGCGCGCTCGCCTTCGAGCGCGGCGAAACGTCGTTCGGGATCTCCGGCAAGCTCGTCAACAGCAACCTCGTCATGTACGACCGCGGAACGACGACGTGGTGGCCACAGATACTGAGCGCCGGGGTCGCAGGACCGCACTCGGGAGACGGACTCGTCGAACGGCCGTTGATCTGGACGAGCTGGGAGCGGTGGCGGACCGCATATCCGGAGACGCAGGTACTCTCTCTCGAGACTGGCTACGTTCGCGACTACGACCGCGACCCGTACGGATCGTACGACCCACTGTCGGGGTATTACAGCTCGGGACCACCCGCACGGCCGCTGATGCACGACGACGAACGGTTCGACCCGAAAACCCCCGTGATCGCCGCGAGAAGTGGCGGTGAGCCGGTCGCATTCGAAAAAGACACGCTTCGAGAGAAGGGACTCCTTACGGTCGACGCGGACGGGAACAGCTACGTCGCGGTCTACGACGAGGAACTCGACACGGGGTACGTCTACCGGAACCCCGAGCGTACGGCCCTGGAGTACGAAGCCGGCGCGATCGTCGACCGAAACAGAAACTCGTGGGCGGCCGGGGAGCTCCCCCTCCCGTCAGTCAACGCGTTCGACGCGATGTGGTTCGCGTGGGCGGCGTTCTATCCGGAGACTGCGGTCGTCCCCGAGTCCGGAGTGTGAATCGCCTCGGAAGCTACGTCGCACTCGCGCCCATCACGGTATTTATACGGCGTGGCGACCGAATTCGGGTATGAAGGTCCTGCCGGACACGAGCGCGGTCGTCGACGGCCGCGTCTCAGAGCGCATCGACGCCGGCGGCGTCGATGTCGTCTACGTGGCCGAGGCGGTCGTCGGCGAGCTGGAAGCCCAGGCGAACGACGGCCGCGACAGCGGCTGGGACGGCCTCCAGGAGCTCCAGCGCCTCGTCGGACTCGCCGAGGACGGCGAACTCACCGTCGAGTACGTCGGCCGCCGTCCGGACGCCATCGAAAAGCGGGAAGCCGGCGAGGGAGAGATCGACGCCCTCATCCGAGATCTCGCGGTCGAGCACGGTGCGACACTGCTGACGAGCGATGTCGTACAGAGCGAGGTCGCACGGGCGAAAGGGATCGACGTCGACTACGTCGAACCCCGAAGCCGAGACACCGAGTCGCTGCTCATCGAGCCGTACTTCGACGAGCTGACGATGTCCGTCCACCTGAAGACGGGGGTCCATCCGATGGCCAAGCGCGGCGAGATCGGCGACATTCGCTACGAACGGATCGACGACGAATCGCTCACGGAGGCGACGATGCGGGAGTACGCACAGGACGTTCTCAACGCCGCCCGCGAATCCCCCGATGGATTCATCGAGCTCTCCCACCCGGGAATGGACATCGTCCAGTTCAGGGAGATGCGGATCGCGATCGCCCAGCCGCCGTTCGCCGACGCCATCGAGATCACGGCGGTCCGTCCGATCGTCAAAACCAACCTCGACGACTACGACAACGCCGACGAGCTGCGCGAACGGTTCACCGAACACCAGCGCGGCGTTCTCATCTCCGGGGCGCCGGGGGCCGGGAAGTCGACGTTCGCGCAAGCGGTCGCGGAGTTCCTCGACGACTCCGGCTTCGTCGTCAAGACGATGGAGAAGCCGCGGGACCTCCAGGTCGGCCCGGAGATCACCCAGTACACCGAGCTCGGCGGCTCGATGGAGAACACCGCCGACTCGCTTCTGATGGTCCGGCCGGATTACACGATCTACGACGAGGTCCGCAAGACCTCGGACTTCGAGACGTTCGCGGACATGCGGCTCGCCGGCGTCGGCATGATCGGCGTCGTCCACGCCACGCGGGCGATCGACGCGCTCCAGCGTCTCGTCGGCCGCGTCGAACTCGGCATGATCCCGCAGGTCGTCGACACGGTCGTCTACATCGAGGCCGGCGACGTCGAGACGATATACGACGTCACGACCGAGGTGAAGGTTCCCCACGGACTCGTCGAGGAAGACCTCGCGCGACCGGTGATCGTCATCGAGGACTTCGAGACCGGGGCGCCGGCCTACGAGATCTACACGTTCAACAGACAGGTCGTCACGGTTCCTCTCGAGGGAGCGGACGACGGAGAACGCGAGAGCGGCGTCGAACGGGTCGCCAGACAGGAGATCGAGCGGGAGATCCGATCGGTCGCTCACGGCCACGTCGACGTCGAGTTCAAGGGCGCAAACACCGCGGTCGTCTACGTCGAGGACGACGACATCTCCTACGTCATCGGCAAGGGTGGCGGTCGGATCTCCAAGATCGAGGACCGGCTGGGGATCGACATCGACGTCCGAACGCTCTCGGAGAAGCCGAGCGGGAGCGCTGCCGGCGGTGAATCGCCCGCGAAGGCCGGCCAGATCGTGACGCCCGAGGTGACCAACCGCCACGTCCTCATCCCGCTCGGCGATCACCACGGAGAAACCGTCGAGGTACAGGCCGCCGGGGAGTATCTGTTCACGGCGACGGTCTCACGGGGCGGGGAGATCCAGGTGTCGCGGGGATCGGCGATCGCCGAGGAACTCGAGGCGGCGATCGATCACGGCAAGCCGATTACGGTCGTTCCGCAGTAGGCCGCCGGACCGCGTGACCGGATACAAATGTCGCCGGGTTTTTTACACCGCGGACCCATTGTTCTGTAAGGTCTTACGTATGTCCAAACAACCACAGAAAAGCGGTAACAACGCGATCGAATCCCGATATGACGACTACCTGATGCCGATCTGGAAGGAGCTCGACGTTCCGCTCCGGCGTGGAGAGGGGTGCACGGTCGAGGATTTCGACGGCAACGAGTATCTCGACGTCTTCTCGGGCATCTCGGTCACCAACGCCGGTCACCACAACGACGCGATCGTCGAGGCGGCGAAGGATCAGCTCGACGAACTGCTCCACAGCTGTTCGTACGTCCACCCGAACGAACCGGCGGCGAAGCTCGGCGAACGGATCGCGGAGATCTCCCCCGGAAACCTCCAGAAGAGCTTCTTCTGTAACTCCGGAACGGAGGCCATCGAGGGAGCGATCAAACTGGCTCGAAAGCACACGGGGAGCAAGGAGGTCATCGCCCTCGAGATGGGCTTTCACGGCCGAACGCTCGGCAGCCTTGCGCTGACGGGCAACAAGGCGTACAAGAAGGACATGGCGCCGACGATCAACGACGTCGCCCACACCGCACCGCCGTACGCGTACCGATGTCAGACGTGCGACGGCGAATGTACGGCCGCCTGCGCCGACGACCTCGAACGGGTCATCGGCACCCACACGTCGGGCGATCTCGCCGCCGTCGTCGTCGAGCCCGTGATGGGCGAAGCCGGCATCGTCGTTCCGCCGAAGGAGTGGCTCCAGGCGGTCGCGGAGATCACTCGCGACCACGGCGCACTCCTGATCGCCGACGAGGTTCAGACGGGCTACGGACGGACGGGATCGATGTTCGCCTCCGAGCAGTTCGACGTCGAACCGGACATCATGGCACAGGCGAAGGGGATCGCCAACGGGCTCCCGCTCGGCGCCTTCACGGCCCCCGCGGAGATCGCCGACAGCTTCGAGTCGGGGGATCACCTCTCGACGTTCGGCGGCAACCCCGTCGCGTGTGCGGCGGCGCTGGCGACGATCGACGAACTGGAGGGCGGTCTCGTCGACAACGCCCGCGAGCAGGGCGAGTGGCTCTCGACGGCGCTGTGGGAGCTCGAGGAGGAGTTCGACGTCGTCGGCGACACGCGCGGACTCGGACTCATGCACGGCGTCGAGATGGTCGATCCCTCGGAGACCGGGCCGATGGGTGAGGCGCCCGCTCCGGACGCGACGCTCGCGAAACACGTCTCGAAGCATCTCCGCGAGCAGGGGATCGTCGTGGGCGTCGGCGGATACCACGGCAACGTGATGCGCGTCCAGCCGCCGCTGGCGATCGAGCGGGAACAGCTCGAGCGGGCGGTCGAGGGGCTCCGGACGGCTATCGAAGCGGAAGCGTAGCTACGGCGAGTCGAAAACTCGTCGCTCGAAACCCGACGGACTCAGTCGTCGCAGGACGCCGGGTCGGTACCGCCGTCCGGCGTCGCAGTCGCACAGCCGGCGGATATTTCGTAGAGGTTCTGTCGCGCGTCGGCGAAGTAGACGTCCTCGTCGACGATTTCGATGTCCTCGAGCCGTTCGAGGGCGTATCGGACCGTTCGGGCCGAGAGCATCGACTCCTCGACGATGCCCTTCTGGGTCATCGCACCGTTGTATTCGAGCACCTTGTAGACGAGCTTCGCGCTTGGCGGAAGATCTTCCAGTGCTTCCCCATCAGAATCAGCCATCTGTATCCGTATAGAGGGCAGCCAAGCGTATAAAGATTGAGCCGGAAATACCACGGTCGGACGTCGAATCGGGAACGAACCGCTTTTGAGCACGGATAGCCGACGTGAGGGTATGGCAACCGATACGGCCGAGCGTCGGGCCGCCCACGTTCGCGGGGTGACGGTCACGACAGTCGCGTGTCTGGCCGGTATCGCCGCGGCGTGGCTCTCGGCGATGATCGCCGACGGAGCGACGGACACGATCGCCGTCTTCATCCTCGCCGGCACGGTGCTAGCGCAGTTTCCGCTGCTTCGTGCCCTCGAGATTGCCGGACTCGACCTCGACGTCGACGAGTTCGGCGCGAAGGACTACCTCTACGTTTCGTTCATGACGTTCGCCCTCTGGTTCGTCGCGTGGACGATACTGCTGACCACGGGGGCGTAACCCATGGCGGATGACAGTATCGCCGTCGTCGATCTGGACCGCTGTCAGCCCGACCGGTGTAACTACGAGTGTGCGAACTTCTGTCCGCCGAACCGGACCGGCGAGGAGTGTATCGTCACCCGCGAGGAGCGCCACGGCGACGACCCCTACGCGGGCGGCCCGGATCAGATATCGATCTCCGAGGAGCTCTGTCTCGGCGAAACGTGTGGCATCTGCGTTGAGAAGTGCCCCTTCGACGCGATCGAAATCATCAACCTGCCGCAGGAACTCGACGAGAACCCGACGCACCGGTACGGCGAGAACGCCTTCGGTCTCTATGGACTCCCAGCACCACAGGACGGCCGAGTGACCGGCATCCTCGGACCGAACGGGATCGGGAAGACGACAGCCGTCCGGATCCTCGCCGACGAGATCGCACCGAACCTCGGACGCTACGAGGACGAACCCGGCTGGGAGGAAATCCTCGAGGCGTACCGCGGCACCGCGCTTCAGGATTACCTCGAATCGATGCGCGAGGGCGAGGTGACCGTCGCCCGGAAACCGCAGTACGTCGACAAGATCCCGGACCAGTTCGACGGCGCGACGAACGAGCTGCTCGCCGGCGTCGACGAGCGGGGCGTCGTCGACGATCTGGTCGAGCGACTCGAGATCGGACCGGTCGTCGACCAGCCGATCGACACGCTCTCCGGCGGTGAGCTCCAGCGCGTGGCACTGGCCGCGACGCTGGCCCGCGACGCGGACTTCTACTTCCTCGACGAGATCACGCCGTATCTCGACATCGGCCAGCGGGTGACCGCGGCGCGGCTCATTAGCGAACTCTCGACAGAGGAACGCTCGATGCTCGTCGTCGAACACGATCTCGCGGTGCTGGATCTGCTCGCCGACGCACTCCACGTCGCCTACGGCGAGCCCGGTGCGTTCGGCGTGATCACGCCGCCGAAATCCACGAAGGCGGGCATAAACGAGTATCTGAAGGGATACCTCGAAAACGAGAACATGCGGATCCGTCCCGAGTCGATCGAGTTCGAGGAGCACGCGCCCCGCACGACGGGCCACGGCGAGACGCTCGTCGAGTATCCAGCGATGACGAAGAGCTACGGGACCGGCGAGTTCAGTCTCGAGGTCGACGCCGGCGAGATACGCAGAAACGAGGTGCTGGGGATCGTCGGGCCGAACGGGATCGGAAAGTCGACGTTCGCGAAGCTACTCACCGGCCGAATCGAGCCCGACGAGGGTTCCTTCGACGTGCGGCTCGACATCTCCTACAAGCCGCAGTACGTCGAGATCGATCAACCGATGCGGGTCGACGCGTTCCTCCGGTCGATCACCGACGACTTCGGCTCGTCGTACTGGAACACGGAGATCGCACAGCCGCTCCAGCTCGAGCGGATCATGGAACAGAGCCTCACCGATCTCTCGGGCGGGGAGCGCCAGCGGGTCGCCATCGCGGCGTGTCTCTCGAAGGAGGCCGACCTCTACCTGCTCGACGAACCCTCGGCGCATCTCGACGTCGAACAGCGGGTGCTCGCGACGCGCGCGATCCGCCGCTACACTGAAAACCACGGCGCGACGGCGATGGTCATCGACCACGACATCTACATGATCGATCTGTTGGCCGACCGACTCCAGGTGTTCGAGGGCGAGCCGGCCGAGCACGGTCACGCCGGCCACCCGATGGGGATGCGCGAGGGGATGAACGCGTTCCTCTCGAACCTCGGCGTGACGTTCCGTCGCGACGAGCGGACGGGGCGTCCCCGAATCAACAAACCCGACTCCCAGAAGGACCGCGAACAGAAGCAGTCCGGGGAGTACTACTACGCGCCGACGGACGCGGAGTAGATCGTTCGACGACCGAACCAGAAGCCGTATTTTTACAGTAACCCTTCCACGGGTAGTGAAACGGCTTCGTCTCGTCGCTGCCGTCGCGGCCATTCTCGTCGTCGCGTCGCTCGCCGCACCGGTCGCCGCCCACGCGCATCTGGAGAGTTCGACCCCGGAGAGCGGTGCCCAACTCGACGCGGCGCCTGACGAGATCACGCTGGAGTACACCGCCGACGTCCAGCGGGCGACTGTCGAGGTAACCGGTGTCAACGGAACGGTGATCAGCGGTGAGCCGCGGATCGGCGACGACAGAACGACCGTTCGCGTTCCGCTCGAGACGCTCGGAGACGACGTCTACGTGGTTCGGTGGGAGGTGCTCGCGAGCGACGGCCACACCACGAGCGGCGGGTTCGTCTTCGCCGTCGGCGAGGAAATCCCGGATCGGGAGCAGCTGATCGCGGCACACGAGGAGGGCGGGCTGGAGACGAGCGGCGTCGAGGCGATCCTCTCGGCAGGGCTGCTCGTCGGCCTGATCGGCCTCATCGGTGTCCCGCTCGCGCTGCTCTCGGTAGTCGCGCCCACGGTCGGTCGAGAGCGGCCCGCCGTCGCGATCCGTCGCGAACGCCGACTGATCGCCGGTGCGGCGCTTCTCCTTTTGATCTGTGCTGGCGCACTCGGTGCGGTTCGCGTCTCCGGCAGTGTGATCCCGTCGACGGCAGATCTGCTCGGCGGGCGTGCCGGACTGGTGTGGCTGTTACAGGTCGCGATCGGGGGTGGCGTACTGGCAGTTTCTCTCGCCGTTCGGCGTTTCAGTAGTCGATCGCTCGCCGCCGTATCCGTCGGGGGGCTGCTCGTCGCGGTGTCGGTGAGCGCGACGAGTCACTCCGCGGAGTCGCTGGCGGGCGTTGGCGTCGATCTGGCGCACGTCGTCGCCGCCGCAGCGTGGGTCGGCGGCCTCGTGACGCTCACGGCGGTCGTCCCGCCGGTACTGGCTGGGAGCGATGCGCCCGAACGAACAGCCGCGGCCGTCGTTCGGCGCTTTTCGGTGATCGCGACGGCCGCCGTCGCGGTCGCGCTGACGACCGGACTGCTGTTGGCCGCGTGGCATCTCGAGGCGATCCGATCGCCCGAAACCCTCTACGAGACGACGCTCACGGCCAAGGTTACCCTCGTCGCGGCGGCGCTCGGTGTCGCCGGGCTCCTCCGAGCGACAGCGTATCGCGGGCTGACCGGAACGCCTCAAAACGGCCGGGTCGCGAGCGCGCTCGGCCTGAGCGGAGATCCGACGGCCGTCTTCAGCCGAACGATCCGGATCGAAGCCGCGATCCTGCTCACCGTGATCGTCCTCTCGGGAGTGCTCGTCGCGGCACCCACGGCGACCCACGTCGCCACCGAGGAGCGGTACGGCCCGGAGACGGGGATCGCCGAGAGCGACGCGTACGAACTCCAGCTCCGCGGCGTCCCCGCGGAGGTCGGACCGAACGCCTACGATCTCTCGGTCACCCGCGAGGGTGAACCGGTGTCGTGGGCGACGGCGACGCTGTCGTTCGACTCACACAGCAGCGGCGAAACCCTCCAGGAGGCCGAGTTGACGGAACGAGAGCCCGGCGAGTACTCGGCAGTGGTCGTGCTCACTTCGGCGCGATACTACGACGTCGGGATCCACCTCGAACACGACGGCGCCGTGATCGACGAGCGGGTTTCGCTCCACGTCTACCCGCCGGGGGGACACTCCCACGACCACTCGCTGTCCGCGATCGGGAGCCTGCAGGCACTCGCGGTGGCAGCCGGGGGGCTCGGCACGCTCGCAGTCGGACGGACTCTCTGGCGAACCCGTCAGGGGTAGGTCGGAAGCCGGCGCGAGCGGGCGGAACCCTCGACGAAGGGGAGGTCGGTGACGGTCGCGGCGACCTCCTCACCGTCGACGCGAACGGTCAGGTCGTCGGCGTCTGCGGCGTAGTCGACGTACGCGAGCGCGATCGGTTCCGCCAGCGACGGGCTCTCGGCGCCACGGGTGACCGATCCGACGGTCGCATCACCGTCGAAAACCGCGGCACCTGAAGCGGGAATCGCCTCTGGACGGAGGCCGACGAGCTGCTTGGACGGACGTCCCCGATTTTCGATCTTGGAGACGATCTCCTGGCCGACGTAACAGCCCTTCTCGAAGTCGAGGGCGTTTCGGACGCCGGCGACGTTCGGTACCGTTCCCTCCAGTTCGGTATCGAAGAGCGGCGTTCCGGCCTCCAGCGTGAGCGTCTCCCACGTGCGATAGCCGAACGGGGCGGCGTTGAGCCCGTGGTTCAACAGCGCGTCGGCGACGCGTTCGGCGTCGGCGGCGGCACAGACGACCTCGTACCCCTCCTCGCCAGTCAGGTCGTCGGTCCGGATCACGGTGACGCCCCAGTCGCCGATCTCCCCGCGGACGAAGGATAGCGGAGCCTCGGGCGAACCGGGGCCGGTCAACACCGAGGCGATCTTTTCGGTTGCCTTCGGCCCGTGGATTCCGAAGACGCCGACGTCGTCGGTCGCGGTTCGGATCTCGACGTCCTGGATGAACGTCTTCCCGCGCCACTCCTCGGCGAGCGGTTCGGCGCGCCCCGGTGGAACGAAACAGAGCAGCCGCGACCCGGCGTTGTAGACGTACAGTTCCGTCTCGATACCACCCTGCGGATCGAGGAGCAGCGCGTAGACGCCGTGACCGTCCGCCTCCGGAACGCGGTTCGACACGGCGTTGTCGACGAAGTCGACGCGGTCGTCACCGCGGATTTCGACGATCCCGTAGCCCATCTCGATGACGCCGACGACGTTGCGGACCGCGGCGTGAACCCGCTCGGGTTTGCCGTAGTGGTCGACGACCCGCCGACCGCCCCGCTCGTCGAACGTCGCGCCGTGCGCCTCGTGGAGTGCCGCGACGACTGTCATTGTCGACTGCAGGCGCCCGCAGCGTAAAACGCTCGCGGCTCCCAACGGCCGTTCGGTCCACCGGCCGCCAGAAGTTAAGGCAACTCCTGCCGAAGGGGCGTGTATGCAGGCAAAGCGGGAGTATCGTGACCGCGACGAGACGGAGGTCGCGGTGCTCGATGCCCTCGTCGATCGCAGCGAGGAGGGGATGACCGTCTTCGAACTCCGATCCGGCGTCGGCGTCGCCATCGACGAGATCGAGCCGGCGCTCGCGAACCTCAAGGACGCCGGGCTGATCCGCGTCGAAAACGAGAAGAATCCGCTGCGGATCTATCCGGCCGACCACGTCGTCCCCGAGACGACCGATCGCGAGGAGAACAGCCGCTCGCTTTTCGACCGGATCAGGGAGCGGTTTCCCTTCTAAAGAATCTCGAGCAGTTCGACTCTCGCCCCGGTCGGATCATAGCAGAAGGCGACGCGGAGATCGTCGAACGTCGTCGGCTCCATCAGGAACTCGACGCCCTGTTCGCCGAGTTCCGCGGCCACGCGATCGACGGAGTCGACCGTGAAACCGAAGTGCAACACGCCGGTCGGCAACTCCTCGACCAGTCCCGCGATCTCGTAGGGTGCTCGCTCGAAGACGTAGACGCGCTTGTCGGCGACTTCGAGCGCGACGTACGTCTCCTCGTCGTCCGGGTCGCTCTCGGTGATCGGATCGCCGCCGAGAACGTCCCGGTAGAACGCGACGGTCGACTCGAGATCGTCGGCTTTGATCGCGACGTGAAAGAACGATTCGGGCGTCATTGCGCCACCCACGACCCCCGGTACCGAAACCGTTTCGCCGTCAGTCCAGCGCCTCGGCGAGGGCGAGTGCCCGTTCGGCGAGTACGTCGGCGTCGGCGTCGACGATCCGCGTCATCGGTTCCTTGCCGACGGCACCGCGGTCGACGACGGCGGTCGGGGCGGACGGTCGATCGAACGCCTGGCGCGCAGCCCACGGCATCGTCCCGGGCGCGTCGTCGGGCTCGTCGTCCCGGTCGTACTCGACGACGTCCCAGCCGAGCGTCTCGAGCGCAGCTTCGACCGCGTCGTCGAAGCGACAGTTGATCGCGAACCGGAGTTCCGGGTGAAACTCGCGGGCTCCGAGCAGAAACCGGGCGACGTGGCTCGACGCGCCGAACCTGACACCGCGGTTGGGCGCGATCCCGGATCGGGTTTTCGCGATCCGCCCTTCGACGGCCGCGACCTCGTCGGTCGATTCCGCGTACGGCGTCGCACCGACGACGTTCATCCCGACTTCGGGAACGAGCGAGCGGACGCCGTGGTCGGCGAGGCGTTCGACGACGCCGGAGACCAGCTCTGCGGTGTCGTTCCGAGCAGCCTCGTTGCGGAGCGCGACCACGTGGTGGACTGCGCCAGGACCCGCGCCGACGTCGTGGTGGTATCGAACTGCTCGCCCCATGAACGCGACCCCGTACTGGACTGCGTCGGTGAGGGAGTCACCCAGCGCGAGACGCGTCGCGATCGCCGCCGAGACGGTACAGCCGGAGCCGTGCGTGGCGTCGGTGTCCACTCGGGGATGGCGGGCCGTCTCGACGCCGTCGGCCGTGACCAGCGTGTCGACGACGTCCGCACCCGGCATGTGACCGCCCTTTATGAGTGCGGCGTCTGCCCCCGCCTCCAGCAGTCGCTCGCCCGCCGCTCGAGCACCGGTCTCGTCGGTCGGTTCGACGCCGGTGAGCACCGCCGCCTCGTCGGTGTTCGGCGTCACGAGCGTCGCCTCCGCGATCAGCGACTCGTAGGCCGCCTCGGCGTCCGCCGACAGCAGACGGTCACCCGTCGCGGCGATCATCACCGGATCGACGACGACCGGCGCGTCGATCGACCGGACGTGGTCGGTGACGGTATCGATCACCTCGCCCGTCGCGAGCATGCCGGTTTTGATCGCCGCCACGTCGAAATCCGAGCTGACGGCGCGGAGCTGGGCGTCGATCTCCTCAGTCGGGAGGACGTAGCTCGATTCGACCGCCGTCGTGTTCTGAGCTGTTACGGCGGTGATCGCCGAGGCGCCGAAGCCGCCGGTCGCCTCGATCGTTTTCAGATCGGCCTGTATCCCGGCCCCGCCGCCGGAGTCGCTCCCCGCGATCGTCAACACTACGGGGAGGCTAGTCGGCGCCGGGCGTCGCAGATCGGACATAGCCGGTTGTATCGTCGGCGAATACTAAGCGGTAGTGGTGTGAGAACTCAGAAGTCGTCGGGCGCCTCGTCCTCGACGGAGCGTTTCATCGACTCCCGACGGGATTTGGCGTCCCGTCCGGTACATTCGAGCAGGAAGTCGTTTTTCGCGGCGTTGGCGTCGCCCGCGGCCTCGACGTCGCCGGTCTCCAGCAGCTCTTCGAGATCGCGCTCGACGAAGTCGACCGCGAGTTTGTCCTTCTTGCCGGAGTAGGCCACGGCACCGGCGACGACCCGCTCGAAGACCGGGTTGTCCGGCTCCTCGACGACGTACAGGTCGCTTCCGTTGAACTCCTCGGTATCGCTGATGGGACCGAAGTACTCTTCGACGGTGGCCTTCAGGTCGGGAACACGCTCTTCGAGATACTCCCCGCGGCGCATTTTGTACTCTTCCATGCTCGGCGTATCGATGCGGGGAGGTTTACGGATTTCGCTCGGCGCTCAGCCAGTCGCCACACTCCGGACACGGGTCACCGTCGCGGAACGACGACTCGGCGTCGATCCGGAAACCGCATCCCGGACAGACGATCTCGCCCTCCGGAACCGTGAGTCCTGCGGAGGGCTCCTCGTCGGGCTGCGGCTCGGGCGGCTCCGCGAGCTCCTCTATCGGTTCCGTGTCGTCGTCGGCCGATTCCTCGGATTCCTCCGGCCACTCGCCGGGGTTTCGGTCCGGTGTTTCCGAGAGGATCTCCGCGTCCTCTTCCTCGGGGTCCGGCGGTTCGTCGATGCCGTCGTCGGAGCCTACGTCAGGTGGGTCGACGTCACTGCGCTCGACGACGCCACCGAAGCCGTCGGCCGAACCGTCGTCGACGTCGTCGGGCGAACTGTCGCCGGCACCGGTGTCGAGATCGACGTCGTCGGCGTCGACGACGGCCGCCACCTCCGTACTCTCGGAAACGATGCGCTCCTCACCGCACCGGCGACAGCGCTCGATCTCGCGGGAGATCGTGACGACCTCACTTCCGCGTTCCTGCCGCTCGCGCTCGGTGTCGGCGGCCTCGTACGCGTGCCCGAATAGCGAACACTTCAGTCCCATTACGGAACGTTCGCTCTGTCGAGGACATAAAGCTTGAGACAGTACACCGCCGGACCGCCGGCGGTATCGGGAACGTCGGGGGATCCCACAGCGCTTTAGCCGTCGGGGTGCTCGCCTACCTCCATGAGCGGAATCGTCGACGAGTACGCCGCGCTGAAAGACGAGACCGACGCGGATCTGCTGGCGATGCAGATGGGAGATTTCTACGAGTTTTTCGGCGACGATGCAGTGACAGTCGGCGACGCGCTCGATCTGAAGGTCTCCGAGCGGACGGCCGGCGGCGAGGCCTACGAGATGGCGGGCGTTCCCGTCGACGACCTCACGCCGTACGTGAAGGCGCTCGTCGAGCGCGGCTTCCGCGTCGCGATCGCCGACCAGCGCGAGACCGACGACGGGATCGTCCGAGAGATACGGCGAACCGTCACCCCCGGAACGCTCGTCGAGACCGACGCCGACGACGCGCAGTATCTGGCCGCCGTCGCCCGTCAGGGCTCGAGCTACGGCGTCGCCTTCTGTGACATCACCACCGGACGCTTTCGGGTGACGACGATCGACGGAACCGACGCGCTCGACCGAACGGTGACCGAGCTCTACCGGTTCGCCCCCGTCGAGATACTTCCGGGGCCGACGCTCCGGAACGACGACGACGCGCTCGAATCGCTCAGGGGCAGAACGGACGCTCGACTGACGCTACACGACGCGGAGGCGTTCGCCCCCGGTCGGGCTCGCCACGCCCTCTCCGAACAGTTTGGCGACGGGATCACACCGGACACCGACGCCGCAACGATCGCCGCCGGTGCGGCGCTCGACTACGTCGCCGAAACGGGCGTCGGTGCGCTGGCGTCGGTTACGCGGCTCGGAGCCTACGCAGCCGACGACCACGTCACGCTGGACGCGACGACACAGCGAAACCTCGAACTCACCGACGCGATGACGAGCGGCGGGCGGACCCTCTTCGAGACGATCGATCACACCGAGACGAGCGCCGGAGGTCGGCTGCTGAAGGAGTGGCTCGCCCGACCCCAGCGCGCCCGCGGGGAGATACAGCGACGCCAGAGTTCGGTCGCGGCGCTCGCGGACGATCCGCTCACGAGGGAAGCGATCCGCGAGACGCTTTCGGCCGCGTACGACCTCGAACGGGTCGCGAGCCGCGCCGTGTCGGGCAGCGCCGGCGCCGACGCGCTGCTCCGCGCTCGCGAGACGCTGTCGCTCGTCCCCGAGCTCCGAGCGTCGATCGACGGTTCGCCGCGACTCGCCGACTCGCCGACCGCTGACGTTCTCGGCCGGATCGACGCCGACGCCGCTGCCGCCCTTCACGAAGAGCTGTCGGCACTGCGGGACGATCCACCGAAGACGCTCAGGGAGGGTGGGCTCATCCGGGAGGGGTACGACGAGGCGCTCGACGAGCTGATCGAACGACACGAGAGCGCCGTCGAATTCTTCGATACGCTCGAACAGCGGGAGTCGGAGCGACACGGGCTCTCGCGGCTCTCTGTCGGCCGCAACAAGACGGACGGTTACTACGTGCAGGTCGGTAAATCCGAGTCGGGAGCCGTACCCGACCATTACGAGGGAATCAAGACGCTGAAGAACGCCGAGCGGTACGTTTTCGACGAACTCCGAGAGCGCGAGCGGGAGGTACTGCGGCTCGAGGAAGAGCGCGGCGAGCGCGAGTACGCCGCCTTCCAGCGGCTTCGAGCGTCAGTCGCCGACGACGCCGAGATTCTCCAGTCGATCGGCCGGGCGCTCGCGGAGCTCGACGGCTTCTGCTCGCTCGCGACGCATGCCTCTCGATACGGATGGACGCGGCCCGAGCTCACCGACGACCGGGTTATCGACGTCGACGCGGGGCGCCACCCCGTCGTCGAAACCGACGTGGAGTTCGTCCCGAACGATCTCTACCTCGATCGCGACCGCCGCTTCCTGCTCGTCACGGGACCGAACATGTCCGGGAAGTCGACGTACATGCGGCAGGCGGCGCTGATAACGCTGCTGGCACAGGTGGGGAGCTTCGTCCCCGCCGACCGTGCCGCGGTCGGGGTCGTCGACGGGATCTACACTCGCGTCGGCGCGCTCGACGAACTCGCCGGCGGGCGCTCGACGTTCATGGTCGAGATGGAGGAGCTGTCGAACATTCTCCACGCCGCGACCGACGATTCCCTCGTCATCCTCGACGAGGTCGGTCGCGGCACCGCGACGTACGACGGTATCTCGATCGCGTGGGCCGCCACGGAGTACCTGCACAACGAGATCGGCGCGTTCACGCTGTTCGCGACCCATTACCACGAACTGACCGCACTCGCCGACGAGCTCCCTCGCGTCGAGAACGTCCGCGTCGCCGCCGAAGAGCGGGACGGCGACGTCGCATTCCTCCGGACGATCCAGGAGGGTGCGACCGACCGCTCCTACGGGGTTCACGTGGCAGATCTGGCCGGCGTTCCGGCGCCGGTCGTCGACCGCGCCCGGGACGTCCTCGACCGGCTCCGAACGGAGCGCGCGATCGAGGCGAGGGGCGGCGGCGGGGAACCGGTACAGGCGGTGTTCGACGTGGGGAGCGGCGAGTTCCGCGGCGGCACGACCGCCGACGGCGGTGGCGCGGAACCGATCGACGCGGCGACTGAAGCTGTTCTCGAGGAGCTCGAGGCGATCGACGTCAACGAGACGCCGCCCGTCGAGCTACTGAGCCGCGTCCAGGAGTGGCAGCGACGGCTCGGAGAGTGAGGCTCGCGGCTACTCGTTTGCCAGCTCCTCGACCGTGGCGGCGTACGCTTTCGCGCCGGCGACCGCGTCGTCCCACTCGGTCAGCTCCGATTCGATGTGGGTCTTCCCGTCGACGCTCGGGACGAACAGCATTCCGGCGTCGGTGACGCGGTTGACGTAGTTGGCGTCGTGGCCGGCGCCGCTGACGATCTCTCGGTAGCTCACGCCGGCCGCCTCCGCCCCGGCGAGCCCCGCCGAACGGACGGTCTCGGAGAACTCGGTGTGGGAGATCCGCCACAGCTGTTCGAGGTCGTACTCGGTGTCCCAGCGCCGACAGGCGGTGTCGATCTCGAACTCGACGTTTTCGATCGCCTCCGCGACGATCTCGTCGTCGTAACTCCGCACGTCGATCGTGAACGTCACCGTATCGGGGATCACGTTGATCGACCCCGGACCGACGGCCATTCGGCCGACGGTTGCGACTGAATCGTCCGACAGACGATTCGGGAGCGAGTGGATGCGGTTGATCGCGTCGGCCGCAGCCGCCATCGCGTCCGACCGACTGTGCATCGGCGTCGGCCCGGCGTGGTCGGTCTCCCCCGAGATCGTCGCCTCGAGCCACGCCATTCCGTACGACCCCTCGACGACGCCGACGCTGATTCCGTCGGCTTCGAGATACGGGCCCTGCTCGATGTGGAGTTCGAGGTACGAGTGAACGTCGCCGGCTTCGCAAGCTGCGTCGCCGTCGTAGCCGGTTCGTTCGAGCGCTTCACGGACGGTCGTTCCCTCGTCGTCGGTCAGCGCGAGCGCCTCCTCGAGGTCGGTCACGCCGGCCCAGACGGCACTGCCGAGCATCGCGTGTTCGAACCGCGACCCCTCCTCGTTCGTCCAGTTGACGATCTCGACGGGACGCTCCGTTTCGAGATCCGCGTCTTCGAACGCACGGAGCGTCTCGAGGGCGCACAGCACGCCGAGCTGACCGTCGAACCGGCCGCCGTAGGGCTGGGAGTCGAGGTGTGATCCGATCAGGACAGGTGCGGCGTCGGGGTCGGTTCCCTCGCGCCGTCCGAAGATGTTGCCGAGTTCGTCGATCCGAACGTCGAGATCGAGTTTCTCGAGATCTTCGACGAACAGATCACGAACGTCTCGATCGGCGTCGGTGAGCGTGAGCCGGTGCAAGCCGCCGCGTTCGGTCGCGCCGATCGCCGAGTACTCTTCGAACGTCTCCTCGAACCGCCCGGCATCGATCTGAACTGCCATACTGAAAGGGCGGGGGACCGACTATTAACGGTGACGACGCTACGGGAAGATGCTCTCGGGGAGATACGCGGAGACGACCCAGTTGGGTGCGTCGACGACCTCGTTGATTTTCAGGTCGACGGCGGCCGAACAGAGGATGTACGCCTCCGCCCGAGTGAGACCACGCTCGGTCGAGAGATGCTCGATCATGTGGCGGATCGCCTTTTTCGTCGCCGTCATCAGATCCGAATCGATCCCCGAGGTGGCGTACATCGGTT
>SKTU01000114.1 GCA_007122455.1 Haloarculaceae archaeon | reverse complement strand
GGGTGACATTTCGATCATCGCGGCGACGAACCGTTTCGACATGCTGGACCGGGCGATTTTGCGTCCGGGTCGGTTCGACCGGCTCATCGAGGTTCCCGAGCCCGACGTCGACGGACGGGAGCGGATCCTCGACATCCACACTCAAGAGATGAACCTCGCCGACGTCGACCTCGGTTCGCTCGCCGACGAGACCGAAGGGTTCTCCGGTGCCGAACTGGAGAGCCTGACGACCGAGGCCGGGATGTTCGCCATCCGGGACGACCGGACGGAAGTCCGATTCACCGACTTCGAGGACGCGCTCGAGAAGATCTCCCGCGAGGAGTCGGCCGGGATGCCGGTCGCGTTCTACTGATCGTCGCTTCTAGCTGAGAAACACGTGTCGTGGACGATCCGCGAGGACCTCCCGTCCCCACTGGACGGTGTCGCGGAACGCGTCCGATCGGAAGAACGCCACGGCGTCGTCCTTCGCGCGCCACTGACTGGCGATGAACATGTCGTTTTCGTCCTCCTCGTTGACGAGTAGCTGACTCTCGAGGTGACCTTCCATCTCACCGAGTAGTTCGCCGACCTCGTCGAAGGTCTCGACGAACGACTCCCGGTGTTGCGGTTCGACGGTGTAGAACATCCCCATCGTGCCGAAGCCGCTCTCCTCGCCGGCGCGGGCGACGATCCCCGGGAGTTCGTGGAGATACTCCCCGGCGGTCTCCGCGGCCTCTCGGCTCTCCCACAGCGAGACGATCGCCGATCGCCCGCCGGACTCGGCGCTGTAGATCGCTGATTTGACGTGGCTGTCGTAGTGGTCGAACCGCTCTCGCAGCGTCGAGAGCTCGTCGAACAGCGTCTCCGGGTCGGTCTCCGAGTAGAGCACCAGCGCGTAGACGTCTTCACCGTGCGGCTTTCCGGCGTAGATGTCGAGATCGGATAGCTCTGCGCGGAGCGTCTCGTCGTCGTCGGTTCCGTGGGCCGCTCGCTCGTCCGCCGTCGAGCTGCCGGCGAGTGCTGCACCGACGCCCCCGCCGGTTCCCGACAGATCGGCGAGAAAGCCCGCGGCGGTGTTCGCGGCACGCTCGTTCGCCCACAGCGAGACGACCGCCGTCTCGCCGCCGTCCGCTCGCACGGTCGTGAGCACGTGCGTATCGTAGTGATCGAAGTTCAACCGGAGCCCCTCGACCTCGTCGACGAGCGTTTCGGCGTCGATGCTCGATCGGAACAGCAGTCCGTAGCCGGCGTCAGCGTGCTCCTCGAGGTCGATGCCGAAGCGGCTCACTCGCTGTCGGAACTCCTCGGCGGTGATCTCCTCGCAGTTGCCGTCGTCGGCTGGCGGTCGGCTCTCGGTCGGCTCGTCACCGTCGGCGTCCCCGAGCGACGCACCCACGCCGTCGGTGGCTCCGGGGAGGTCGGCGAGAAAGCCCGCGGCGGTGTTCGCGGCGCGCTCGTTCGCCCACAGCGAGACGACGGCGGCGTCGCCGTCGGCGCCGGTCACCGTCGTCCCGACGTGCGTGTCGTACCGGTCGAAGCCGTCGCGGAGTTCCGCAGTCGCCTCGCGGAGTTCGTCGATGGATGCCGTCGACCGGACGGCGATCCCGTAGCCGGCGTCCGGATGGGATTCGAGATCCACGCCGGCGGCTCGGTCGGCGAACGCCTCGGCGGTGATCTCCTCGTAGCTCGCCTCGTCGACGGACGGGCGCCCGCCGGTTCGCTGGTCGCTCGACTGTCGATCGGCGGTCGAGGAGTCGCCCCCGCCCGTCGGGACGGTCTCGCCTTCGAGGAGCGGTCGGAGATCCTCCGGCGGGAACTGCTGGCCCACGTAGAAGGTGCCGAACTCGGCGAACCGCGAGGTCGAGGGATCGAACCGCATCTCGTAGAGCAGATGCTTGATCTCCGTCGGATCGTCGGCGAACAGCGTCACGCCCCACTCGTGGTCGTCGAGGCCGACGCTGCCGGTGATGATCTGGGTGACTTTGCCCGCGTACGTCCGGCCGATGTCGCCGTGAGAGGACATGTGCTCGGCGCGCTCCTCGAAGGGGAGGTCGTACCAGTTGTACTCCGGATCGCGACGCTTGTCCATCGGGTAAAAGCAGACGTGCGTCGCGTCGGGGATCGTCGGGTAGATTCGCTGTTGCATGTACCGTTTCATCCCCTCGTCTTCGACCGCGTCGAACCCCTCCGAGAGGTCCTCGTGCATGTAGCCGGAGACCTCCGTCACCGAGACGTAGGAGTCGGCCCGCTCGGTGAACTCCGACAGCGCCGTGGTTTCGAAACGCCGTTCGACCCGGTCCAGTTCCTCGAGCGTCGGTCGGAGGTGCAACACGAGCAGGTCGGCCTTGTGGCCGACGATCGAGAAGACGCTCGATCCGCCGGCGTCGGCGTCCTCCAGTTCGACGTGTGAGCGGAGATACGAAACGCCGTCCTCGACGGCTCGGTCCCGCTCTCGTTCGGTCGCGTCCCGCCAGGCGTCCCAGTCGATACGCCGGAGGTCGTGGAGGGCGTACCACCCTTCCTCGGTACCCGGCGGCTTCCGCCGTTCGTTGACCATATCGGCGCTACGCCCGCGTCGACAAAGGAAGTTGCGAGTCGCTACAGCAGTTGCGGGCCGAATAACAGCCCGACGAAGCTGAGGATCATCGTGATCGAGATCACGACCGTGATCGTGCCGGCGAGTCGCGGGCTCGCCTCGACCGGGAGGCGAGCGAGCGTCGCCTCGACGCAGGATCGGAGGATGTGGCCGCCGTCGAGCGGATACGACGGGATGCAGTTGAAGATCCCGAGATTGAGATTGATCCACCCCGTCCAGAACAGGAGGTTGGCGGTGAAGAAGACGACTGCGCCGCCGAGCGGCCCGGCGGCCTCATAAAAGCTGGCTACGTCGCTGGTGAAGCCGGCGAAGTTGAACGACAGCGACGGATCGACGAGATTCGCGAACGGCAACACGAGGACGGCACCCATCCGGAGGATGAACGTCGTCACGGGGTCCTCTCCGAGCCCGGCGCCGCCGACGATCCCGTGGTACTGCTCGGCCGGATACGGATCGACGCCGAAGTCGTCGAGTACGACGCCGCTCGTCCCCTCGTTGGCGAAGACGCCGAGCCTCGCACCGTCTCGGTCCGGATGTGCCTCGAGGGTGACGTCGTAGCGCTGCCGTTCGCCGTCCCACGGATTTTCACCCTCGAAGACGACGACTTCGACGGTTTCGCCGGGTTCGTGCTCCTCGAGCCGTTCGAGCATCACGTCGAGCCGCGGTGTCGGCTCGCCGTCGATGCTGTGGAGGAGTACCGGACCGTCGTCGACGCCGGCCTCCGCGAGGGCGCCGTCGTCGGTCACCGCGCTAACGAACGTGCCGACTCGCATCGTCACCTCGTCGTCGTCGGTTTCGAGCGTCACCGTCTCCGGTCCAGTCGTCGCGGCCTCGAACTCTCCACGGGTGTGGACCGCTTCGCCGTCGACGGCGGTCACCGTGGTACCTGTCTCGATCGGTGCGCCGCGGACGATCCGACTGACGAGCAGTGTTCGCTCGACGGTCACCGACTCGCCGTCGTGGCGCTCGACGACCACCTCCCTGTCGGCGTCCGCGAGCGCGGCTTCGAGGCCGTCGGGTCCGTCGACTCGGTCGCCATCGACGGCCGTGATCACGTCACCGCGCTCGATGCCGGCGTCGGCCGCCGCCGAGCCCGGGAATGCCCCGCCGACGGCGACGCCGGGGACGACGGAGACGAATCCCGCGACGAGTGCGAACAGGAGGAGGAACGCGATGATCGTCACGAGGAAGTTGTTCGTCACGCCGGCGGCGAACATCCGCGTCTTCCCGCCTCGATCGGCGTTCTGCTGGCTCTCCTCGTCGGGCTGGACGAAGGCGCCGAGCGGAACGAACGCGAGCAGCGCGACGCCCATCGACTCGATCTCGATGTTCTCGACCCGACACAGCAGACCGTGTCCCCCCTCGTGGACAACCAGTCCGACGACGAGCCCCGCGACGATGTGGACTGCCGCCTCCAGCGGGAGGAACTGGTTGACTCCGGGGATGACGAGCGCGTCCTGCGGCCGGAGTCCGACCGCCATCTCCGGCTCGGTCAGCGTGCCGTAGGCCGAGAGGAGGACGGCGAGGAACGATCCGACCATCACGACGATCGCGATGCCGACGCCGAGATTCCCCCACGCGCGCCAGAACCGCTTCGGGGCCGAGAGCCGATCGAGCAGCTCCCGGCCGCGTTTCGTGTGGATCGTGAGGATCGGCCCCGAGACGCGGAACGACGGCGGTAACACTCCCCGTGCGTCCAGTGCCATCGCGATGGACGTATACAGGAGAATGCCGACCAAAACCCACAGCAGCGTACTCATTGTAACGACGTAGGGGGGTGACCCGTGAAAGCGTTACGTAAGCGTGTGACCCGTTTCGACGCGAAAGGGGCGTTCACGCCTCGCGCCGGAGCCGATCGAGCACGAACTCCGCCTCGAGTGCAGCGAGGAACGGTCCAAGTCGGGGGCCCTCCGTCTCTTCGAGGAACAGTCGGTAGCCCGCCTCGAAGAGCTCGCCAACCGGGAGATCGTGTCGTCTGGCCGTCTCGTAGATCTCCCCCTGCAGGCTGTCGGCGTCGGGCGCTTCCGACTCGGCGTAGTCGGCGAGCGCGTCGAGGGCGGCTTCGGTTTCCTCGTCGAACTCGACGTCGGGGAGCGTTTCGGCCAGCCGGTAGTTGAACTCGTTGTCGGTTCGCTCGGCCCACGCGCGTGCGTGGGCTATCCGCTCAAGCGCCGCGTCGATCTCGGCGTCGGTCGCGTCCTCGGGGAGGTGCCCCGATCGGGTCGCCATCGCCACCTGGAGCTGACGGTCGTCGGTCATGCCGAGCACGGCGGCGAAGCTGTACGGAATCCGAACCGGGCGGCGATCGGACAGCTCGTCGACGACCATCGGATAGGACCGATCGATCCGTTCGCGTTCGATCTCGTCGGCGTCGACCTCGCCGTAGTGGATCGCCTCGACGCGGTCGAACTCGTCGACGAGCCGATCGAGCGAGGAGACGTCGAAGTCCCGCTGCTTCTTCGGGTTCTTCGTGAAGAAATACCGAAACACCTCCACTTCGATCAGCTCGAGCACCTCCGCGACGGTGATGATGTTTCCCGCCGACGACGACAGCGCCTCGCCGTTGAGCGTGAACCACTCGTAGACCATCGGTACCGGCGGCTCGAAGCCGAACACCTCGCGGGCGATCCGTTCGCCCGAGGGCCACGATCCCTCGGCGTGGTCCTTTCCGAACGGCTCGAAGTCGACGCCGAGGAACTGCCACTGCGCCACCCACTCGAAGCGCCACGGGAGCTTCCCGTCACGAAACGTCGCGGTCCCCTCGTGGCCGCACCCCTCGATCGTCCCGTCGCCGGTGTCGACGTCCGCACAGACGTAGTCGACCGTTCCGGCGTCGAGATCGATGGCGATCACTTCCTCGGCGAGGTTGCCACAGTTCGAGCACTGCGGGAAGAAGGGGACGTAGTCGTCGTCGACGCCCGCCTGGAACTCGCTCAGCACGGTCGTCGCCTGCTCGCGGTTTTCGAGGACGTGTTCGACTGCGGCGTCGAACTCGCCGTCGGCGTAGCTTTGGGTGTTGGAGACGACCTCGATCGGGACGTCGACCGCGGCGGCTGCGCGTCGGAGCAGTTCGGTGAAATGTGCGCCGTAGGAGTCACAGCAGCCGAACGGGTCGGGCACGTCGGTGTACGGCTTTCCGAGGTTTCGGCCGAGAGCGCCGGCGTCGACCTCGCCCAGGCCGACGACGTTCCACTCCAGATCCGCGAGCTTCCGGGGGAGCGTTCGGAGTCGATCCTTGTCGTCGCTCGTGAACACCTGTCGGACTTCGTGACCGCGCTCTCGGAGGGATTCGGCGACGAAGTAGCCGCGCATGATCTCGTTGAAGTGGCCGATGTGGGGAACGCCGGAGGGCGAAACGCCGCCCTTGATGACGATCGGATCGTCGGGGTCCCGTGATTCGATCTCGTCGGCGACCGCGTCGGCCCAGAACGCCCGGTGCTCGCCGGTTCCGATCTCGTAAGGGTCACGCATCGGGGACGACCTCCGTCCCCTCGACGCTCCCGTCGTCTTCGACGGCGGCGCCGATCCGTTCGGGGTCGGTTCCGTCGAGGACGATCGCGCGGAGTCCGGAGCGCTGTAACACCTTCGCGGCAAGCAGATCCACCGGCGCGTTCGAGCCGGCCGAGAGTTCGATGCTGGCGATGATGTCGACGAGTTCGGCGGCGCTGAGCCGGTCGAAACGCTCGGCTGTGTCGTCCCGCTTCGGATCCGCCGAGAAGACGCCCGGAACGCTCGTCGCGAAGACGACGAGGTCGGATTCGACGGACTCGCCGAGGAGTGCGGCGACGGCGTCGGTCGTGTGGCCTGGGACGGTCCCGCCCATCACCGCCACCTCGCCGCGGCGCAGCGACGCGCGAGCTTCGGCGTGTTCGACTGCCGGTTCCGGCGAGGCCTCCGACCGAAGCGCGGCGACGAGCAGTCTGGCGTTCAACCGCGTGACTGCGATGCCGAGCACGTCGAGATCGTACTCGGAGGCGCCGAGTTCGCGCGCCGTCCCGATGTAGTCGCGAGCGACTCCGCCGCCGCCGACGACGACGGCGACTTCGTGTCCGGCCGCAACCAGTTCGTCGATGACCGCGGCGTGGCCGCGAACTCGCCCGGGTGCTAGATCGGGGGCGAGCACGCTTCCACCGATGGAGACGACGACTCTCATTAGATTCGAGTAACCCGGTTTCGCTCTTAAGAGTTGTCAAGCGCCCCGACAGCTACAAGCCCGCTCGGACGGACAGTCGAAGTATGTACGCCTTCGCCATTCTCGGCGACGCCGACGTCGCCCTCGACCGGCTGCTCTCGGTGCTGGACGGCCGGACGGCGACGATACGAACCGCCGCTGCCGACGGCGCGACCACTACCGCGCGCCCGGACACGGAGTACGTTCTCGACGGCGAGAGCTGGCACGCCGATGGGGTCGGGCTCTCGGTTCGCGACGCGCTCGATCGGCTCGCGGCCGACCACGACTACGCCGCCGTCGTCGGCGACGTTCCGCTGCCGACGATACGCGTCGGCGAGGCGACCACCTCGGAGCGCCACGAGGAGTGGCTTCCGGGCGCCGCCGACGTGATCTACGAGGCCGATCGCTCCGACTTCGACCCAGACGCTGCGATCTCGGCGATCGAGGCGACGGATCCGTACGAAACGCTCGAATCGCTCGTCGCCGCGGTGAAGCGATCCCCGGACGCCGACCGCTCCGGCGCGATCGCGACGTTCACCGGACGCGTTCGGGCCAAGGAAACCGACGACGACGACCGGACGCAGTACCTCGAGTTCGAGAAATACGAGGGCGTCGCCGAGCGTCGAATGCGGACGATCGAGTCCGAACTCGAGAGCCGCGACGGGGTGCTCGACGTGCGACTCCACCACCGCGTCGGTCCCATCCCGGACGGCGAGGACATCGTCTTCGTCGTCGTGCTGGCCGGCCACCGGGAGGAGGCGTTCCGAACCGTCGAGGACGGGATCAACCGCCTCAAGGACGAGGTGCCGCTCTTCAAGAAGGAGGTCACGGAGTCGGAGACGTTCTGGGTCCACGAGCGCAGCGAGTGACCCGCTTCGGCGAACGCTCCCTGCGGTGATCGACCCGTTCGCCACGCGATCGACCGCTCGATCCAGTCCGTCCTTCCTTTCGCCGATTTTTCGACGAAACGGACTCAAAACGGCGTATAAAACGTCTCGAGAGCTGTCGGGACGTCGTGAAACGTCCATTTTGCGCCATTTTTCGCTCCAACCACCTCGAACCGAGCCGAACGTTCCTGCCTTTATATACTCCCGTGGCCAGTAGCGTGGGGTAGAGATGAGCGCTACGTCAGACACCCCGGCCGATTCGAAGGAAGCACGACTCCGGTCGTATCTCCGCCAGCGCGCCGAGGACGGTGAGGTGTACGTTAAGAGCAAGTTTATCGCCGACGACGTGGGGCTCTCGCCGAAGGAGATCGGCGCACTCATGGTGAAGCTCCGGGATTCGGCACGCGATCTCGAAATCGAGAAGTGGTCCTACACGTCCGCGACCACGTGGCGCGTCACGGTTCCGTAGCTGTCACGGGATTTATAGCCACCAATCCCCTGGCTCCACTCGATGGAGATTCCGGAGCCGTCGGTGCTGGACGATGCCCCATCGCCCGAAGTACTCCTGCCGGCGTTCCGTACGACTGAGATCGACCGGGGACCCGACGGACGGCTCGTTTATTACGGTCGGCCGCTCGTCGACTACGAGCGTTTAGAGCGGCAACTGTGGCCACTGTTCCGCGAACACGGCTACGAAGTCCGCCTCGACGTCGTCACCGACTCCGAACCGGATCCGATCACGGGCGTCGAAATAACGGAGCAGCGTCGGGCGCTCGTCGCCGAACCGCGGAGCGTCGGCGTCGACGGCGTTCCGTGGACGAACGTGTTCATGTTTCTCGCGACGGTGCTGACGACGCTGTACGCGGGGACGCTCTGGTACCACCAGCCGATCGAGGGGCCGCTGGATCTGCTGGCCGGCTGGCCGTTCGCCCTCGCGGTGCTCGGCGTTCTGGGGATCCACGAGCTCGGCCACTACGCCCTGAGTCGGTATCACGACGTTCAGGCCAGCCTCCCGTATTTCATCCCGGTCCCGACTTTCATCGGCACGTTCGGCGCCGTCATCAAGATGGAGGGGCGGATTCCGGACCGGAAGGCGCTGTTCGACATCGGCGTCGCGGGGCCGCTCTTCGGCCTCGTCGCCGCGGTCGTCGTCTCGATTATCGGGCTCTACCTCGATCCGGTCGTCGTCCCCGACTGGGTTCTCGAGAGCGACAGCGCGGTCAGCTTCGAGATCGGCTATCCGCCGATCATGGAGTTCCTGGCGTGGGTGACCGGACAGCCGCTCCGGTACGGGGCGCCCGGGCTCGCGGCCAATCCGGTCGTCTTCGGCGCGTGGATCGGCTTTTTCGTGACGTTTCTCAACCTCCTCCCGGTCGGTCAACTCGACGGCGGTCACCTGATTCGCGCGATGGCCGGTGAGCGCTCTGAGACCATCGCGGCGTTCGTCCCGACGGCGCTCATCACCATCGCCGGCTACCTCTACGTCTTCGCCGACGTCGGTGTCAACGCACCGGTACTGTGGGGTTTCTGGGGTCTGGTCACGCTCGGACTGGCGTACGTCGGTCCGGCCACGCCGGTGTTCGACGAGCCGCTCGACCGACGGCGAATCGCGATCGGGCTCCTCACGTTCGGTCTCGGTGCCCTCTGTTTCACTCCGGTGCCGTTCCAGATCGTCAGTGGGTAAAGCCGCGGTCGGCCAGCGGCTCGCCGTCCATCCGCACCCCGGTGTCGGTGACGCGACCCACCTGTGAGACCGGAACCGGCGCCGCCATGACGGCGTCGAGCGCCTCGCGGGGGATCGTGAAGACGAGCTCGAAGTCCTCGCCGAAATGTACCGCGAGCTCTCGCTCGTCGTCGGCGTCGCGAGCGACCGCCTCGACGCTCGGATCGATCGGTACGGCGTCGAACTCGAGCTCGAAGCCGCAGTCGCTCGCCGACGCGAGCTGGTGGCACGAGCGGGCGAGTCCGTCGCTCGAATCCATCATCGAGCTCGCGTACGGTGCGAGCGCGGTTCCAGCGGCCACTCGCGGTTCGAACCGGAACAGCTCGTTTGCGCGCTCGTCGTCCTCGCCGAACTCTCTGAGCGCGGCCCCGGTCCGTCCGAACGTTCCCGTCACGCAGAGCAGTTCACCGGCCGTCGCACCGGATCGAAAGACGGGCTCGTCGCCGCGTCCCAGCGCGGTCGTCGCGACGGTGAACTCCTCGTGCCCGTCGAGGTCGCCGCCGACGTAGTCGGCGTCGACGGCTTCACAGACGTCGAGACAGCCCTCGATGAACGCTCGGAGCGGTTCCGGCTCGAACGTCGGGGCGCCGTAGACTGCGACCGCGGCGATCGCCTCGACACCCATCGCGGCGACGTCCGACAGCGATGCACCGACGGAGCGCCACCCCGCGGTGTACGGCGTCGTTCCCGCCGGGAAGTCGGTCGTCTCGTGGAGCATGTCCGTCGTCACGACGATGTCGTCGACGACTGCGCAGTCGTCGCCCGCGGCGTCGACGAGGCCGCCGACGAGCGACAGCGCCGCACGTTCGTCCATACCGCCGAATCGGTAGCCGGCGGCAAAGGCGATTCGGTCGCTCGAGCGGTACGTACCAACAGCGTTAAACACGCGCGACGGGAAATCGGACGTAATGACGACGTTCTACGACGTGCCCGCCGAGGATCTCATCGAGGCGGTCGCCGAGGAACTCGCGGCGGAGTTGGACGCCCCCGAGTGGGCGGAGTACACCAAAACCGGAACGAGCCGCGAGCTCCCCCCCGAACAGGAGAACTTCTGGGCGCTCCGTGCGGCAAGCCTGCTCCGGAAGGTCGCCGACGACGGTCCGATCGGCGTCCAGCGACTTCGAACGGCCTACGGCGACGCGACGCAGGGTTCGACCCGCTATCGGGTCCGACCGAACCGGAAGACCGAGGGCTCCGGCAACATCATCCGATCGGCGCTTCAACAGCTCGAGGAGGCCGGCTACGTCAACACTCGCGACGGCCACGGTCGCGAGGTCACCGGCGAAGGGCGCGCGCTGCTCGACGAAACCGCCGCCAAGCTGCTCGAGGAACTGGATCGTCCCGAGCTCGAACGGTACGCCTGAGCGTCTCCTTTCTCGACATTTCTCCGATAGACGACGTGTCGTCGGCTCGATTCGATGCCGCAACCATTTTTGGCACTACGCGATAAGATACGTCTATGAGCGGTGACCCGACTGACGAAGAGCTCGAAGAGCTCCGAAAGAAGAAGATGGAACAGCTCAAAGAACGACAGGAGGGCGGTGCTGATCAGGAGGCTGCCGAGGCCCAGCGACAGCAGGCGGAGGCCCAGAAGAAGGCGGTGCTGCGACAGGCGCTGTCGGACGGCGCTCGCCAGCGACTCAACTCCGTGAAGATGTCCAAACCCGAGTTCGGCGAGCGGGTCGAACAGCAGGTCGTCGCACTGGCCCAGAGCGGACGGATTCAGGGACAGATCGACGAAGACCAGATGAGGGAGCTCCTTTCGGAACTGAAGCCGGACTCGACGAGCTTCAACATCAAGCGCCGATAGATGGAGTGCGGGCTGCTGTTCAGTGGCGGGAAGGACTCTGCGCTCGCGGCGCTCCTGCTCGAGGGGTTTTACGACGTAACGCTCGTTACCGCCCACTTCGGCGTCACCGACGACTGGACGCACGCCGAAGCCGCCGCCGACGCGCTCGGATTCGGCTTCGAGGAGCGGGAACTCGATGCCGCGGTCGCCTCCTCGGCGACCGACCGGATGCACGAGGACGGCTATCCTCGACGCGGGATCCAGTACGCACACGAGGCCGCACTCGAGTCGGTTGCCGCCGATTATCAGGTCATCGCGGACGGAACCCGCCGGGACGATCGGGTTCCGACCGTCTCCCGGGCCGTCGCCCAGTCGCTCGAGGACCGCCACGGGGTCGACTACGTGGCGCCGCTCTCGGGGTTCGGTCGCGGCGCCGTCGACCGACTCGTCGAGTCGAATCTCGTCGTCGAATCGGGGCCGAGCGAACAGATCCCCAAGGGCGACTACGAGACGGAGCTCCGCGAGTTGATCCGCCAGCGGTGGGACGTCTCGGTCGTCGAGACGGTCTTTCCCGACCACGAGCAGACCCGCGTCGTCGGTCGGAGCTGACGGCCGCGTAGCTTTTTGACATGCGGTATCATACCATGTGGTATGAAGTTCGTCATCGTCGGGTACGGTCGCGTCGGGATGCGGACCGTGAGTATTCTCGCGTCGGAGGGTCACGAGATCGTCGTGGTCGAACACGATCCGGAGACGGCGGACGCGGCGCGACAGAGCGACGTCGACGTCGTCGAGGGCGACGGCGAGGACGAGCGGGTTCTGGAGCGTGCGGGTCTCGACGACGCCGACGCCCTCGGTGCGCTCTCCGGCGATCTGAACGTGAACTTCGCGGCCTGCATGATCGCCAAGGACCACGGGTGCCGGACGGTGATGCGCATCGACGAGGACTACCGGCAGGAGATCTACGAGACGTACGTGAGCGACGTTGACGAGGTGATCTATCCGGAGCGAATGGGTGCTGCGGGGGCGAAGATGGCGCTCCTCGGCGGTGATCTCAACGTCTTCGCCGATCTCACCGCGAACCTGACTGCGGCGGCGATCCGCGTCCCCGAGAACTCCCCGGTCATCGGCAAGCGCGTCGTCGAGATCGACCTTCCCGGTAACGCTCGCATCTACGCTCACGGATCCGCGACCGAGCCGATGACGCTCCCGATGCCGCGGGACGAGATCGCCGCCGGTGATCGACTCGCGCTCATCGCCAAACAGGACACGCTAGATGCGGTTCGGTCTGCGCTCCGTGGTTAGCGGTTCGAGCTACGCTCCGAGATGGTAGTTTGGGCGCGCGATGGGGAGGATGGGAATGTGAGGCCGTCGGTGCGCGCCCATCAGCGGATGGGTGACGTTCACCTATAAATCTGCGTCAGACGCCCGTACGATGATGGTTCGTGTTCCTGACGGATACCGAACGTGGCGTCGAAGGCTCTTTGCGGTCGGCGCCGTAGCCGCACGTATGCGATGGCAGGAGCTCTTCGAACGCGGAGCCGAGTACGACTGCTCGCTCGACGACGTGATCGCCGCACTCGCGGAGCGTCGTGATGGATGAGACCGGTCGCGAACCGGAGTACACGCGGATCGCCGCCGACGCCGACGTGCTCGCCGCGGACCTCCTCTGTGACGGTGCCCCCCGAGACGCCCTCAACCAGCTCCGGCGTCACTCGTGGCTCTCCCTCGTCGTCACGGAACCGCTGTTGGATGACGCGGAGGCGGTGATCGCGTCGCTCGCGGACGCGAAGCTGGCGGCCGATTGGCGCGAAACTGTCGAGCCGTGGTCGCTGGTCGTCGAGCAACCGAGCGGCGATCATCCCGGATTGGCCGCAGCTTACAGGGGACGGGCCGCCCACCTGCTCTCGATGGACGAACGACTGCTCTCGGCGAAGGCCGGGGCCGACCTCAGCCGGCGAATGACGGTGAGCGTTCGCTCCCCGGACGCCTTCGCGACTGTCTTCGATCCCGAGTCCCTCTACGAGTCGCTGTTCGAAGAGCCGTATGCAGGCCCGGACCGCGATCCGCGGGCGTAGTCGTCGTCAGCGTTCCGCGTACCACTCGGCGAATTTCGCCAGTGCGCGACCGCGGTGGGAGACGGCGTTTTTCTCGGCTGCGGACATCTCCGCGAACGTCGTCCCGTCGTGCTCGAAGATCGGATCGTAGCCGAAGCCGCCGTCGCCACGCGGTTCGACGATCCGTCCCGGGACGGCGCCGGTGAACAGCTTCACGGGGAGGTCGTCGTCGGCAACCGTGTCGTCGGTCGTGGCCGTCGCCCGCCGGTCGGCGGCGAGATCCTGTCCGCGTCGGTCCTCCAGGTCGACCGGTTCGGGGGAAGCCTCGAACCCCTTCCCGTCACAGTAGGCGATCACGCAGCGGAAGTACGCCCGCGTCGCATCCTCCCCTCGGGCGAGGCGCCCGACAGCCTCGACGCCGAGCGTCTCCTCGACGTACGCGGAGTACGGTCCCGGAAAGCCGTCGAACGGTTCGATGAAGAGACCGGCGTCGTCGACGATGACCGGCTCTCCGACCCGGTCGAACGCACGGCGGGCGCCGTCGGCGGCGATCGGCTCCAGGGAGTCCGCCTGGATCTCTGGATAGTCGTAGTCGAACGACGAGACGGCGTCGAGATACTCCTCGGCCTCCCGAACCTTCCAGTCGTTGGTCGTCACGTACCGGAGCATACCGGCGGGATGGTCGCGGTCGGCAAAGCCCCTCCGGTCGCCATCTGCGAGAGTTTATCACCCGATGGCCGAAACGACCCTCCATGTCCGAGAGATACCCGAGTCGACGCCCGATGGGTCCGTTCCGAGACGAGGAGGTCGGTTACGACTACACCCTCCCGCCCGGTGCCGGCCAGATCCCGTGGATCGACATCCACCAGCACGGTCACACGGCGTCGTGGAACGACCGACACGAGTTCGACCTCTCCGGGGGGATCGCGGTCGTCCTCGTCGGCGGCTCGAGCGGACCGTACCGTCCGATGGACGCGGACGAACTCCGCTACGCGTGGGACTCGACGCTCCGGCAGAGCCACGCCATCTCGCGGAGCCACTTCTTCGAGGCGTACGTCGCCCTCGCGATCCACACGACTCGAACGCGAACCGAACGGTACGAGGAACTGCTCGAGGTGCTTCCGGAGTACGCCGCTCTCGACGAGGTCGTCGCGATCGGTGAGACGGGTGTCTCGCTCAACAACGTCGGCGCGGCCGAGGCGTGGTCGCTCTCCGAACAGCGCACCGTCGTCCGCGAACAGATGCGGATCGCTCGCGATGCCGGCCTCCCCGTCCTCTGTCACACGCCGTCGCGAATGAAATCCGGCGGCTCTGAGTTCGTCAAGAGCAAGACTGAGGGCGGTCACAGCTACGCGACGCCGGCGTCCGGTGACGATCAGCTCGATCCCGAGACGGCCAAGCTCGACGCGACGCGAATCGACGTCGAACTCGCCGACGAGGCCGGACTGCCGCACGAACAGCTGGTGATCGACCACGCGGCGCCGGAGATCGCTCCGTTCGTCATGGAGAGCACGGACTGCTATCTGAGCTTCAGCGTCGGTTCCGCGATACACGATATTGGTATCGGGGAGGTCGCCGAGACGATCTCCGAGTACGGTCCCGATCGGATCGTCGTCGACTCCGACGTCACCGGCATGGCGGAGAACCGGCCGTTCGCGATGAAGGAGGCGATCCTCGACCTACTGCGATACGGGCTCTCGCCCGACACCGTCCGGCAGGTAGTCTACGAGAACCCTCGGGAGATCGTTGGGCTGTCGGAGCTTCCGGTCTGAAACGCGTCGGTGGGGATCAGCCGACGTTCGTCGCGCGCTCGACGACCTCCTCGCCGTACATCTCGACGAGGTCGTCGTGCTGGTCCGGTCGGTTCTCGTAGACGTCCTGGAACAGCGTGATCGGCGTCTGGGCAGCCTGATACGTGGCTTCGTCCCACATCCGGTCCTTGGCGATATCGACGGCCACGCCGTCGATGACGATCGTCGTGGACTGCTCCATCGCGATGGCGCCGAGGCCGGCCTCCTTTGCCGCCTCGAACTCTTCCATCGAGTCGACGATGTCGTTCATGCTCGGCACGTACGAGGTGAGATCGAGGAGCTCCTCGTGGAGCTGTTCCTCGTCGAGTTCGAGTTCCTCGCTACCGACCCGGAGGACGTAGCCGTCGTCGGTCTCCTCGAGCCCGAGTCGGTTACCGTCGTAGACCTGCGTTCCGTCTTCGGGTGTGAGTTCGACCTCGCGTCCGTCGGCGTCGATGAGCCAGCTGCCGCGTTCGGGCGGGAGCGGCGATCTGTTCGCCTCGACGACCTGTCCGGGGGTGAGCGACCAGATCCCGAGCATTCCCTTCGATTGGTTGTCGGTCATCCGCTCGTGGTAGCCCTCGATGTCGCGGATGTCGTCGTAGGGGCCGTCGACGGCGATGAGCCCCGCGGCGCTCGCCGCTCTGGAGGTGTTGTGTCGCAGCTCCGCCCACGGTGGAAGTCCACCGGTGGGCGTGATCGCGCGCATGTCCTTCGTGTAGTCGACCTCCCCGTCGACGAGCAGGAAGAGTCGTTCGAGGTTGTTGGACGGTTTGCCAATCTCCTCTCGGAGGCTCTCCATCGCGATCTCGGCGGCGCCGCTCTCGATGATGACGGACATCGTGATGCTTCCCTCCTCGAGGCCGTGTTCGTTCTCGACGATCGTGAGGAACTCGTCGGCCTTCTTCCAGTCGTCGATGTCGCCGACCTCGGGGACGACGAAGCCGTCGATGTGGTCGATGGCGCCCTTTTCCGGATCGGCGATCTTCAGCATGTGTTTGAAGCCCTGATACCGGGTTTCGGGGCTGTCTCGGTGCCAGACGATCCGTGGGTGGATCTCCCCGGGGAAGTCGGCGCCGTTTTCGGCGACGACCTCGACGATGTTGTCGGCACCCTCGTCGCGCATCGACGGCGCGGTCGCGTCCTCGTTGTCCGGAACCCACACGTCCGGGGCCTGCATGCCGCGGAGCTGGGAGGCGCTTCGTATCATTTTCGCGGAGTCGTCCTCGCCCTCGACGGCAGTCGGAGACGTGAAGAACGTTCGGACGAATTTCCTGTCGTGTTTGCGTTCCATATCCGTCTCTAGTGGCTGCGTCGCGTCACATAAAGCTAGCCCGGAGATCGGTCGATCGTCGATTTCCGTAGCGTTCGGATTCCGACGGACTACCCGATGCACAAGAGTTAGGCGCCGACACGGTGAAGCGCTACCGAATGACCGATCAGCTTCGACTTCGCACGGTCGAGTGGACGCCGGCACGGATCGTCGCCATCGGCCTGGCGCTCGTCAGTTCGATACTCCACTTCGCGCTCGCAGCGACGACCGGTGACGCCGTTTTCGCCGCACTCGGCGTCGGACTGCTCTCGGGATTCGTCGTCTTCTTCACCGAACTGTGGTCACCGATCCTCTACCTGATCGGTGCACTCTACGTCGGCACTGCGACTGTGGTCTGGCTACTCGCCGGCATGCCGCTGTTCGTCCTCGGAGCTGTGGATGCCGCGGTACAGACGGTGCTGTTCGTTCTCTTCGTCTACCTCTTCGTCGTCGAGAGTTCCCGGTAGCGTTTTGTCCGGCGGTGTCGAAGCTCCGCCGATGATACTTGTCCTCGACGACGAGGTGCAGCCGGACTATCGGTATCTGGCGCCCGAGATCGCGCGACTGTTGCCGGAGAGCGAGTATCACGTCTACCCCGACGACCCCGACGTGTCGGTCGACGCCTACGACGGGGTCGTGATAAGCGGCAGCACCGCGAGCGTCTACGACGAGCGCCCGTGGATCGACGACCAGCTCGAACTCGTTCGGAGCCTCCGAGACCGGGAGATCCCGACGCTCGGCGTCTGTTTCGGTCATCAGCTCGTCAACGCCGCGCTGGGCGGGACCGTCGAGGGGGATCGTCGCCGCGCGACGTTCGTCGAGATGGAGACGGTCCTCGAGGACGAGATCCTCGCGGGCGTCGATCCGATCGTCCCAGTCCTCCACGGCGATCTCGTCGTCGAGTGCGGTGGCGGGATGGAGACGACCGCTCGAACCGACTACAGCGACCACTTCTGTACGCGACACCGCGAGGCGCCGATCTGGAGCGTCCAGTTCCACCCGGAGTTCACCGAACGCGTGCGGGATCGCCCGAGCGACTGGTCCGACGGCGACTGGTCGTTCGAGGAGAGTAACGCCACGCGAGTGCTCGAGAACTTCGCGTCCGTCGTCGGATAGAGCACGGACGGGTCGGCGTCGCTCATCGTCGTCCACGCGGTGGGTAGCGTCTCGTTAAACTTCGCCCGTCGTAGGTGGCTTTAGCACTCTTAAGTACGGCGAGTGAACCCATCCGCTGAGAAAAATTCCCAAATCGGATAGATTTCTCGGGCTGTAGCGAAGATTCCTTACCGACTTGGACAATATTAATATGCCGAAGCGGCAAACGTTCGCCCATGAGCAGGACCAACCAAGACTGGTGGCCGAACCAGTTGAACCTGGAGATTCTCGATCAGAACGCTCGGTCGGCCGATCCGATGGGCGAGGAGTTCGATTACGCCGAGGAGTTCGAGAAACTCGACCTCGACGAAGTGAAAGCGGACATCGAAGAGGCGTTGACGACGTCACAGGAGTGGTGGCCCGCCGACTACGGCCACTACGGGCCGCTCATCATCCGGATGGCCTGGCACAGCGCGGGCACGTACCGCACCACCGACGGCCGCGGCGGCGCAGCGGGCGGCCGACAGCGCTTTGCACCGCTCAACGCCTGGCCGGACAACGTCAATCTCGACAAGGCACGCCGG
>SKTU01000092.1 GCA_007122455.1 Haloarculaceae archaeon | reverse complement strand
TATCGGATTGCTCCTCGTCGGGCTGTTCGCCGCCATCTACCGCGATTGCCGTTCGGTGTTCGCGAGCAGCGTCGTCTGCGCGGCGGCGGCGGTCCCGATCGGCATGCTCTGGCTCCTGTTCGCCTTCTGCTCGCCACCGTTCGGTAGCCCGGAAGCCGAGAAGAATGAGGTGGGCTTCCCGATTGCGCCCTCGGACGCCAACGAGACGCGATTCCCGCTTCCAGGAGGCGGTTCGGGAGAACCCGGCGTCGCGGCGGTGACGGCACCGACTGCGGTCGCGCTCGTCCTCCTCACGCTCGCACTCGTCGGGATGGCGGCTCTGGCGGTGGCGAGTCGGGGGACCGACGACAGCGCCGCCAACCGCTCAGAGACGACCGAAAACAGTGTTCCCGACGTCGACGCCGTCGCCAGAGCGGCCGGCACGGCGGCCGATCGGATCGCCTCGGACGCAGCCGTCGACAACGAAGTCTACCGAGCGTGGGCGACGATGACCGACGCGCTCGATCTCGACGATCCCGAGACGACGACGCCCGCGGCGTTCGAGACGGCGGCCGTCGATGCGGGAATGGATCCGGACGACGTCGCGGAGCTTCGGCGGCTCTTCGAGGACGTACGGTACGGGGGCGTCGACCCGACTGACGACCGCGAGGCGCGGGCGCTGTCGGCGCTCCGACGAATCGAGTCGAACTACGGGGACGAATCGTAATGCGACCGACGACCACCGCGGGTATCGCCGGCGTCGTTCTCGGCTTTCTCGCGATCCTCGACCGCGGCATCGCGGGCGTCGTGGAGCTCGACTATCTCGTCGTGACGGCAATCGGGGGCGTCGCCGGGGCGATCGGCGCCTTCCACGTCAACCGACGGCGCGAACTCGATCGGAAGTCGACGGCGTTCGACGAGCCGGAACGACGGTACCGCGCCGACGTTCCGAGTGCGGATCTCGACGCCCGGTTCGGACGCATCGGCGTCGGTGCCGGACGGAGGACGAGCGGACGCGCACTCAGCCGGCTTCGGGAGGCCGCTGCGTCGGCGCTCGTCGCTCACGCGGGATACGATCGTGCGGACGCCGAGACCGCAGTCGCGAACGGGACGTGGACGGACGCGACGGTCGCGGCGGCGTTTCTCGCCGACCCGTCGAGGGTACCGCGAACCGTTCGCCTCAAGGCACTGATCGGCCGTTCGAATCCGACGGAAACGTGCGTTCGACGGAGCGTCGAGGCAATCGCCGCGGTGATCGAGCCGTGAGGCGGTTCGAGACGAACCGGTGGGCTGGACTCGTCGGCGTCGTCCTGCTGTCGGCGGGGATCGGTGTCGTCCTCCGAGAGCCGGGGCTCGTGGTCGCGGCGACCGTCGGCGTCGGATATCTGACCGCCATCGCGGTGGGATCGGCACCGATCGCGTCGCTCTCCATCGATCGCCGAATCGACGCCGACGATCCGGATCCCGGCGATCCCGTTGGCGTTACGGTCGCGGTCACCAACGACGGCGAATCGACGCTGTACGACCTCCGACTCGTCGACGGCGTGCCGCCGGGACTCGAAGTGTGCGACGGCTCCCCGAGATGCGGAACGGCGCTCTCCCCCGGTGACACCGTTCGGTTCTCGTACACGGTGAGGGCGGCCCGCGGTCGCCACGAGTGGACCGACGTCGACGTCGTCACGAGGGATCCGACCGGCGCCGAGGAGCTGAAACGCGCCGTCGAGGTCGAATCGACGCTACGGTGCGTTCCCCCGCTCGGCCGAACGACCGATCTCCCGCTCCGGGGATTGACGAGCCGATATACGGGCCGCGTGCCGACGGACGTCGGCGGCGCCGGTGCGGAGTTCTACGCGCTCCGGGAGTATCGCCACGGCGATCCGCTCCGACGGGTCGACTGGAACCGGACCGCCCGCACCGGAGAGTTGACGACGCTCCAGCTTCGAGAGGAGCGGGCTGCAACCGTCGTGCTCGTCGTCGATAGCCGGGAGTCGGCGTACGTGGCCGCCGAACCCGACGCCGAAAACGCCGTCGAGCGAAGCGTCGACGCCGCCGGTCGGACCTTCCTCGCGCTCCTCGAGAACGGCGACCGAGTCGGACTGGTCGGGCTCTGTAGCGATCCACGATGGCTCCCGCCCGGCGCCGGCGCGGACCACCGTGCTCGGGCGAGGGAGCTTCTCGCGACCGATCCGGCGTTCGCACCGACGCCGATCGAAACGGCCGGACGCGTCTACGTCAACGGCTGGGTCCGACGAGCGCGAAAGCGACTCCCCGCCGACGCACAGCTGATCCTCTTTTCGCCGCTGTGCGACGACACGATCGCGCGGGCCGCCCGACGGCTGGACGCTCACGGCCACCTCGTGACGGTCGTCTCCCCGGATCCGACGGCGAGAGATACGCCGGGGCGCGAGATGGCGTGGATCGAACGGCGGCTCCGACTCGGGAGGCTCCGCTCGGCAGGGATCCGCGTCGTCGACTGGGGGGACGAACCGCTGGCAGTCGCCGTCAGCCGCGGAAGTGGTTCGGGATGACCGACCCCGGACCGATCCGACGGTCGCCACCGCTCTCGATCGGGCTCGCGGTGGGCACTGGCGGGCTCGCGACGGTCGCGCTCGCTTCCGTCCCGGTCGCTGCCGGAATCGGCGCGGTCGGCGTGGCGTTGCTCGCGGCGGGACTGTTCGGCCACTCGAGACGGCTGCTCGAACTCTCGGCGCTCGCACTCGGAGCGGGCGTCGTCTCCGGCGGCGCGTTGGGGGCGACGGTACCGGCGACCGCGTTCGCGGCGCTCTGTGCCATCGTAGCGTGGGACGTCGCGGATCACGGCTTCGAGCTCGGCGCACAGATCGGCCGAAACGCCGAAACGCGTCGGAACGAACTCACCCACGCCGGCGGGAGCCTCGTGGTCGGCGCACTCACCGCGGCAGTCGCGTACGGCACGTTCGTCGGGATGGCCGGCGGACAGCCGATCACAGCACTCGTGTTTCTCCTCTGCGGCGCCGTCGCGCTCGTGCTCGCGTTGAGCTGAATCCGACTACTCCAGCGTCGGAACCGGAACCGATTCGATCGCCTCGCGAACGACGGTGCGCTTGTCGATGTCGCGAACGGCGGCGTCGGGGGTGAGAATCAGCCGGTGGGCCAACACCGGCTCGGCGATATCGACGATGTCGTCAGGCGTCACGTACTCCCGTCCGGAGATCACTGCAGCGGCTCTGGCCGCCTCGAAGAGTCGCTGGGTTCCCCGCGGAGAGACGCCGACTGCCACGCGACGGTCTTCCCTCGTCGCACGTGCCAGATCGACGATGTACGAGAGGAGGTCGTCGTCGACGCGAACCGACTCGGGCACCGTCCGGAGTTCGAGAACGGAGTCGGGGTCGAGAACCGTCTCGACGCTCGGGCTGCGCTCGATCCGGCCGGCACGGCGGGAAAGCAGTTCCAGTTCCCCGTCCCGATCGGGGTAGCCGACCGACGTCTTCACGAGGAACCGATCCAGTTGCGCCTCGGGGAGGGGGAACGCGCCTTCGCTCTCGACGGGGTTCTGCGTCGCGATGACGACGAACGGCGTCGGCAGTTCGTGGGTTTCGCCGTCGACGGTTACCTGCCGCTCCTCCATCGCCTCCAGCAGCGCGGCCTGCGTCTTCGGGGGTGCCCGGTTGATCTCGTCGGCGAGAACGACGTTCGCGAAGATCGGTCCCGGCGAGAACGAGAACTCCCCGGTCGACTCGTCGAAGACGTTCGTTCCGGTGACGTCCGCCGGCAGCAGATCCGGCGTGAACTGGACGCGGGAGAACGCCAAGCCGAGAGCGGTCGCGACGGATCTGGCGGTCAGCGTCTTCCCCGTGCCGGGGACGTCCTCCAGCAACACGTGTCCGCGGGCGAGCGTCGCGACGAGGACGCGTTCGAAGAATGTCCGATCGGCGACGACCGCGGTCCCGACCGCCTCGACGACGTCCGAACACGCCGCGCTCGCGGAGTCGATATTCATACCGACTACCGAGCCGCGAACCCGTTAGCTCTGTCGCCGGTCACGAGCCGCGCTCTACCTCGAGACGGAGTCGGTAGCGCTCGCCGTTCCGCTCGACGCCGGTCGTCACCGTCCCCCCGCCGTGCGGTAACGGTCCGGCGGCCGTATCGATCCGCTCGCCGATCTCGTAGAGTCCCGGCGACACCGTTCCGCGATTCGGATCGGCCCACTCGACGCAGTGTTCGACGTGACCGCCGTCGATCGCCGTCTCGACGACCGCGTCCGCCTCCGCGTCGAGTTCGGCCGAGCCGAGCGACAGCGACGGTTGCTCGATCTCCGCCTCCGACAGCGTCAGCCGATACGTGCCGCCGGGACATTCGCGCCCGAGACAGCCGACCACCAGGAGCGGGGCGGCGGCGAGCACGCGGCGACGGTGCATACCGGACACCGACCCGGAGAGGAGTTCTCTGTTACGATCCACATCGGAGTCAAGACTATGTGGACGGCGGGAGCAGCCGTGAGTGATGCTAGCCGCAGCTGCTCCCACGTTCGGCTCGGGCGAGCCGGCACAGACGATCGCTATCGCGAGGCTGTTCGCCTACGTCGTCATCGGCGGCGCTGCAGCCGTTCTCCTCTACTACCTCTCGACGTTCGTCCGTAGCGTGCTCGCCGAGGGGTTCGGCTACGAGTGGGGATATCTCGCGGTCGGAATCGGAGCGGCCGTGCTCTACGGCGTCACCGGCGTCGTCTCGCTCGTCCTCGAGGTCGCGTGGCTCGCGGCGTTCACCGAGGGTTCGATCCTCTTTTTCATCCTCTTCGTCGCCCTCGGGATCCGGGCGACGTACTACGCGGCCGATCCCCCCGGCGGTGACTCCCGGCTACTGCCGGTGTGGCTCGATTATCTCGTCATCGTCGGGTTCATCGCCGCGTGGTGGGCCGGGTTCATCGTCGGCGGTGCGTGGACGCGACCGGTCGTCGCGGCGGGCTGGATCGCCGCCTCGGTGTGGGCGGTCGCCTACGCGGTCCAGACCGTCCGCGTCCACGAAGGGACGTCGCTCGCGGCGCTCGTTCGACACCTCCTGCCGGCGGTACTCTGCGTCGTCGCCATCATCGTCGTCGACCTCCTCGCCGACGTCGTAGCGATCGACGCCGCCATCGTCGACGCGGCGTGGCTCGTCGGGACGGTGCTGGTCGGCGCCTTCCTCTTCAACACGGCCGTCGCGCTTCGCCAGCAGGGCGGCGAAGTCGAACGGATGTACGATCGAACGACGTGGCGACAGCAGACGCTCGAGGAGTAGCCGCCTCCGAAGTTGCTTTCGGGATAGACGCCGAAGGCGATCCATGGACCAGCCGACACGCCGGCGGTTCCTCGCCGCCGCCGGGATGGCAGCGATCGCCGGCTGTACAGCGGGTCGCCGCGAACCGCCCGAACCAGTCGAGAGAGCGCCGGACACCGATCCGGAGACGGAGTACGCGGCGGCCTACGAAGCCACGATCGGCTCAGTCGCGTTCGTCGGATCCGAGGACGGGGGCGGAAGCGGATTCGTTCACGACGGTCACGTCGTCACGAACCAGCACGTCGTCGGCGACGACGACGAGGTCGACGTCAGATTCCACGACGGCGAGTGGGGTCGAGCGACCGTCCAGGGCGCGGACCCGTTCGCCGATCTCGCAGTGCTCTCGAC
>SKTU01000113.1 GCA_007122455.1 Haloarculaceae archaeon | reverse complement strand
GGAGATGACCGTCACGGTCGCTGACCCCGATTCCCCATACCGTCCGGTGAACCGGTTCAGGACGCTGTTCCGAAGAACGAACAGGTTCCGATGCATTCGACCCGAGGTTGGCTTAATGGAACCCTGTCTGGACGTTCTTCATCAACTGATCGATGACGGAGTAGACATAACGTTGATCGATCGATCAAGCTGTCACACGTATTTTTTATCGATGTACCCGGATCGTAGTTCAGAGATGTTGAAACAGGATAATTTCACGGTTCTAGAACACAACGAACTCCCCTCCTACGGAATCGGTCTCCTCGATGACCGAGTCGCCATCAGCTGTTATGAGCAGGACAGTGGGACAGTGCAAGCAATGATCGATACCGACGTGCCGGAGGTCCGCGATTGGGCAAATTCGGTCTACGCCTCGTACAGATCTGATGCTCGACCAATCGAATCTCAACGAATCAGAGAGCGATAATCCAGTAGCCGGGCGGTGGTAAATACCTATTCTGCTGTGTTCTCATCCATCCGTGAGAGTGACGAGGAGTGGTAAACAGGAGCAGCATCCGTCACAATCGCTTCCGGATACCAGCTGTTGATCCGTTTCAGGGAGTGCAGAACAGCAGTAGCTGCCGAAATGGCCTGAAATAGGTAGTCCGCACGAGCGGATCACTCGACACGGATAAACGCGGATGCGAAGTAAATGCGATCTATCGTGACGTCGCGGAAACCGCTGCCGTGGCGTTTCATGCCGAGATGGGAAGCATACGGCAAACGCCATCGCCCACGTGATTACTTCTTGCTACGGTTCATATATGAATAGCAGGGAACTACATGTACGATCGGATCCTCATTCCGACTGACGGAAGCACCGAGACCGAACAGGCTGTCGGCCACGGCCTGGGCCTCGCGCGAACCTACGACGCGACGGTTCACGTGCTTTACGTGACCGACGAGACCGAGTACTCGACCGTACCGGCGGCGGAGGCGCGCGACCAGTTGCGATCCGCAGCCGAGGCGGTCGGACGCCGAGCGACCGACGAGATCGTCGAGATGGCCGACGAGTTCGATCTGCCGGCCGAGCGCGAACTCCGTCGGGGAACGCCCTCCGAGGAGATACTCGACTACGTCGATAGCCAGGCGATCGATCTCGTGGTGATGGGTACACACGGTCGGTCCGGGGTGGGTCCGGACCTCGGCAGTACGACGCTCAGAGTTATTCGAAACGTCAACGTGCCTGCGTTGACGGTCCGCTTTCGTGAGGGGATCGAGATTGATACGGCGGGATACTACGAGATCTACGACGACGTACTCGTGGCGACTGACGGCAGTGACGGCTCCATGGCCGCCGCCGAGCAAGGCCTCGACATCGCCGAAATGTACGGTGCAACGGTTCACGCCCTCTACGTCTTGGACACGAACACCTACGCCTTCGAGGACGTTTCGCGGAACGTCGTTGGATTACTCAAAGAGAGTGGAAACACCGCGTTAGACGAAATTGCAGAGATGGGCCGGGAGCGAGGTATCGAGGTCGAGACGGCGTTCCGACGCGGAAGACCGTCCCGGAAACTCCTCGACTACGCCGACGAGAGCGACGTGGATCTCCTCACGCTGGGCGCGCACGGCCGAACGAGTGAGGTCCATCTCGGGAGTACCACCGAACGCGTGATTCGAGGCTCCAAGCGGCCGACGCTCTCTGTTCGTTGAGAGATCGACGGCTCCTACTCGGTAGTTCGCCGTCGAACAGTACCGATCTCGAGACCGGAAATCGAAGGGACGCCGATTGGTAGACATCCACCGTGCGCTGAAGCGGGAGATTCCCACGGAGGCATACGGTGGTTCACTCTGCGTTTGCCACCGGACCGCAGCCGCCACACAGTATGGTCGCAGGCGGGAGTGGCTACGCACGTTGCCCCAGTTGTGGATCCGGTGCAACACCTGTTGTAAGCAGCACTTTGCTACTCGTTCGCATGACTTTCGAGTGGACGCGACGGCACTCGAACGCGAACACGAGGTGAACCAGCGATGGAAGAGCAAATCGAACCGAGGGCAGTACCGATCGTATCGGCAGTGTTGCCACTGATTCGGCCGGTACAGAGCCGACGGTGTGTGGAATCGAACCAGACCATCCGTGGCCGGTTCAGATCGACCGGAGCCGGGTGTGGACTGAAACGACCGCGAGGTGAGAGCCGGTGCGACTGACGTATAAGAGTCGGCGCGAACTCCGAGAGCTGGGGTGGTCGGTCGGACGACTGAAGGCCGAGCGGCCGGTGCCCCCGACGCCGCAGAACGTGCTCGTGGTCGACGAACACGTCTCGCTCGGCGACCAGACGAAGGAGATCGTTCACGAGCTAACTGATCATCGGTGAATACGCCCGCTACCGACGGCCTGAGGCGATCATTCGGCGTTCGGCTTCAGCGTCGTTCGGGCGCTACCGCACACTGGACACCGGGTGAACTCGTACGTTTCCCACCGGTTTTCGACGTCAGCTTCGAACGAGTCGTCGCAGTCGTGACACGTGAACTCGATCAGCATCATGCCGGTCGTGTAGAGGCCGTCGACTCGCGTAGCTTTCGGTTCTTCGCGGTGGTTCGGCGTTCACCTCCGAGCGAAGCACATATCCTTTTCAGTGACCAACCCACCGCTGTCGATGGCTGGGATGGCTGGGTCTGACGGATTCCGTGGTTCCGACACGACGAGACGGGGGTTTCTCGTCGGTGCCGGAGCGGCCGCGACTGTAGCTCTCGCCGGATGTACGACTCCTCTGACGAGCCGCGGTGGCTACGACGTAGACCAGAACTCCTTCGATCCGGAGCTGCTACCGTACGATCGGACCTATCCCGACGACGACGCCGTCACGATGTTTCGAGGGGGGCTTCGACGGTTGGGATACTACCCCGACGAGACGGTTCCCGACGCCGTCTCGGTCAACTGGCAGCTTCCGGTCAACTACATCGGTCACAACGCCGCGAAGTCGAGTCCGCTCCCCACACCGGACGGGGAGACCATCCTGATCCCGGCCGACACCGGACGGATGCACGCGATGACGCCGAAGGGCGAACATCGGTGGACCACCCAGACGCGAGCGACGAGACAGGGGTTCCACGCGACGCCGGTCATCGTCGACGGGGTCGCCTATATCGGCGGCTACGACGGCGCAAACGCCGGACAGGACGCCGCGATGTACGCCTTCGACGTCCAGTCCGGTGAAGTGCTGTGGCGAACCGACGTGATGACCGGCTCGGTCGCGATCGGGTCGAGCGCCGGCTACTGGGACGGCTACCTCTACGTCGTCGTCGAGCACCGTCACCCCGAAAAGAAGGGTGAACTGTGGGTGTTCGACGCCGAGAGCGGCATGCCGCTGTTCAGCGACGACCGAATCGTCGACATGCCACATCCGACGGTGGCGATCCACCCCGAGTACGAGCGGTTGCTGACCGGCTCGAACGACGGGCTACTCTACTGCTGGGAGTTTCCCTCCCTGGAATTTACGTGGTCGTTCGAAACGGACGGCGACGTCAAGGGACCGATCGCGACGTACGACGGGAGCGCCTTCGTCGGCTCGTGGGACCGGAAGGTCTACCGCGTCGACCTCGAAGACGGAACCAAACAGTGGTCGTTCGAGACCGACGACATCGTCATGTCCGCACCCGCGATCGATCCTGAGGCAGGCGTCGTCTACGTTGGCAGCGACGACTGGCACGTCTACGCCCTCGACGCAGACACCGGCGAAGCGCTGTGGGCGACGAACGTTCAGGGGCGCGTGATGGGGGCGGTAACGGTGACTGCGGACGCGGTTCTGGCCGGCACGACGGCGGCGGAGATGTGCGCACTCGAGAAGGAGACGGGGGAACTGCGCTGGTTCCTCGAGCACAACGGCCACGTCACGAGCGAGCCGGTACCCCGCGACGGACGTATCTACTACGCCGAGCGCGCCGTCGTCTCCGGCTACTGGGACGACGACGAAGAGACCACGACGGAGGTCCCCGGCCACGCCTACTGTATCGTCGAAGAGTGACGTCCCAGAAATCGACCCGCAGAAACTGTTAGGGCGGAGGCGTGAAACCGTCAGACATGCACGTTGATCGGATCGGCATCGACGAATCCGTCTCGGCCGTATTTCCGCCAGAGAAACTGCTCGAAGCGCTCGATGGACTGTCGGCGACGGTCACGCAGGTGACCGGCCGCTCCGACTCGCTGTCGGAGTGTCAGGCGGTGGTCACGCTCGAACATTACGACGCGTTCCTCGATCTCGAGTGGGTCCACTCGATTCAGGCGGGGATCGATCGCTTCCCTCGGGATCGGTTCCGAGCAGAGGGGGTCGTCCTCACGAACAGCACGGGGATCCACGGCGACGCGATCGGCGAGATGGTGGCGGCGTACGTCCTCGCACTGTCGCGACGACTCCACGTTCACGTTCGAAACCAGGATCGGAGGGAGTGGTCACCTCTCGGGTGGGACGACGCGTGGACGGTCGCTGGAGAGGGCGCCTGTGTCGTCGGCCTCGGCAGCCTCGGACGTGGGATCGTCCACCGACTGACGGGGCTCGATCTCGACGTCGTCGGCGTCCGTCGAACGCCAACGCCCGAACCGGGCGTCGACCGGATCTACCCGATTGACGAGCTTCACGAGGCGATCTCCGGGGCCCGATTCGTCGTGCTCGCGGTCCCGCTGACCGACGAAACCCGGAAGCTGATCGACGCGGAGGCGATGGCGGCGATGGACGACGACGCGTACCTCATAAACGTCGCCCGCGGCGACGTCGTCGACCAGTCGGCGCTGGTCGACGCGATACGGGACGACGTTATCGCCGGGGCGGCGCTCGATGTCTTCGAGACCGAACCGCTTCCGGAGACGTCCCCGCTGTGGACGATGGACGACGTCATCGTCTCCCCCCACGCCGGCGGGCTCAGTCGGGACTACTATCGCCACGTCGCGGCGATCGTCCGCGAGAGCGTCCGACGGATCGACGCGGGGGCGGACCCGGTCAATCGAGTTCTGTGACGGAAGCCTAGTCCGGAGGCACCGATCGACACGTCGTCACGTTCGCCAGACGATCGTCACGACGGTCCCGTCGTCGTCGATCGTCTCGTACCGGTAGCCGCGGTCCTCGAGCTTCGGATAGAGGTGCTGCGGCGCTCGATCGTTCAGCTGAACGAGGACGGTGTCGTCGTCGATCTCCGCGAGCAGTTCGAGCGTCTCCTGGAGCGGTTTCGGCGGCGGCAGCTCCCGCACGTCCAGCGTCTCGTTCGGTCGATCAGCGGGCGCACTCGTTCGGTCGAGGTAGGTCGCGAGCGACGGCATTGTCGACAGACGGTTCCGAACGGAGCAGTGGCTTTCCCCGATAATGTTCGGTTCGTCCGAACTCCGAAGATGTTCGGCGGGTCGCTTTCCGGGATGGGCGTCGGAGTTCGAGCCGTATGTCGAACAGTACTCGCGACGTCGAGGGCGTCGAACCGGTCACCGATCGAGTACACGACAACTCGTGGTCGGCCAACCTCGAAACGCCACAGTACGCGGTCGACCCTGGATTACTCGTCGAGCACGCGATCGAGGCGATCGAACGGACGACGCCGGGGAACCACGTCAACCTCGTCACCCACGGCGACCACGGCCATCCAGAACAGTATCTGTACGGCCCGCTCGAGGCGGCGTTCGAGAACCGGGCCGACGTCGAATACGTCGAACGGTGTGGGTGCGGCGGCCACGTGACGCGCGTTCACGTCGAATCACGATGAGGCCGGGCGCCGTCGACACGAGCGAGCGGCCGTTCGTCCTCATCTGGGAACTGACGCAGGCGTGCGATCTGGCCTGCAAGCACTGCCGTGCGGAGGCCAGGCCGAACAGGCATCCGGAGGAGTTGTCGACCGCCGAGGGGAAGCGGTTACTCGACGCCGCGCGGGAGTTCGGCGAAAACCAGCTCGTGGTCCTCTCCGGCGGCGACCCACTCTACCGCGACGACGTCCACGAGCTGATCGAGTACGGCGTCGACCGGGGACTGCTCATGACGCTGACGCCGAGTGGGACCGCTTCGCTCACCTCCGAGTCGATCCGATCGCTCCAAGAGGCCGGGGTCCGCCGCATGGCACTGAGCCTCGACGGCGCGTCGGCCGAACGCCACGACGCGTTCCGGGGGGAACGGGGGAGTTTCGAGCAGACGATCGGCGCCGCTCGCGCCGCGAACGCCGCCGGGCTACCCTTACAGATAAACACGACCGTCTGTGCGGAAACCGTCTCGGAACTCCCCCGGATCCGCGAACTCGTCTCGGAGCTCGAGGCGGTGCTGTGGTCGGTGTTTTTCCTGGTTCCGGTCGGTCGCGGTCGGCTGCTCGAACCGATCGCTCCCGAGCGGGCCGAGCGCGTCATGGAGTGGCTCGCCGAAGTAAACGAGGCCTCATCGTTCGGCGTCAAGACGACCGAGGCGCCGCACTACCGACGCGTCGCACTCCAGCGACGTCGCAGCGACGCCGGCGCCGACGCCACGCCGCCGGACGGGATCGGCCGCCGCACCGGAATCACGGCCGGAAACGGGTTCGCGTTCGTGAGTCACACGGGCGAGGTCTACCCCTCGGGATTCCTCCCGGAATCGGCCGGGAACGTCCGGGACCGGGGTGTCGTCGACATTTACCGCGAGTCGACGCTGTTCGAGACGTTGCGGGACTGCGACGCCCTCGAAGGGAAGTGCGGAGCCTGCGAGTTCCGGCACGTCTGCGGTGGGAGTCGGTCGAGAGCGTACGCCTACACCGGCGATCCGCTCGAGAGCGATCCGCTCTGCAGCTACGTTCCGGAGGCCTACGACGGGCCACTTCCGAATCGATCTCTCACGAGCACGTAGATTCACTCCTCCGATCAGCCGGCCGGCGAGGCTGGCTCGATCGGTGGCGGCGATTCGATCTCCTCGTCGGTGAGATAACACTGCGGATCCGGGGCGTCGATGTCGCCATGGACCGCGAGCGCGCGGAGTCGCGAGCCGCCGCGGCAGATTCCCTTATAACTGCAGTCGACACACCGTCCGGAAAGGTGGCTCTCCCGCTCTCGGAGCCGAGTCAGCAACGGATTCGCCTCGTCGTCCCAGATCGCACTAAAGGGTCGGTCGCGGACGTTGCCGAGCGAATACCCCTGCCAGAACTGAGTGAGATGGACGTTCCCCTGGTAGTCGACGTCGGCGACGCGTTCGCCCGCCGGGTCGCCGCCGTTGCGCTGGAGCTTCCGGTACACTGCCGTCGCGGCCTCTCGACCGAGCTCCGCGGCCACGTACTCGACGAGGAACGCGGCGTCGGCGTAGTTGCCGACCAGCAGCGTCTCGATCGCCTCCCCCCGATCGTAGTAGGCGCGCGTCAACTCACAGAGCGTCTCGACCGCCGTTCGCTTTTCGAGCGGATCGAGGTCCACGTCGGAGATGTCGGCGCCACGACCACCGTAATCGAGGTGGTAAAAGCAGAACCGATCGACGCCGATCTCGTGTAACAGCTCGACGACAGCCTCGAGATCCGCGACGTTCCGCTCGGTGATCGTGTATCGGAGTCCGGTTTTTATTCCCGCTTCGAGGGTGGCCTCGATCCCGCGAACGGCCGCGTCGAACGCGCCTTCGCGACCACGGAATCGGTCGTTCCGCTCGGGCATACCGTCGACGGAGATACCCGCGTATTTCAGGCCGGCCTCTCGGAGTTCGGTCGCCGTCTCCGGCGTGATGAGCGTCCCATTGGTCGAGAGCACCGGTCGAATGCCTCGATCGTCGGCGTAGTCGACGAGTTCGACCAGATCCTCCCGAACGAGCGGTTCGCCGCCCGAAAAGAGGACGACCGGGACGCCGTAGCCCGCGAGCTCGTCGAGCAACCGCTTTCCCTCGGCCGTCCTCAGCTCTCCGGGGGCGACTTCCCGATCGGCGCTGGCGTAACAGTGCTGACAGTAGAGGTTACACTGCTTCGTGACGTTCCAGACGACGACCGGTCGACGCTGATACCGGTCGGCGATCTGCGGCTCTGTGGACTCCGTAGCGGCGTCGTACCGAAGACCGTCGCTCTCGGCGTCCAGTCCACAGAGCAGTTTACTGATGGAGATCATCTCTGCGCTACGCCCCTACAACACCGATCTGTGGTCGTCTGCTCTCCGAACGAGGCTCGGCCGTCCGACCGCGACTGTGCTCCGACATACGTTCGACAAATCGCCGAACGACTCAGTCCGTTTTCCCGATGATGTTCGCCCGGGGAGCGTCACCACAGCGGTCCGAACATATTCGCCACAACCGACGGGACGGCGGCCGGTTTATGCCGGAGTATGAGAGGGGTTCGTCCTTCGGGACTACTGACCGCTGCAGTTCTCGGTACGTACGTCGCGGTGGCCTTCGGTGCGACGACCGCGGCCACCGGCGGCACGCCGGTCGTTGCGGGGGCACACTACGTCGCGGCCGCGACAGTCTGGGGATTGCTCGTCGTCGCCGCCGTCGGCGTCTTTCTCGGTGACGCGCCGAGTAGAGTCCGGCTCGGAACCGCCGTAGCGGTCGCCATCGTCCCGATACAGGGACTCCTCGGGATGGCACACGCCGTCGGGACGATCCCCCTCAACGTCGGAGCGCCCGTCGACCAGCTACACCTGCTCGGCGGCGTCGCCGTGTTCGGTCTCCTCCTGTTGACGCTCGTCTGGCAACTCGAACACGAGAGCGGAGTCCCCACCGAATCTGCACCGACCGACGACGCGGTGACGACCTCGCCGATTCTGGACCGCCACCCAACGCTCCGCGATCGCGTCCGGGCCTACGTCGCGCTCACGAAACCGCGATTGATGTGGCTCCTCTGTCTGCTCGCACTCGCCGGGATGGCGCTGGCTGTCGCGACCGGCGCGTCGATCGACGGCGTAACCGTCGTGGCGACGCTCGCCGGCGGCGTGCTCGCTGTCGGGGCGTCGGGAACGTTCAATCACGTCTACGAGCGCGACAGGGACCGACGGATGGAGCGGACCACCGAACGCCCGGTCGCGACGCACCAAGTCAGTCCGCGTCGAGCGACGGCGTTCGGGCTCTCGCTCGGCGTCGCCTCGATGGTGATTCTCGTCGCGCTCGTCAACGTGGTCGCCGCGGTCCTCACGCTCGCAGCTATCGTTTATTACAGTGTCGTCTACACGGTCGTCCTGAAGCCGACGACGGCGTGGAACACCGTAATCGGTGGCGGTTCCGGTGCCCTACCGGCAGTGATCGGCTGGGCCGCGGTGACGAACGGCGTCGGTCTCCCGGCGTTGCTTCTGGCTGCACTCGTCGTCTGCTGGACACCGGCTCACTTCTACAACCTGGCGATCGTCTATCGCGACGATTACGCCCGCGCGTCCTACCCGATGGTCCCGGTCGAGAGAGGGATCGCGGCCACACGTCGCCGGATCGTCTTCTGGTTCGGTTCCACCCTCGCGGTCGCCGTCTATCTCGGAGTTACCGTCGAGTTCGGCACGATCTACGCGGCTATCGCAGTTCTCGCCGGTGCCATCTTCCTCCTCAGTATCGTCCAGCAGTACCGTCTCGACACGCCAGCGGCGACCTACCGCAGCTTCGTCGCCTCGAACGTCTATCTGGGCGGCGTCCTCGTTGGGATCCTCGTCGAGGCCGTACTGGTGTGACGCTCCCGAAGATGTTCGCGACAACAGCGAGCCGTGCGCGGCGCGAACGATCGCGCGTATGTTGGAGATAGCCGTCAAAACGATTCCCCCGAAGAAACGATGATCGAGCGCAGATCCCTCGACGAACTGACTGCAGCACCGCACGCCCGACCGTTCGACGGCGGCGAACCGGTCGTAATCCGGCTACAGCTCGACGCCGGCGAGCGCGTCGAGCCGCACACCCATCCGGAGCGCCGAGTCGTCCTCTATCTCCGTTCGGGGCGGTTGGAACTGGATGTCGACGACGAGACGCAGACGATCGAAACCGGGGACGTCGTCCGGGTCGACGGCCGACACGAACTGTCGCCGAAGGCGATCGAGACGAGCGACGCGCTGTTGGTGCTCGCCCGACGCATCGACTGAACTCACTCCTCGATACGGGGATACGTCTGGTTTGTCCCCGAGGAGTTCCGTGCGAGCAACTCGACGGTGGCGCTTCGGCGGCCGTCGTCCCGGACGCCGCCTCGCTCCGCGTAGTAGAGTACGGTCAGATCGATCGCGGCGTGGAGCAGTTCGTTGGCCGCGAACCGGTACCGATCGTCGCTCGAGCCGGATTCGGTCGGTTTCGAGGACCGAAGGTGGTGTTGTACGAACAGCACGCCACCGTCGCGCAGCGTCGCCTTGATGTCGGGCAGTCGATCGACCGGCCGATAGAAGCTGATCGTGACGAGGTCGTACGTCGACGGCGGAAAGACGTGTCTCGAGAGGTCGGCCTGAATCCATTCGATCCTTCTCTCGACGCCACGGTCGGTCGCCGTCTCTCGGGCGATCTCCAACCCGGCGCGGGACTGGTCGATCGCGTCGACCTCGTATCCCCGTTCCGCGAGGAAGACGGCGTTCCGTCCGGTTCCAGTCGCGACGTCGAGTGCGCGCCCATCCGGACAGCTCGGAAGGTATCGGCGGAGCACCGCCGACGGCTCGGGATCGGTGGGATACTCCCGGTTCCGGAACCGACGCTCCCACTTCGAGACGTTACTGCGCATCGATCCGGGAGAGCGCAGTCGCTTTCGCGGTGTCGGACGCCGCCGGCTCGGAACGGTGGAGTTCGATACCCTCGACCCACTTGATCGACTCCCAGCAATCGGCGTCGGTCGCCGTCGGAACTAACCGGGCCGGGCCGCCGTGTTCGAGTGGCAACCGCTCGCCGTCCAGTTCGACGGCGAGAACTGCGCTCCGGAGACGATCCAGCGGGAACGAACAGGCGTACTCCCCGTCCGCTGCACGAACGAGCGCGTATCGGCAGTCGGCCGTCGGCGTCGCGCGATCGAGAAGCGTCCCGACGCGAACTCCCCTCCACGAGAGCCCCGCCGCCGTCCATCCCGCGATACAGTCGAAATCGGACGTAAACGTCTCCATCGCGTACGCTTCGAGATCGCGTTCGGACAGCTCCACGGAACGTTCGACCGCGCCCGTTATCCGGAGCCGCCACTCGTCACCGTCGACGTCGTCCGGAACCTCGTGGCGTTCGAGCCCACTCATCGGGTGAACTGCGGAGTCCGTGCGCAAAACGGTTTGGGCGAATATCTCCGCGATCAGACGACGCCCGCGACCGCCAGCTGTCCGATTCCCGCTGCAACCATCACCACTCCTGCGGCCCGTTTGAGCAGGGAAGCTCGGGCGGAGAGTCGACCCGCCCCGGTGGCGACGCCGACACCCGCCACGACGGTCAGCGCGACCATCAACACCAGCACGGTACCGACGTACGTACCGAGAACGAGGAGTGCGCCGCCGGTCGGTAGCGCGAGCGCCCGTCCGACGACGCCGACGAAGAGCGGTACAACGCAGCCGATCGCCGCGACCGCGTAGCCAGCACCGAAGACGCCGAAGCCGAGCACGCTCGAACGACGCTTCGGAAGCGGGACCGAGAGCGACGGCGCACGGTCGACAGCGACGAGCGCGCCGAGGACGAGCAACGCGACTCCGACGATCGGTTCGAGTAGCTCGATGCCGGCGACTGTGTGGTAGCCGACCGTAAAGACGAGACCGATCGAAACGGCGAACGTGAGGAATATTCCGACGCCAGCCGTGATCCCGCGGAGAAGCGGTCCGCCGAGCGACCGTCCCGTCCCCTCGGTCTGACTCACGTAGTAGCCGACGTAGCCCGGTAAGAGCGGATACGCACACGGCGAAAAGAACGTCCCGAAACCGGCTGTGAGTGCGAACAGTAGATCCAGCGCGGTTACCATCGCTCGCTCACGCCCGCTCGCGCTCGAGGACCGGCCGAACGTTTGCCTCGAACTCCTCGAGTGACTTCCGTCCGGTATCCTCCCAGACGACGTTGCCGGCCGAATCGAAGAGGACGGCGGTCGGCGTCGAGGTGCCGTAGTGGACGATGAGTTCGGACGTGGGATCCCGAGCGAGCGTCCACCGGCCGTCGTGGTCATCCCACCACGCCGCCAGCGCATCGTCGTCGACGAACTGCGCCCGCTCGTTCGTGACCGAGACGAACGTCATCTCCTCGCCGTACCGGTCGTGTAGTTCGCCGAGGGTTGGCATCTGCTCCCGACAGACGTCGCAGGTCGTCGCGAACAGATCCACGAACGTCACTCCGCTCTCGGTGGGGACCGTGACCGTTCCCGCATCGCTGCCGGTCGCGGCCACGGTTTCGAGATCGATCGGCTCGTGTCGTCGATCCTCGCCCTCGGAACTCGTGGGGAGTCCGTAGACGGCAGTGAAGCCGGCGCTGCCGAGTGCCCCGACGCCGACGATTCCGGCGACGACATCGCGACGACGCACGCTACTCCACCACCGTCCGGACGCTCTCGATGATCGCCTTCGGTCTCGTCTCTTCGCGGCTGTCGACGACGTTCGGGTAGGAGCGCTCGACGATCCCCTCCTCGTTGACGATAAAGAGCATGTAGTAGTGGATTCCGTGGCCGTGGTTGTGATCGTCGTGATCGTGGTCGTCGTGGTTGTGATCGTGATCCCCCACGTCGTCCAACTCGGCCGGGACGCCGAACCGCTCGTTGATGATCTCGAGCGCCTCGTCGTTGCTCTCCGGCCGGAGGAAGTGGAAGTTCCCGGCCTCGAGATCGACGCCGAACAGCTCGCCGTACTCCCGGAGCTCGTCTCGCCCGTCCGTCTCGGGATCGAACGTCATCGCGAGCAGTGCGACGTCGTCGCCGTAGCCACGCTCGCGGGCGTCCTCCTGTATCAGCTGGAGGAGTCGGACGAGCGTTCCGCACTGTTCGGTGCACGACGTGTAGATGAACGTCATCACGAACGCCCGATCGCCGGTGAGTCCCTCGAGCGAGATCTCGGCGTCGGCGATCGGATCCATGAGTCGAAACGGCGGAAACTCGTCGTCGTGGGTCGGGTGGATCGGCTCGCCCCGCGGCTGTTCGGGGGGAGAGAGTGCCGTCCGGCTGTCGTCGGTGAGTGCGACCGCATCGAGACAGCCGGCCGTCGCGGCGACCCCCACCGATCCGAGTGTACCGAGGTAGCTTCGTCGGTTCATTCCGTCGTCACTCCCCGTTCGGTCTGTTGGTATCGGTCGACGGGAAGACGGCCCAGAGGACGAGTGCACCGACGGCGAGTGCTCCGATGAGGACGGTCTCCATGACGGAGATACTGACACTGAAATACGCCAGTACGGTCCGGAGCTCGACGAGTATCGGAATCATGATCGCGATGACGACGAGCAGTCCGGCGCGGGAGATGCGCATCAGCCGATCACCCCCGCGTCGACCGCAGCCACGACGACGAGTCGGAGCGACTCGGCAACCATCGGGAACGCGCCGCCGCCAGGACCGAACACGCCGCCCCGGTCGATGATCGAGAGAAGCGGCAGCGTGTACGCGAGGATCACGAGCACGACCGCGATCGCGGTCCACAGCTTGAGGTTGTCCAGCACCAGCGGCGCGTCGTCGGCTCCCGAGAGCGTGTCGGCGTACTCGTTATCCGGGAGGTCGTCGATGCGGTCGCCGACGGCCGTCATGACGACGTTCGCGAGGAACAGCACGACGGAGACGAAAAGCAGCGTCCCCCCGAGTGCGATCTGTGCGTCGAGCTCCGCGACCGATCCGAGCCCGGCCTCGAACTCGAAGCCGGCGTACTGGGGTTCGGCGGTTCGCCGTGGAACGCCCAGCAGACCGGCGCGGTGCATCGCGTTCGACATGAACGTCATGCCGACGAACCACAGCAGCACCTGCCAGAGCGCGACCGACTTGTTCCACAGCCGCTTGCCGGTCACCTGCGGGATGAACCAGTAACTGGCGGCCATGAACGTGAGCGCGACCGCCGTACCGACGGTGAGGTGGAAGTGACCGACGACCCAGAACGTGTTGTGAACGAGGTAGTTGATGTTCATCCCGGCGTTGATCATCCCCGAGAAGCCGGCCGCGGCGAACATCAGACCGGCGAGTGCCATCCCCGTGAAGATCGGGTCGCGCCACGGGAGCGCCTTCAGCCAGCCGAAATACCCCGTTCCGCCGCGCTGTCGAGCACCGTGCTCCATGCTCGCGACGACGGTGAATGCCGTGAGCAAACTCGGCAACAGGAGGAAGAACGTGTTCGTCATCACGATGAACTTGAACCCCTCCGCGATCCCGGGATCGAGATACTGGTGGTGAATCCCGGTCGGCGTCGAGAGGATCAAAAAGAGCACGAACACCACTCTGGCCAGGGGATCACTGAACAGTTTCCCACCGGAGATCTTCGGTAGCATGAGATACCACATCATGTAGGCTGGCATCAGCCAGAAGTAGACGACCGCGTGGCCGAAATACCAGAAGAGCGTTCTCGTCAGCAACGCGTTCACCTGCTCCCAGATGCCGAGCGACCAGGGCAGAAGGAAAAGCAGAATCGACAGCGCAACGCCGAGGCTGGAGAGATACCAGAACAGCATCGTCGTCAGCACCATAAACGTCGGCAGTGGGATCCGTTCGTCTGGGTGCTCGCGCTTCCAGACCAACCACGTCCGGAACCAGTCGGCGCCGGCGAGCCACGTCCCGACGACGAAGATCGTCAGGCCGAGGTAGAACAGCGGGTGCGCCTGCATCGGTGCGTAAAAGGTAAAGAGGACGCTCGCGCTCATGTCGACCGATCCGACGAAGCCGGCGAGAATCGGGATCGCAGCCAGCACCGTCCCGACCGACATCAGCCCGTACCAGAGCCAGGTGAATCGGAGGTTCTCGAGACCCCGATCGAGACTCGTCGTGATCGCCCACGTGAAGATGCCGACGAGGAAGAAGATCGTGAACGTGATCGCAAGCAACACGCCGTGGAGCGTGAGCACGGTGTAGTAGTCGGCGCCGCTCATGAACCGAACGACGTCCGTCCGGTGGAGAACCTGCACCAGGCCGAGCAGCCCGCCGACGCCGAGTGCGATGAACGAACTCCAGAAGGCGGCGCGAACGATCCTGGCTTCGGCCGGGAACTGGTCGACGTAGGCGCTCATTCCTCACCCTCCAGGTCGAACTCGTCTTCGGGGTGGACGATCAGCAATCCTTCCATGTCGTGGTGACCGGCACCGCAGTATTCGTTACAGAGGATCCCGTACTCGCCGGGTTCGTCGATTTCGACGGTCATCGTCGCAACCTCGCCCGGGATCACCATCGTGTTCGCGTTGGTGCCGACGATGCTGAAGCTGTGAATGACGTCGGCACTGGTAACGTAGAACGTCACCGTACTCCCTGCCGGTACTTCGATCGGGTTCGGTTGGAAGATGAACTGACGGGCGACAACGTATGCCTCGTACTCGTTGTCGCCGACGTGTTCGACTCGTGGCTCGGCGAATCGCTCGTCCTCGCCCAGATCGTTCGGATCGAGCGTCGCCTCCGAGTCGTCGATCATGGCGACGCCGACGCCGACGGAGCCGTACGTGATCGTCGCGATGAACCCGACGATGAGCACCATCGCGGCGGCCAACCAGAGTTTCTCGTAGGTGTGAATGTTCATCCGATCACCCCCACGACAGTCAGATCGTTCCCGAGGAATTCGACGAAGTACATGAACAGCCACATGACGACCAGTATCGCGGAGTAGACCGCTATCAGGGCCAAGGTCCCGATCGGATCGTACTCGTCGTGGCCGATTTCGCGCTCCAGCTCAGTCATACACCATCGCTTGGACGGGGGTTTTCAAATTCGCTCTAGGGATTCCCAGCAACTGAGAATCCACCGACCCACTATTAGTCGAGTTGCCGTACGACGCCCACATGGACGTCGATCAGCTCGGCCCACACCAGGTCGTCGCTCTCGGACTGCTCGCACTTCTCCCCGTCGCGTGGTACGCGCTGACTCTTTCGGGTACCGCCGGCGTCTTCGCGGCGATCAACGTCGTTATCGTCTTCGTCGCGCTGTACGTCGCGATGCAGCCCATCGACGACGATCACGGACACGACGGGACGTCGGCGTAACCGTTCCGACCGCAACACGGCTCGCGAGGAACGAGTAATCGAATGTCAGGAAGATCTCGGCACGAGGAAGCGACGGCCGATCCGGAGTGTGAGCTCTGTAGCCTTCCGGTCCCGGCGACACCGATCACCGGCGAGGACGTCGAGGGATCGTTCTGCTGTCGCGGCTGTCTCGAGGTACAGCGGGCGCTCGGCGACGTTCCCGACGTCGAAGCGGCCGCGATCCGGGACGCTGTCGAGGGCGAACGCGACACGGAGCGGACGAGTGCGGTGACCGATGGCGAAAGTGCGTTCCTCACGGTCGAGGGGATGCACTGCACGACGTGTGAGGCGTTCATCGAAGGGCGATCCGCTGGGATCGACGGCGTCGACGGCGTCGCGGCGAGCTACGCCACCGACACCGTTCGAGTCGTCTACGATCCCGACGTCGTCGAGGAGAGCGAGCTCCCGGAGCTACTCTCCGGCTACGGCTACACGGCTCACGACCGCAGCCACGGACGCTCGGACGCGAGCCGCGGCGGCGAACTCGCGAAGTTCCTCGTCGGCGGTGGTCTGTTCGGGATGATGGTGATGGTGTGGTACGCAATCTTCCTCTATCCCACCTACTTCGGCTACGATCCGATCGTCGAGTTCGGCGGCTACGACGGCCGCTACGTCGTCGCGAACATCTGGCTGATGTCGTCGTTCGTTCTCTTTTATACCGGGTGGCCGATCCTCCGCGGAGCGGTCGTCAGCCTCCGCGCCGGCGTTCCGAACATGGATCTGCTCGTCTCGATCGCCGCCCTCAGTGCCTACGCGTACAGCACGCTCGCGATGGTCGTCGGTCGGACCGATCTCTACTTCGACGTGAGCGTGGCGATCGTCCTCGTCGTGACCGCCGGGACGTATTACGAGGGGACGATCAAGCGGCGGGCGGTGGATCTGCTCTCGGAACTGACAGCCCAGCAGGCAGCGGAGGCTCGCCTCCTCGAGAGCGGGGACGTCGTCCCAGTGGCGGACGTCGAGCCGGGGACGAAGCTGCTCGTTCGGCCAGGGGAGCGGATCCCCCTCGATGGAACCGTCGTAGAGGGCGCTGCGGCGGTCGACGAATCGCTCGTCACCGGCGAATCTCACCCGGTGGAGAAGGCGGTCTGGGACCACGCCCGCGGCGGAACGGTCGTCACCGATGCGGCGCTGGTCGTCGAGGTCGGTCCGGACGCCGAGAGCACGGTCGACCGACTCGTCGAACTGCTCTGGTCGATCCAGAGCAGCTCCCCCGGCGTCCAGCGACTGGCGGACAAACTCGCGACCGTGTTCGTTCCACTCGTGATCGTCGTGGCGACGATCGTCACCGGCTGGCTCCTCCTCAGTGGGGCTCCGTTCACGACGGCGCTTTTGCTCGGACTGACGGTGCTCATCGTCTCCTGTCCGTGCGCGCTCGGGCTCGCGACGCCGCTCGCGATCGCCTCGGGGCTCCGAGCGGCCACCGAACGCGGGATCGTCGTCGCAACCGAGAGCGTCTTCGAGGACGCGCCGAACGTCGACGTCGTCGTCCTCGACAAGACGGGGACGCTCACGGAGGGATCGATGTCCGTCGCGTCCGTCTACGCCGACCGCCCGGACGAGCTGCTTCGCCGCGCCGCGGCCGTCGAAGCGCTCTCCGAGCATCCGATCGCGTCGGCGATCGTCGAACACGCCGACGCGACGTTCGACGACCGACGATCCGCGGTCACCGATGGCGGGACGCGAACGGTCGCCGATCCGAACGCGTTCGATCGAGACGCGCGTGGCGTCAGTGCCCCCGTCGACGGAACGAACGTCGTCGTCGGCCATCCCGAGCTCCTTCGGCGTCGCGGCTTTGGCCTCGATGCCGAGATCGAGCGGCGGATCGAGGACGCTCGTCGAGCGGGCGATATCCCGGTCGTCGTCGGGTGGGGCGATCGAGGGCGGGGCGTGATCGTCGTGACCGACCGACCGCGAGCTGCGTTCAGGGAGGCCGTCGAGACGCTGTCGGACGGACGGGACGTCGTTGTGCTCACCGGCGACGAGGGAAGAAGCGCCGACCGATTCCGGGACGTCGACGGCGTCGACGAGCTGTTCGCCGGCGTCCCGCCGGAGGGGAAGGCTGAAGCGATCCGCCGGCTTCGCCGTCGCGGCACGGTTGCGATGGTCGGCGACGGGACGAACGACGCGCCGGCGCTGGCCGCGGCCGATCTCGGCATCGCCCTCGGGAGCGGCACGAAGCTCGCGACCGACGCGGCGGACGCCGTCATCGTCACCGACGAGTTGCGATCGGTCGGCGAGACGTTCGCGATCGCCGAGCGGACGAACGGCCGGATCAAACAGAATCTCGCGTGGGCGTTCGTCTACAACGGGATCGCGATTCCGCTCGCGATCTCGGGACTGCTCAACCCGCTCCTCGCTGCGGTCGCGATGGCCGCCTCGAGTACGATCGTCGTCGGCAACTCGATCCGACCGCTGCTCGACGAGTAGCCGACGTCTCGAACATGTCCGGCCGTAGCCATAGGTCCGGATCGGACCAACGTTCGCCCATGTCCGGACTCCGCTCGATCTTCGGTACCGACGAGGAGCTATTCGACGACGACGGCTCGTTCGTCCCGGCAACGCTTCCGGAGCCGGGGCCGTTTCTCGAAGGTCACGGCGTATTGACCGACGGGGAACACGTCCAATTCCACGAGACGGCCAGGGAGCTGTTCGAACGGCGAACGGTCTACGACGCGACGTTCGGCTACAACCTCGCGCGGCTGAATCTCGATAGGCGCCACCCCGACGCGGGCTATCGGTACGCCGAGCAGGCGGACGATCCGGCAGTCCTCCGGGCGGAGTTTTCGCCGACGACGCCGTTCTGTCCGCAGGCGCACACGCTCGCAGTCGGTTCCTTCCGGGCGTGGAACGGCCTCTCGGATCGTCACGACTACGACCTCGTCCGCGTCCGCGTCGCGCCGATGCACCAATACAGCGACGCGATCAACGAGACGTTGACTGACCTCGAATCGACGTATCTCGAAACCGGCACCGTTTCCGCCGTCGAATCGGACATCGAGTCGGAGTTCCCCGACACCCTCAAACCCTCGTTTTGATCGGCTCGGGACGAAGATGTTCGCGAGTATACGAACGGACCGTAGAATCGTATCAGCGACCATGGCTGCAATTCCGGCTGGTATCGACACGGACCGCGGCCCGCCGATGACGGTTCCACTACGGCATTTCGTCGTCGGGCTCGGATTTCTCCTCGCTGGCGTGCTCTCCGGAGCGACCAACGGATTCGCAACTACCGGAGGGTCGCTCCCGCTCGTCCACGTCCACCTGCTACTCGCGGGATGGGTCTGCGTCACGATCATGGGGGCAATGACGCAGTTCGTTCCGGTGTGGTCCGGGACTGAGCTACACTCGAGGCGGATCGCGACGGTACAGCTGTGGCTCGTCGCCGGAGGGTTAGTCGGATTCGTCGGGGCGCTCGTCCTCGGCGCCGCCCCGTGGCTCGGTGGCGCAGTGGTTCTGTGCGGCTTCTGGCTGTTCGTCTACAACGTCGCCCGGACGCTACTCGGCGTCCGTCCGTGGGACGTGACGGAGCGGCATTTCGCAGTCGCGTTGGGATTCTTTCTGCTCCTCTCGGTGCTCGGGCTCTCGCTCGCCGTCGGTTTCTCGCGGCCGGTGTTCACGCTCGCGAACGTACCGGTCACCCACGAGTCGGCACGGATGGCTCACGTGACCGTCGCGGTGTTCGGCGCGGTGCTCACGACGGTGATCGGTGCGCTCTACCAGCTCGCGACGATGTTCACCCAGTCGGAGTTACGCGGAATCGACGTCCACATCCGTCGCTTCGAGGAAATCGGATATCCGGTCGGCGTCGTCTCGCTGGCCGGTGGGCGACTGTTCGGCGTTCCCACGGCGGGTCGCATCGGCGGCGCGCTGATCGTCGTCAGCGTCCTCGGCATCGGCGTACTGCTCGCACGCCGACTGTACGAGACGCGGGTCGAGTGGACGCCGATGCTTCGCCGGTACGTCGTCGTCTCCCTCGCGATGATCGCGTGGGCGCTTCTGACCGCACCGGCGTGGATCCGCGCGCCGCTCGATCCGACCACGCTGTACGGTGCTCCGGGGACCGTCCACCTGCTCGCAATCGGTGTCATCGGCTTCGTCGTCTTCGGGACGCTCTACCACGTCGTTCCGTTCATCGTCTGGATTCACCGCTACAGCGACCACCTCGGTCTACGCGACGTTCCGATGATCGACGAGCTCTACGATGGCCGCGTTGCCGCCGTAGAGTTCGGCTTGCTCGTCGCTGGAACGGCCACGATCGTCGCGGGTGATCTCCTCGGTACGTCCACGGTAGTCGCGACGGGCGGTCGGATCGCCTTCGCGATCGGCGTGTCGCTGTTCGTCGCGAACATGCTGCTCGTGCTCGTTCGGCACAGTCCCCAGACGATCGTCGGAATCCTCTTCGACCGCGTCGCTCGAAGCGCCTGAATTTGGGCGAACTCGCCTCCGTTGGGGGCACAGGCCGTAACCACGATCGAAGCCAGTGGCACCGAACATGTACGCGGCAATTCCCACGGATCGACACTTGGAATTACCGTCCGTGAGCCAGCAATGAGCAGTTCATCGACCGAACAGATCCCGACGATGCAACGGCTGTACAATCGGATCTGGCTACTAGCAGCGGCCGCACTGGCGTTCTTCCTCGTCGTCTACGTCGGCTGGGGATTGATCGACGTCCTCTCAGTTCCACCGAGGTGATCGTGCGTGCCAAATCCACTCGATCCGCCGGAGGGTAACTGGTGGGACGAACCGGTCAACCGACGGGAGTCGATCTGGCTCGGCATCGCCGGTCTCTGGTCGCTCGCCATCTTCGGCTGGATGAGCGGCTTCACCCGCTTCGGCGAGCAGAACCCCATCGGCGAAACGTACGCCGTCGACCCACAGGAGTTCCAGGCCGCCGTCGCCGAATACAAGGACGCCGCCGGCGAGACCGACGAAGGGTATCTCGTCCCACCCGGCGATTCGGTCTACATCGCAGGGCTGCGATTCCACTGGGACGGCCTCCCCGTCGTTCTGGAGGCCAACCGCGAGTACGACATTCATCTCGGTGCCTACGACGTCCAGCACGGCTTCTCGATCCGGCCCGAAGAGACGCTCAGCAAACAGATCAACCTCCAAATCTTCCCCGACACCGAGTGGATCGTTCCGATGACCTTCGAAGAACCCGGAACGTACCACGTCATCTGCAACGAGTTCTGTGGTCGAGGCCACAACGGCATGCACGGGACGCTCATCGTGGAGGAGAACTGACATGGTGTCGACGATCCGACAGCTCTTCGAGAACGACTACGACGAGGAGGGGTTTCGTCGCTGTTCGGTCACCGGTCTCGACGTCCACCGATCCGTCGAAACCCACGTCAAACTGTTCGGGCTCACCGCCGTCGTCGCGCTGATCGTCGGCGGAATTTTCGCGTTCACCGTCGCGACGACCCGCTGGGAACTGATCGGCCTCCTCCCCGAGGACGGCTACTACAGACATCTCAGCATGCACGCCTGGAACATCCTCATCTTCTGGATGGTGTTCATGGAGATCGCGATCCTCTACGTCGGCGGCCCGATGGTGCTCGGTCGGAAGCTTCCGCTGACGAAACTCGCGAAAGCCGGCTGGATCACCATGGTCGCCGGCGCACTCGGCGTCAACTACTCCATCTGGACGGTCTCCGGATCCCAGGAGGCACCGCTTTTGACGGCGTACGTTCCCCTCAACGTGCCGATGGAGTTCTACGCGAGCGCGATCGTCTTCCTGATCGGAGCGACGATCGCCGCGCTGCCGTTTTTGGCGACGATCTGGTTCGAAAAGCGCGGGGCGCCCGACAAGACGCTTCCGCTGGTGGTCTTCGGCGCGTTCATCACGAGCATCATCGCCGTCGAGGCGATCCTCGGTGGGATCGCCGCGTTCGGATACGCGCTGATCTGGCAACTCGGACTTATCGAGACAATAAATACCGGGATCTATCGGCAGCTCTACTGGATCGTCGGTCACGGGACCCAGCAGATCAACCTGTTGGCGATGATCACGGTGTGGTATTTCCTCACCCACGTCGTCGGTGGCGCCGTCTTGGTCTCCGAGAAGGTATCGCGATCGGCATTTATCCTCTATCTGTTCTTCATCAACCTCGGGGCGGCTCACCACCTGATGGTCGATCCGGGCGTGTCGGTCGGCTGGCGGATCTTCAACACCTCGTATGCCTTTTACGGGGCGGCGTTTGCGAGTATGATCCACGCCTTCGCGATCCCAGCTGGATTGGAGGCGGGACGTCGCCAGCGGGGGTTCGGCGGCGGGCTGTTCGGCTGGTTGACGTCGGCGCCGTGGCGGAATCCGGTGTTTTCGGCGACGATCTTCAGCATCATCCTCTTCGGCTTCGTCGGCGGCATCACCGGCGTCCTGATGGGTCAACTCCAGCTCAACATGACCTGGCACAACACGTTCGCGACGGTCGGACATTTCCACGGAACGGTCGCGCTGGGGACGACGCTCGCCTTCATGGGCTTGTTGTTTTTCGTGATCAAGACGATGTTTCGTCGGGCATTCATCTCGGAACGGGCGGCGTCGCTGGTGCCGTATTTCTACGCGGGAGCGATGGGGATCGCGACGCTGATGATGATGTACGTGGGAATCCTCTACGGGGTGCCGCGTCGGACTTCGAGCGTAGTTCGGAACATTCCGGGGACGGAGTTCAGTCTGTCTGCGGCGGCGCCGCTGATGACGCTGTTCGGTATCTTTGCGGTGCTGGCGATTCTGGCGGGCGTGTTGTTTCTGGCGGTGGCGGCGGGATCGCTGCTGTTCGGGCGGCGCCTGGAGAGCGGCGACGACGGCGGAATGGTTCCCGACGGCGGCGTACTCTCGGACGGCGGCGACTCGGTTCACGCCGCCGACATGCGGGGGACGTTCACCCTCTGTCTCGTGTTCATGGCGACGTTCGTCCTGCTCTACGTCCTGAACTGGTTCCTGCTCACGCAACTGTGGTCGATCGGCGCCTGACGCCCAGCGAGCGGTTCAGTATCACCGGGCGGACGACCGCCCGAACCGAGACACGGAGATTCGTTTCGCCGATGCGGAATACCTCAACAGAGAGACGATGCATGTCCATTTGATCCCCACGATACGACGCGCCGTTCGACGGACCTGGCGGGATTTCTTGAGCGTCTACTACGCCAACACGCCGATCTGGCGGTGGCTCAAGAGCGCAGCGCTCCTCTTCCTGGGCTTTTTTGCGTGGACCGGCGGCGCCGTACTGCTCTCCGTCAAGCCGCAGTGGACCGCGCTCCACTACGCGATGGCCTACGGCTTCCTGTTGATCGTCTGGGGACCGTTTACGCATTTCGTCGTCGTCCCCACGGCCATCAAACTCCGCCGAACCGCGGAGAGTCGGACGGCGCGGACGTTCGCCAGACACGCGAGCAAGATCAGCCTCACCGTCTTCGTCGCGCTCGTCGTCGTCTTCGGGACACTCACTCCGGGGATCATGCTGTTGGAGTTCTCGCCGACGGTCCCGGGGTCCGGCGCCGACGCCGGCGCCGGCGGTGACCTGGTCTGCGATGTCGATGACGAGCTCGTCGCCTGCCACGTCGAGAACGCCCGAGGGATCGATCACGTCGTCGTGACCACCGGCGGTGAAACGATCGCAGTCGTCGAGGAACCCCCGTTCGGGTTCGAAATCGAGACTGAGGCCCTCGAGGAGACGCGGACCGGGAAGGAGTTCACCGTCGAGTTCCGGGACGAACGCGGCGAGCGGATCCAGCGCCACGTGCGGTCAGTCCCGGCGTGAGGGGAGACTACTCCGAGACGCGAACGACCGGCCGTCTCGAGTTCGAGACGACGATGAGGCTGCTGGCGGCCATCGCGACGGCGGCGAACAGCGGGTTGATGAGGCCAACGACGGCGAGCGGGATCGCGACGGCGTTGTAGAGGAGGGCCCATCCGACGTTCTCTCGAATCCGTCGACGCGTCCCGCTGGCGAGATCGAAGACGTCCTCGAGTGCCGTGAGATCGCTCTCGAGAACGACGACGTCGGCCGCGTCGGCGGCCCGGGCCGTGCCGTCACCCATCGCGATACCGAGATCGGCCGCGGCCAGCGCCGGCGCGTCGTTCGTCCCGTCACCGACCATTACCGTCGTCGACGTCGCGGCCAACCGGCGCACGGTTTCGGCCTTCCCCTCCGGCGGGACGCCGGCGAACAGCTCGTCGATCGAGGGATGGTTCCGATATCGATCGACGCGCGGCCCCGAATCGCCGGTCAACACGACGACGTCTCGATCGGCGAACGCCTCGACGGCCGTCTCCCACTCCTCGCGCTCCCGATCGGCCACGGCGATCACGCCCCGCCCTCGATCGCCCCACCCGACGACGACCGGAAGGCCGCCATCCCGTTCGATTCGACGTATCGCCGCCACGAGCCGATCGGGGATCGCCCCGACCTGACGCCGAACGAGGTCGGGAGTCCCGACGACGATCACTCTTCCGTCGACGCTTCCGGAGACACCCTCTCCTGGATGTCGAGAGAAATCGGTCATCTCGGGTAGCGGCTCCGAGGAATCGATCCCGTCGGTCCCGTAGGGGACCACGGCACCGCCGTCGGCGACGGCGTCGGAATCGACGGCCGACCCGACAGCGTCGAGGATCGCATCGGCGACGGGGTGATCCGAGCGCCGCTCGACCGCCGCCGCCAACCGGAGCGCCCGCTCGTCACCGAACGTTTCAGTGACACGCATATCACCGGTGGTGATCGTCCCGGTCTTGTCGAAGACGATCGTCTCCGCGTCGGGCGCGATCTCGAAGACGGAGTCGTTCGCGACGACGATTCCGCGGCGGAGCGCGTCGCGAAGTCCCCCCGAGATCGCGAGCGGCGTCGCGAGCCCCATCGCACACGGACAGGAGACGACCAACACCGTCAGCCCGGCGAGTAGCGCGGCGGCGACCGTCCCACCCGTGGCGAACTGCCACGCGGTGACGACGACGCCGAGCGTCAACACGACTGGAACGAAGACCGTCGCGAGCGCGTCGACGAACCGCTGGACGCTCGGCGAGTCGCTCTGGATTCCCCACAGCATCGTGGCGATTCGATCGACCGTGCTCTCGGCGTTCGGCCCGACCTCGACGATCAGCGCCGCGTCGGTGGTGACTGCACCGCCGATCACCGTCTCTCCGGGACGTTTGGTCACTGGAACCGACTCACCGGTGAGAATCGACTCGTCGACGTCGGCGACACCCTCCACGACAATCCCGTCGACGGGGATCCGCTCGCCCGGCGTCACCACGACTCGGTCCCCGGCTTCGAGCTCCTCGACCGGAACGGTCTCCCTGCCGTCGTCGGTTCGTCTCGTCGCGCTTCGAACGCGCGCGGTCGTCAGCGACGAGAGCAAGCCGGTCGCCTCCGACCGGATCTTCCCCTCGTAGTATCGACCGAGCGTGACGACCATGATCACCGCGACGCTGACGTCGTAATACAGGTGCGTGCTGCCGGTCGCCAGCGCCACCGTGCTGTAGCCGTACGCGGATACTGCGGCGATCGAGACGAGCAGATCCATGTTCGGCTGTCGCGTTCGGACGCTGACCCACGCACCCCGCAGAACCGGATAACCGGTATAAAAGAGGACGACGGACGTCAACAGACCGAGCATCACGAGCGGCAGATAGACACCGACCGCGGTCGTCGCGTCGACGTCGAGGATCCCCGTCTCGATACCGACGTAGCTCGGGTAGAGGTAGAACAGATACCACGGCATGACGAGCATGGCGAAGAACCCGCCGGCGACGAGCCGCTGGGCGGTATCGCGCTGTCGGATCGCCGCCGGGTCGTCACCGTTCGAGTCGGCAGTCCGCTTTCGTACCGTATAGCCGTGGCCCGAGAGCAGTTCCGGGAGCTGGCTCTCCTCGATCGAATCCGGTTCGTAGACGACCCGCGCCGTTTCGGTCGCGTAGTTCGCATCGACTGCGAGGACGCCGTCGATCCCGTCGGCGCGGAGACCGAGGAACAGCTCGCACGTCGTGCAGTGCATCCCATCGACGGCCAGGAAGGTTTCCGCGGCGTCGTCAGGGATCTCCCGCGGGATCGGTGTCGACGCCTCGGCGTCCACCTCGACCGCCTCGACGCCGTCGAGCGCGTCGGCGACGTTCAGACAGCCGCGGCAGCAGAACGTTCCCTCGACACCGTGAGCGGTCACCGGCGGCTCCGGGGTCGGAAGATCGCAGAGACGACAGATGCTCATCGGTCGAAGTTGGGCCAGGAGATCCCAAGTCGTACGTCCGAACATGTTCACTCCGCCGTCGGTAGCGCCCCGAACGGGTCGAAATCCCAGATGTTGGGACCCGCCGAGGGGGCTTTTCCCGATCGAGGCGAACGTTCCGTTGCGAACAAACGGGAGCAACTGATGCCACACGCACGCCTCAAAATCACGTTACCCGACAGAACGTGGATCGGTGACGTATCGAGCGAGTTCCCCGAGGCGACGTTCCGCGTTCTCGCGGCAATCCCCGGGGAAGACGTCGGATTCGCACTCGTCGAACTGACCGCTCCGGATCTCGTTCCGGTCCTCGAGTCGATGGTCGATCACGAAGCACTCAGTTCGGTGGAGCCGCTCCACCACGAGTCCTCTCGAGTCGTCACGCAGATCGAGACGACGGCACCGCTGCTGCTGTTTTCGGCACGTGCCTCCGGCGTGCCGATCGAACCGCCGGTCGTCATCGAGGACAGCGTCGCGACCGTCGAGCTCCTCCTGCCCCACGAGAAGCTCTCCGAGCTCGGCGAGCAGCTCGATCGGTTCGGCCTCGCCTACACGCTCGAATCCGTTCGGGACGGCGCCGACCGCGACCGGCTCCTCTCGGATAGACAACGCGAGCTGCTCGCGGCAGCGATCGAGCACGGCTACTACGACGTCCCGCGGAACTGTTCGCTGACCGAACTCGCGGAGGAGTTCGGGATCGCGAAATCGACCTGCAGCGAGATGCTCCACCGCATCGAGAGCGCGATCATCGAGCAGTTCTACGAGCACGAGAGCGGTCTCGAATCGGCGTCGCCTCCCCCGATGGATCCCGCCTGAGAAGACGCCACGTCATTCGTGAGCGCGCGGCTCCCCCTCCACCGCGATGTCTGCAGCCGTAGCGCTCGCGTCGAGGTCGTGCGTCGAATACCGTGTGACCGAATCGGCGGGACAGATCCACAGATCGTCCGCATACCACGCGAAGAGTCTCGTCCCCAGTTCGTACGCCTCCTCGACGTCGTGGGCGCGAACGCTCCCGACGTGTCGGAGCGGATCCGACGCGGACTCCCTGACGAACAGCTCCCACTCGATGCCGTTCGGTGCGCGCTCGTGGTCACCGGTTCGTCGTCGCTGCGGTCGCTCGACCATGCCAACCGATCGCCCCGACCGCTCGAACGATTTTTCCCGAAGATGTTCGTCACTCGCCCGGCAGTATCGCTACCGCTTCGGGAACGCGGCGACGAACTCCTCGGGACCAGTTCGTTCGACCGTGTACCCTTCCGCGTCGAACGCGTCGATCTCCGCTACGAACTCGTAGTAGAGCGGCTTCGGCTCGTGGTCGTTGACGACGAGGAGCGTCCCTCCCGACTCCAGGCCGGCAAAGGCGTCGTGGATCTTCGGATGCCGTTGTGGCGGCGGAACGTCCCGCACGTCGAGGGTCACGGCATCGTCCGTCACGCGGGACCCCCCGAACGCGGAGCACGATCGGCTTCCGCGTGAACGACGTGAATCCGCCACTCGTCGTCGTCGACCCGGAGCGTCTCGTAGCTGAACCCACGCGCTTCGAGCACGCCGTAGAGCGGTTCCGGTTCGAAGCTGTTGACGACGACGAGCGATTCGTCCTCCGACAGCGCGTCGAGCTCTTCCATGATCGGTCCGAACGGTGGCTCCTCGAGCGTTCGGACGTCCAGCACGCGACGGGCGTCTGAATCAGTAGCCATACGGTTGAACGGTCGGGTGGTACCGGGTTCGGCGTTTCCCCGATGATGTTCGACACCGACGAACTCTCCAGACGGTTCGCCGTTCGAACATGTTCGTCACCGATCTCAGAGAGTGAGACACAGCACGACCTACTAGGTGGATCCGGCGAGAACTCGGAGGCGAGGCTCTGAAAGATGTTCGACAGTCGAGACGTGAGACGGAACGGACGGGAGGTGAGCGGATGAGCGACGATCCGCTCGAAGAACTCCACACCGACGAGTGGGAAGCCGAGATGGAATCGGTCCTCGAGGAGACGGAGTACGACACGGAACTCGGCCTGGAGATGGCGAAGGACGCCCAGCGGCTCGTCGCCGGAGATCTCTCGGAGGCGGAGTTCTACGAGCGGTACCACGGCGCAGTCGTCGAGGAGTTCGGCGTCGACGACCGGCCCGTGGGTACCGAGGAGGGTGTCGTCGAAGCGATGCGCGGTCACGACGGCCCAGGGCTCCTCCAGCGATTGGCCGACGCGGAGACTGCCGACGACGTCGATCGTCGCGAGCTGCTGAAGAAGTTCGGGGCCGGGGCGGCGTTTCTCGGACTCGGCGCCGCGGCGACGAAGGAAGCGAGCGAGGAAGCCGCCGCGGCGACGCCGACCGGAAGCGAAGACGACGACGGAACCCAGTGGGGGATGGTCATCGATCTCAACAAATGTGACGGCTGTCTCGCCTGCGTCACCGCCTGTCAACAGGAGAACAACACCTCGACGGGCGCCAACTGGATGTACGTCTTCACGTACGAAGAGCCGAACCAGGAGACGCAGAACTTCCTCGTCAGACCCTGCCAGCACTGCACGAACGCGCCCTGTGAGAAGGTCTGTCCGACGACGGCCCGACACACCCGAAGCAAGGACGGACTCGTCCTCACGGACTACGACGTCTGCATCGGTTGTCGGTACTGTCAGGTCGCCTGCCCGTACGGGGTCAACTACTTCCAGTGGGGAGAGCCCGACACGCCGGGATCGGAGCTCGACGAGAACCACGTCTACGACGAACGGGATCGTCGCGTCGACAGTCGACCGCCGAAGGGCGTAATGGGGAAGTGCACGATGTGCCCGAGTCGTCAGGACGGAAAGATGGGCGAAGAGCAGGTGGGAACGACCGCCTGCGAGCAGGCGTGCGCGATGGACGCGATCCACTTCGGGGACATGAACGATCCGGACGACGACCCCCAACAGCACCTCGAGCGCGTCAGGAACGAACAGCCGAACGATCTCGACACGTACCCGAACCGGCCGACGAACACCGTTTCGACGTTCAGATTGCTCGAGGAGTTCGGAACCGACCCGAACGTCGTCTACGTCGGCAACGAACCCTCCGAGGAAGCCGAGCAGGTCGAGGGGCCAGTCACCTACGAGGACATCGGGGAGGTCGACCGGCGAAAAGAGGTGCTCGATGACGGTACCTTCGGAGGTGTCCGTTCGTGAGCACCGACGCGAGCGAGGCGGACATCCTGCGACCGATTCAGCGGACGAGCCGACAGTACTACGTGCTGCTCGGCGCCGTTCTGGTCGCGATCGGGCTCTTCGTCGCCGCGTGGAGCTACCAGCTCTACCACGGGATGGTCGTCACGGGGCTGGCCGACTGGGGATCGGGCGGCGGCGTCACATGGGGGCTGTATATCGGCGCGTTCATCTGGTGGGTCGGGATCGCACACGGAGGGATCATCCTCTCGGCTGCGGTGCGTCTCTTCGGGATGAAGCGGTATCAGCCGGTCGCGAGACTCGCCGAACTACTCACGATCGCCGGACTCAGCGTCGCCGGGATCTACATCGTCGTCCACGTCGGGCGACCGGATCGGATCGTGACGAGCATCCTGTTGAACTACCACGAGACGATTCACTCCTCCCCGCTCGTGTGGGACGTCACCGTCATCACGCTGTATTTCGTGATGACGGCGACGTATCTCGGGCTGACACTCCGCTACGACGTCACGCGGCTTCGCGGGGAGCTTCCGGAGCGGTTCGAACCGCTCTACCGGCTCATGACGATCGGTTACACCGAACGCGAGGACGAAATCGTCGAGCGGATGGTCTGGTGGCTCGCGCTGGGTATCATCGTGCTCGCACCGCTGTTGCTCCACGGCGGCGTGATCCCGTGGCTGTTCGCGCTGATCCCGTCGATGCCGGGGTGGTTCGGTGCGGTACAGGGGCCACAGTTCCTCTCGATCGCACTCACCTCGGCGATCAGCGGCGTCATCGTCGCCGCCTACGCCTTCCGTCGAACGTACGACTGGGCACACATCCTCTCGGACGACGTCTTCCGCGGGTTGACCCTCTGGTTGGGCCTGTTCGGGCTGTTGTTCCTGTGGCTTCAGCTCCAGCAAGTGATCGGTGGCGTCTACGCACCGTCGAATGATCTCGGAGCGGTCACGAGTGCGATGGTGACCCACCCGGCGTACGTCTACGCCATCGGTATGATGGTGCTCACGCTCGCGTACGTCTTCGCGCAGGCGCTCGACCCGACGGTGTTCTCCCCGCTCCGGAGCGTGATCGCGGGGGTCGCCGTGCTGACGGCGACGCTCGTCGAGAAGGTGCTGTTCGTCGTCGAGGGACTGATGTACCCGACGTTCGACCTGTACGCGTCGATTCCGGGTGACTACGTCCCGAGCCTCGTCGAGTTGGCCTCGGTCGTCGGCACCGTTGGCATCGTCGTCCTCTTCTTCATGGTCGTCGCGAAGGTCGTCCCGGTGATCGAACTACACGCTGTCGAGGCGGAACACGAAACGGAGGCAGAACCATGACGTGGGAACTGATTGCACCCGGAACGTGGCTGATATTCGGTATCATCGGGCTTCCCGTCTACACGGTCATCCTCGGCTGGTACTTCGGGAAGCCCTCGGACGTGAGAACCGCGACGATGGGACTGGCCTATCTCGTCGGCCTGACCGTCCTGCTGTGGACGGGGCTGTTCCTCAAGACGGTGGTGATAGATCTCGTCTTCTTCTGAGCGCCGCCGCCGTCGTATCGCCGTTCGACCACGCAATCCAGACTAATGACAACTGTACGTGAACTCGAATCCGAACTCGAAGCGATCGAGGACGACGCCCACGACGACGACATCGTCTCGCTCGGCCTCGTGAACGACATCCGAATAGACGAAGACGACGACACGGCACGGATCTCCCTGGCGTTCAACACGCCGTACGCACCCACCGAGATGGCACTCGGGCGGCGGATCCGAGAGGTCATCGAATCGTGCGGTCTCGAACCGGATCTCCGAGCGGAGGCCGGTGAACGGCAGGGGTTCGACGAGGAGATCCTCCCGAACGTTCGGAACGTGATCGCCGTCGCCTCCGGGAAAGGCGGCGTCGGCAAGACGACGGTCGCCGCGAACCTCGCCGCCGGTTTCGAAAAACGCGGAGCCCGCGTCGGCGTCCTCGATGCCGACGTCCACGGACCGAACGTTCCGCGGCTGTTGCCGATCGAGAACGAACCCGGCGTCACGCCGAACGGCGAGATCGTCCCCCCGCCGTCGGACGGCGTCCGCGTGATGAGCATGGGGCTCCTCACGGAGAACGACGACGATCCGGCGATCCTCCGGGGGCCGATGGTCAACAACGTGATGCGGCACTTCCTCGACGAGGTCGAGTGGGGGCGGCTGGACTACCTGATCGTCGATCTACCGCCGGGGACCGGCGACGCGTCGCTAGATCTGTTGCAGACGCTGCCCGTGACCGGCGTCGTGATCGTGACGACACCCCAGCAGATGGCCGTCGACGACGCCCGGAAGGGGCTCCGGCTGTTCGAGGAGCACGAGACGCCGATCCTCGGCGTCGTCGAGAACATGAGCACGTTCCGCTGTCCGAACTGCGAGGACGACCACGAAGTGTTGGGCCGCGACGGCGCCGACGTGCTCCGGGAACAGTACGGCGTCCCGCTGCTCCGGCGGCTTCCGATCCACCCCGACTTCGGCGACGGCGATCGATCCGTGCCTGTGGTTAAAGACGAGGAGAGCCCGGTCAGCGAATCGATGGACGACCTCGCCGGGGACGTCCTCGATCGGGTGAGTGCGATCAATCGGCGGACGGTCGCAGAGTACGACGAGACGGATCCGGTACCGACGGAACCGGCAGATTGAGCGTCGCGAATCGAGCGGATCGACGCCGCTTCCGAATCGCGCGTCGTCTCACGGGGGACAATTCTCGTGGCGACCCCGCAGTTCGAACTCAGCTCGAGCGGCTGATCGCCCGAACGACCGTCGAGTGGTTGTCGGAGAGCTGGTCGATCCGATCGAGTGCGGTCGTCACGACCGGATACGTAGTGTCGAACTCCCGGTAAAGGTACTCCTGCAGCAACTGCGTGTCGCCTCTCGGAAACTGCCAGCGCTGTCTGTGGATGTCGCGCTGGCGATCGTCCAGCAGCTGTTCGCACCGATCGATTTCGCGGCGGAGTTGCCGCTCGATGGTCACCAGTTCGTCGAACGGCCGGGACGTGAGGCCGCCTGCAGTCAGCGGTTCGAGACGGTCTTCGCCCCGCTCGAGCAGTTCGGATGCGTCACGTATCGCGGCTCGCTCCCGCCGTAGCGCGTCGAGCAGATCGGTTCTCGTTTCGACGGCGACTCGAATCTGTTGCAGGAGGACCGACTTCAGCGGGCGGGTGAACCGAGCTCCGTCCACGACTGCGACCGCCACGTCCTCGTCAAGTTCGGCAGCCATGTTTTCCCGAAGTGACTCCCCGTACTGCTCGTCGTACTCCGGAACGGCCATCACCGTCGATCGGTACGCCCGTCGAACCGACTGAAGGAGTTCGGTATCCGGCGTCGATTCGACGAGTGTCGGGGCGCCAGCGACGTCGGTGCGTCGAACGGGGACCTCCAGCGCGCGGAGTTCCTCGGCGAACTCCTCGAACGCCGCCCGTTCGGTGCGTACCGCCTCCCGTTCGGCGTCGATCCTCGCTATCGCCTTCGAGAGTCTCTCGTCGTACATCGGGGTCTGGAGCCGCGTTCTCGGTTGTTCGTCCGGCCTCATCCCAGGGGTCAGTAACCGTGGATTCGATCGGGCCATTCGTAAAAAGGCGACGTGGTTCCCACGCCGTGAGATTCATTGTGAACAGTGGAATCGATCCGCGACGATCAGTCGAACAGCTGATCGACGGTTCTGACGAACCGGTCGACGACCCGGCTCGGAAGCGACGGGGAGACCGCCTCGAGCAGTTCGGCGGTCCGCTCGGGATCGGCCAGCGAGATCGTCACCGGACGGTCGTCGGACTTCTCGACGATGTCGTGTGCGACGAGCTTCGAAACGTGCCACGAGATCGTGCTCCGCGCGAGATCGAGTTCGGACGCTAACTCGTTCGGCTGTGCGGGTCCGTCGGCGTGAAGCCGCACGATGAGTCCGCGGGTCGTCTCCCGGCGGAGAAACGCGACCGTCCGCCGCTCCCACGGCTCGAAACCGGGCGCGTAGTAGTGGGTCTTTCCGCCGAGCTCCTCGGCGACGATTTCTCCCTCGCGAACGAGGCGGTAGAGGTGGTACTGCGCCTGTCCGGTTGCGATGTCGAGCTCTCGACAGAGCCGATTGAAGTGGACTCCAGGGAGCTCACCCACGTGGTGTCTGATTTGCTGTCTCGTATCCACCATTCGTCGATATCTGTAGTATCGGAGTCCGACCTATAACGGCGTCGCGGTGTCCCATCGAGTGAGACAGCCGCGACAACGCTTTTACCCTCGGTTACCGATACGAGAACGATCCGTGATCAGTTCGGTTCCACTACTGCAGTCTGGCGGTGTCGAGGGATCGACCCCGCTCGTGATCGCCGTCGCCGCCGCCGGGATCGGAACCGGCGTGCTGTTCGTGGTGAGTCTCATCGCCTACCTCCGTCGCCGAACCACGCAGTTCCTCCTGATAACGATCGCCGTCGGAGCGCTGTGGACGCGTTCGATCGTCGGTGCCGGCACGCTCTTCGGCTACGTTTCGATGCCGATCCACCACTTCGTCGAACACAGCCTCGACTTTCTCATCGCAGGAATCGTTCTCTACGCGGTGTACGCGCACGCCCCGGGAACGTTCGATCAGGACGGCTCCTGATCGTCGTTCGAATCGCTCGAGGGATTTCCGAAACCGGTGAGTAAAATATCCAGCGTCCCCTGTTTTCGCGTAATGGTCGAACCCATCGTCGGTAGCCTCCACGACCAAGAAACCGTTGCCCGTCGGGTCGACTCCGGCGCCTCGCCGGAGTGGGTCGCCGAACACTGGCGTACGTTCCGCGACGGATTGCTCGGAACCCGGAACGAAACGCCGTTTCCCTGCTTCTTCGGGGCGGAGTCGGTCAGAAACGGTGATCCGCTCTACACCGCGGTCCCCTCGATGACGGATGCGGACGCCCTGCTGGCGCTGGGGCGCACGCTGCTGGAGTATCTCGAAACGTACCGGAGCCACAGCGACCGGGCGTCGCTGGTCACGTTCTTCAAACCCCCCGACGAGCCGCTCTCCGAGGCGGAGTACCACGAGAGCCTCTGGCACATCCTCCAGTTCCTCCACGTCCACGATCCGCGCCCGTGGCCCGAGGAGATCCCGACCGATCCCGACGATCCCTACTGGGAGTTCAGCTTCGGCGGGGAACCGATGTTTCCGACCTGTCGAGCACCGTTCTACGACGTTCGACGGAGCCGGTACTGCCCGATCGGCCTTGAGATCACCTTCCAGCCCCGAGCGCTCTTCGAGAGCTTGAACGTCACCGCCGACACCGACGCCGGCCAGCAGGCGAGAGAGCTGATACAGGATCGGCTCGAAGGGTACGACGGGGTCTGTCCGCACGTGGATCTCGGTGATTGGGGCAACGACGGCGATCGCGAGTGGAAGCAGTACATGCTCTCGGAGGAGCCGGACCAAGCGCCGGAGCGCTGTCCGATCAACGTCACGCGGGAACATCCGAAGTCCGAGCGCCTCGTCGATGTGCGAGACGCGCCGAGGCTACAGTGATGTGGGACTCGCTCCCGCCGGTGCTCACTTTGGTCGATTTTCAACGCGGGTTCGACGATCCCGCGTGGGGTGAGCGGAACAACCCGACGGCCGAGGAAAACGCCGGCAAACTGCTCTCGGCGTGGCGGGAGTTCGGCTGGCCGGTCGTCCACGTGCGCCACGACTCGACGGAAGCGGAATCACCGCTCCGTGGCGACCGACCGGGATTCCGGTTCAAGCGGGGATTCGAACCCAGCGACGACGAGGCGGCGTTCGAAAAGCGGGTCAACGGAGCGTTCGTCGACACCGACCTCGAATCGTGGCTCCGAGAGCGCGGCCACGAGTCGCTGGTCGTCTGCGGGCTAACGACCGATCACTGCGTCTCGACGACGATACGAATGGCCGAGAACCGTGGGTTCGACGTCACCGTTCCGCGGGACGCGACGGCGACGTTCGACCGAACGTTCGACGGGGAGCATTTCGGCGCGTCGCTGATGCACCGGACGGCGCTCGCACAGCTCGACGGGGAGTTCGCGACGGTCAGTTCGGTCGACGACATCCTCGGATCCGCTCGAGACGCGGCGAAGTGACCCCGCCTCACTCCTCGACCGCCGTCTTGACGATCGTCACTGGTCGGTCGGCGAGTCTCGCGACGCGATCGGTCACGCTCCCGAGAAGCTGGCGGTATTCGCCGGAGCGCTGTTTGGATCCCATCACGATCTGATCGACGTCGTTCTCTTCGGCGTAGTCGACGATGACGTCGTGCGGTGAACCGTACTGAACGTCGGCCTGCGTCTCGACGCCGGCCGCAGTCGCACGCTCGGTCACTGCATCGATCGCGTCTCGACCGACGTGCTCGAGGGCTGCCTCCAGTCCCTCGTCCTCGTGGACGTACTCGTCGCCCGGATACGCGGAGTAGGCGGTCTCGTCGACGACGTACAGGACGTACAGCACGGCGTCGTGTTCGGCTGCGAGCTCGATCGCGTGCTGGGTCGCGTTCGTCGCACCTTCCTCACCGTCAGTCGGAAGCAGGATTCGGTCGATCATCCGTCCGAAAGTATGGACGCGAGCGAGTTATAAACCTCCTCGCGTCCCAAACACCGGGAATCGGATCGGGATCGTCCACAGCGAGTTCTCGGTCCCACGCCCTGGGAGCTGTCCAGTACTGTTTTTATGGCGCCGACCGACGAGCGGGTATGACGCGACGCATCCTCGTTCCGGTCGACGGATCGACGAAGGCAAAGAGAGCACTCGAGTTCGCGATCGATGAGTTCCCGAACGCCGAGATCACCGCGCTACACGTCGTCGACCCGGTCGAGGCGATCTACGGCGCCGAGTACGTCTCCGAATCCGTCCTCGAGGCCCAGGCCGAACGCGCCGAACAGTTGCTCGAGGAGATGGCAGAACTCGCAACGACCCACGACGCGGAGATCGAGACCGAGCTCCGAAACGGGAACCCGAGTCGCGAGATAATTGCGGCGGCCGAGGAGGACGAGTACGATCAGATAATCGTGGGTAGTCACGGACGAACCGGCCTCTCGCGGATCGTCCTCGGCAGCGTCGCCGAAAACATCGTTCGACGCGCGCCCGTCCCGGTGACGGTCGTCCGCTGAGCGATCGACGACGCCCGCCGTTGGGAAAGTATTCAGCGGCGGTATTGCCATGATTGGCATGGGAATAAAGCGCACTCTGTCGAAGGATCGGCTCTCGTTGACGACCGACCGCGAACCGCCGTTTCGAGAGATCGAGATCACCGACGTTCAGACGGCCGTCGTCGGCGAGAGCGGCCAGTACGGGAGCTTCCTGTGGACGTTCGTCCGGGTCTACACCGACGCCGGAGTCGTCGGCACCGGCGAATCGTTCGCGAGCGGCGGCGTTCCGAGAGACGTCGAACGGATGAAACCGCTGTTAGTCGGTGAGAACCCGCTCGACATCGACCGCCTCACCGAACAGATGTACGAGCGGATGACGCTGGAGGGATCGATCGGTTGAACGATCGTCTCGGCGATCTCTGGGATCGAGATCGCGCTTCACGGCATCGCGGGAAAGGCACTCGACGTCCCGGCGTACCAGCTCCTCGGCGGGAAGTATCGCGATAGCGTGCGGTGTTACTGCGACTGCGACCACGAGCGCGGCTGGGAACCCGAACAGTTTGCCGACGAGGCCGAACGGGTCGTCGATGAGTACGGGTTCGACGCCATCAAATTCAACTTCGACCTCCACAGCGGCGTCGAGAGAGATCACGCCAACCGCCACCTCCGGCCGCCGGAGATCGAACACCGTCGGGCGATCGCCGAGGCCGTGGTCGATTCTTACGAACGGAAGCTCCACCTCGAATTATGCTGAACAACAGCGTCCGTGCGGCTAATGTGATCCAACAGATTCGAATCAAAGGTGCTCTTCGTGCTGTACTTACGCTCTATCTCTTGCAGATCGTTACGGTCAGCTCACTGTTTCATCTGCCACTGCACGGATGTCGATACCCACAAGTCGAGGGGTGAAGCTACACGCAGAAAACCCCACCCTCGAGGAGTTAGTTCTCGAAATTTCGGCAGATTCTGCATTCGAGTGCCGCGGAGGCCGTCGCCGAACAGTCGTCGATACCCGGCCTCTCGGGTGGAAACAGCGCTCTAGATAATCCGCTCCCGGAGCTGGTCGAGCTGCTTGGCGTTGTAGACCAGTTTTACCTCGTCGGTCGTCGGCGTGGCGACGCAGGTCAACCGTAGGTTCATCTCCTCCACCTCCTCGTCGGAGAGGCTCCGGTTGACCTCCATCTCAACCTCGCCATCGACCAGTACCGCCACACAGTTGATACAGCCGCCGCCCCGACAGAAGAACGGCCAGTCGTAGCCTTCGGCCTCGGCCGCTTCGAGGATGTACTCTCCCTTTTCGACGGCCATCGTCCCGTAGGTCTCCGCCGTCAGGTCAGCCTCGGCCGCCTTCTCGAAGAGGTCGTCGTCCTCCAGCGACCAGTCCTTCTCTTCCACGAACTCGTAGTCGAGGAACTCGACAGTGGCACCGACCGACTCCGGTTTAACGGAGACGACCGGAACCGGCGAGAACCGAACCGTGCGTTCGGTGACGCTCCCGAGCAGGTATCGTCTGAGGCCGGTACGGCCGTGCGTCCCCATCACGACGACGTCGATCCCTGCCTCCGCCGTGTATCCGGTGATCGCCTCGTGTGGCCGGCCGCTCCGCGTGGCCGTGACGACCTCCACGCCGGCGGCTTCGCCCCGCTCGCGTACGTCGTCGGTCGGCGACGACTCCTTCTCGCGCCCGCCCGAGGTGACGTGAAGTGCGTGGATCGTCCCACCGACTTCTGTAACGAGGTCGATCGCGTGCTCCGTGGCGGCTTCGGCTCCCTCGCTCCCGTCGGTTGGGACGAGGACGTTATCGATCTCGAAGTCGATGACGGTGTCCTCGTGGACGGTCACGACGGGGATCGGAGATTCCTGGAGGGTTTGTTCGGCCACGCTGCCGAGCAGGAACCGACCGATCCCCGTCCGGCCGTGCGTTCCCATCACGACGACATCGATGCCATGCTCTTCGGCATAGTCGATGATTGCCCGGTGAATCGCCGTTTCCTCGTCGTCGATGATCTCGGTCTGTGGGGTGAGCCCGACCTCGGTCGCAACATCCTGGATCGCTCCGACAGCGTGTTCCGCCTGATCCTCGGCGCCCGGCTCTCGGACGGAGACGACCGACAGTTCCGCGTCGAACAGTTCGGCCATGCGGACGGCGACGGTCCCGGCTCGCTCCGCGACTTTGCTCCCGTCCGCCGGTACGAGGATTCTGTCGTACATACCGGATCGAGATACCGCTCCTGCCCATATCAAACCGCCTCCTCGTTCTACCGGATGGAAAGCAGTGGGACGCGCCCGAGAACGACGACGGTGAACACCGCGGCTATCGCGCCGGCGACGACGAAGGCGAGGCCGGGGACCACGCCGGCAGAGAGAGCAAACGATACGTCACCACACTATTTCCCCCGGACCGCCTTCCATGCCGTTGAGAGCAGACGGCGCGGTTCGACGTCGACACCACGTTCGAGGAGCCCGATCGTGTATATGTTCTGTTCTCTCACGCGCCTGACGAGCGCCGTACTGAAGAGACAGGCGATCGCGAGCGGCGCCAGGATAAGCGGGTCCCCCGTCAGCTCGTAGACGATAACGATCGCCGTAAGCGGGGCGTGGGCGGCCCCGGCGAAGACCGTCCCCATGCCGACGGCGGCGTACGTCGTCGGATCCGCAACGAGAGAGGGGAACACGTCCCGGACGAACATTCCGTAGGCCCCACCGGCCATCGCGCCGATGAAAAGCGCCGGCGCGAAGATCCCGCCGGATCCTCCGCTCCCCAGGGTGAGACTCGTCGCGATCAGCTTCGCGATCCCGAAGAGGATCAGGATCTCGAGGGAGAACACTCCGAAAAGCGTGTCCTGGATCACCGGATATCCGGTCGCGTGAACCTGTGGAACGTACAGCGCGAGGACGCCCAGACAGAGCCCGCCCAGCGCCGGGCTCGCAGCGACGCCGACCGGGAGCCGATCGAAGGCCGCCTCGACCGAATACAGCGTCGTGATGTAGGTCAACGCGACCACCGCACCGACGATTCCGAGTCCCAAGTAGGCGACCACCTCGAAGTAACTCACGACTTCGATCCCTGGCACCGAAAATATCGGCTCAGGCATCCCGATGATGACGTTCGCCATCACCGTTCCGACGATGGAAGCAACGGCGATCGGCGGAACGTTCTCCTTCGTGGCCCGACCGAGAAGCACCTCCAATCCGAAGATCATGCCGCCGATTGGAGCGTTGAACGTCCCGCCGATGCCGGCTGCGGCACCTGCCGTCAACAGGACCTTCGTCTCTGCGACCGACAGATCGAATCGTTGGCCGACGACCGATCCGAACGTTCCACCGATCTGGACGATGGGGCCCTCCCGACCGGTCGCGCCACCGGAACCGATACAGATCGCGGACGCGAGCGCCTTCGCCGGTGCCGTCCGGGGGGAGATACGTCCATCTCGACAGTCCATCGCTTGCATGACTTCGGGAACGCCGTGACCGCGCACCTGTTCGCTACCGTACAGGACGATCAATCCGACGAGTGCACCGCCGATCGCCGGTGCGAGGATTCGATAATACCAGGGCAGAGCGATGACCGATTCGATGAGGACATCCTGGGATTGCGCCCCGAAAAAGAGGAAGGTGAACGCGAGGATTAGATAGCGGAAGACGACAGCACCGAGACCGCCGACGATTCCGACGACGATGGCGAGGAAGAGCATCCGCCCCACGAACGGCGCCTTGAATCGACGGGCGAGCCGACCGGGGCTCGTGGGTACGTTCATCCGGTCAAACGTGATTTGTCTGCTGACCTAACTATTGTGGATTGGTTCCTGGCGGCGTGATCATGTAGTGTCACCAGCTAGCGGTCAGTCGCGAAATAACCCATCACTACAGTGGCGATGTCGATTTGACCGCACACCGCCCCAGTCCCCGATCGAAAAGCGTCCCGACCGTTGTTGAGCACCCGAACCGTTGCCGGTTGACTCCGGTTCCGTCTGGGGCGATAGGAGACACCCCATCGAAACTGCGGCGATCGATCCCCGTCCGAGGTCGCAACTGTCGGCGTGAACATCAGCACTGGAAGAGGGATATATCGGGGATCCGGATTCAGACGTGGGGGTTCAAATACATCCGTGGGATTATGCCAGGACCCTTATCATTTTAAATGATAGATACGAACGACACTGTAGAGACTGGATGACGGTAGACACAAACAACGAACTCACTCACCATCTGGCGGTGGGTATCGGTAGCGTGGTCTTCGCCGCGTTGCTGTGGGTGGCTGGGTATCACGAGGGGCGGGTCGCAGGAGCAGTTCCGTGGTTTCTCCTGGTTCTGGTGTTGATCGTCGGGCCGACGGTAAGACTCTGGCCCGGAATCAGGCGCCGGTTCTCGGGAAATTTCCCGGTGAACTGGCGGGCAGAACTGGGGATCTGGTTCGCTATCTGGAGTGTCGTTCACCTGCTTTTCGTGTTCCAGGCGAGGAACTGGGACGTCGTCGGCTACCTGTCCGGAATGAGCCCGTGGGCTTTCGGTTCGTTCGTGGCCGTGATCATCACGGTCGGGCTCGCGGCTACCTCGAACAACCGGGCGTACGACTACATGGGTGGGAAGGCGTGGAAGTGGCACCAGACTGTTGGTGCGTACGCAATCTTTTGGCTCCTCGCCGTCCACATCTACGACAGGGCCTACCTCCGACCCGGGTTCCCACCTGACGACCCGCTCCATTGGCTATACCTACTCACGCTCGTTCTCGTCGTCGTGCTCCAGATCGCCGCGTTCGCCAAGGTCGTCTCCCACTACCGGGAGACGGGTGAGTATCCCTCCGGACTGAACTGATCGGCTCAACAGCGTGCTCGCGGAACGGACTGTTAAGCAAATCGTCAATAAAACTGATGCCGACTTTGCAAACGTGTAGATGGATAAAGCCGACACGTTGGGCGACGGTCTCCCTTCGTTCAACGCATGGCAGAAGCTAGCTGTTGATCTCGGAATCGATGGGAACCGAGAACGGGATTCGATCGGCTCGGTGAAAATCCGGCGTTCAGGTAATGATCCATCCGGCCATCATGACGTACCCGCCGACGAGTACCAGTACAGTGGGGACGAACCAGCGGTCCAACCAGTCAGGAATGCCGTCGGTGGCGACGCGAGATACGATCACGAACGCAGTGAGAAACACGACGCCGGCACCGATCAGGTAGACGATGATGATGAATGTCAGTTCGGATGGTGAGAGATCAACGAAAAACGGGACGAAGAGCGCGATATTTTCACCACTGAGACCGAGTCCGGCGACGGTCACGATGCCGATACGGCCGAAGGAGTTCGGCACGACCGATGACTCCTCGACCGTCGCTTCCGGCGGCTGTCGGAGCAGCCCCCACAGCCCCAAACTGAGGGGGACGACACCCAAGAGGAACGTCCACTCCTGTAGGAGTTCGACGGCGAGAATCGCTCCGACGACCGCCACGATCAGTCCGACAGAGAAGCTGACGTAGTGTCCGACGAACACCTCCCAGTGCCGGTAATCGTTGTCCGCACAAAAGGCACTGATGACGAGTAGCGTATCGAGATGGGTTACAGCGAACAACCACACACCAACGAACAGAATCGTTTCCACGAAACATCAACTCTGTCACATCGAGACCGTATAGTGATTTCTTTCCGTAACCCTCGCTCGTTGGAGGATACCGTGATCAGTGATCGCGGTCCGACTCGTGCCGAATTCGTGCTCTGTATCTCCCATGCTTCGTTCAACGTATCCAGTAGCGAATAGAAATCGCGTGCAGATACGGAGGCTGATGCAGCAAACGGACCCCATTTCGAACGCCGCTTATTGCTCTGGCGGTGACTGCACGCAAAAGCCGTTCCCTTCAGGGTCACGCATGACTGTCCAGGTCTCGGTGTACGGACCAGTGGTTTCGATCTTCGTTTCAACAACAGACGCACCGAGGTTGACGAGTCGTTCGACCTCTTCCTCGCGGTCAGCAGCGTTGAGGTCGAGGTGAATCGGAATATGTTCAGGCGACGAGCAGGGCATTTTCTTGAAGAACAGCCGGGGACCGTAACCCGCGGGATCAATTGCCGCCGCGACTGCGTTCGGATCGCCGCCCTCAGCCTCTATTGTCTCAAGAATGCCCGGCGGTGGCTCCTGCATCTCGTAACCGACTGCTGCGGTCCAAAACGTAGCCAAGGCATTGGGATCCTCGCACGCGAACGTGATGTTTCCGATAGACGCCATAGTTCAGAGACGGGGATCTCCTCATTAACTGTTCACTTCGGATACTTTTGGGGTGGATTCCGGTGGGAAACGATGCGAGAGACGCACCCTGTGTTCATCATCCCATATATCTCAGATCCCTGAGAAGAATGAATCGGCTGCGTTGAATCACCAGATCGCGTCAGTGTATCGATTCCGTCGAGTCTGACGTCTCCCACGACGTCACAGTAGTTGCTGAAGTAGCCAAGTCAGTGTGGCTCCCGGCCGGGACAGCGGCTTTGGTGAGCTCGCCCCGACCTCGGCAGGCCACCTTTCGGGCGGCCTGCCAATCAAGTTCACGCGCTTCATCCCACGAGTGAACTCGTGGGCTTTCGCGCTGCTTCCGCCGGTAAATGACGTGAGAGCCGTTTCGAGAGCATGGATGGACGCCGGTTTGCACGTTCCGACCTGCATAACGGAACAGTTCCGAACTCGATGTCGGCGTTCGCTATCGCCGAGCGGTCAGCCGTTGTCGTCGATCAGGGTTACGTCGACGCGATCCTGCGTCACGCGAACCGCACAGCCGTTGAAGGTGAACGTCAGTTCGAGGTGGCTTCCGTCCCCACCGCTGGCGAACGCGCCGTCCAGGTTGTCGGGATCGATCACGTCGTACAGGGGATCGAGATCGAGTATCGCCGTGTCCGTAGCTGCAGCGACGGCGCGAACGATGGCCTCGCTCGGCGTTCGATTACCGATTCGGTGCGTCAGATGCGGTGAGGGGTCCGATCCGCCGTCCGGGATGTGTCGATCGCTCATGGTTCAAACGGGAGATCTCCGAGGAACGCTTCGCTCTGATAGTCGAGGTGATCGAGCCGCGGGCCGAGTAGCTCGCGTATCAGGACGACGAGCGGATTGGTCGCGCCCGTTCCGAACATCGCGACTTCCGTCTTCGTCCCGCTTTGGGATCCGTGCCAGAGACCGACCAGGACCGCCTCACGATCGGCGAATATGAGTCGGCTTATTCCCGGACGACTCGTTCCCTCGTTCATCCAGTCCAGCTGTGGATCCCAGATCGTCGCATCCGGGAGGTAATCACGGAAGAACTTCCGGGTCGAGGGGCTCTTCGCTCCGGCGTGGAACTCGACGCCGCGCTCGATCGCGGCCTTCGCATGCGGAACACAGCCCTCGACGAGCAGTTCGTCGGACGTGTAGATCAGGAACAGTTCCCGCTCGGCCTCGTCGGCGAGTCGACGACCGCGCTCGTATATCTCGGCACTGCTCTCGAGCGTCTCGATGGAGTCGCCATCAGTCAGTTCGTCGTCGAACTCCGAGAGCAGCTCTTCGATAGTCTCGATCCCGTCCCAGCGGTTCTCGAGCGCAACGTCTCCAGTGTAACGTGCCGTTCGTCCGAAGCGGTCGTATCGGATCAGGCCGGCCTCGTCGAGACGCGGGAGGTGGTTGTGGTGAAGCGAGAGCATTACTGACTCGACGTCTGCGCCTCCGGCTGCCGAGTAACTCGCGTTCCTCGCGAGCCGCCGGGCGAGCGCTTCCACGGTGAGGGTTCCGGCAGCGTCGGACAGCGTCGCGAGCACTGCTCGGTGATCCGCGTCGGCGAGTACCCGAACGACCTGTTCGTCCTCTCGATCCATCGAGTGGTGGTCGGTCCGCAACTACATAGAGATGTGGGTGCCCCTCGTGCAGATGTTCGATGGCCAAATCCTTCAAAGAGAACGTGAACGGCGATTCCACCGGGGCTGCGACGGCGACGATACTCACCGTCCACGGTGGAGGAGTCCGTACGTTCCCCTCGAGCCGGCCACTCACTCTCGAACGATCGCCCGACCGTCTTCACGTTTCGTCGTACCTCTCGTTCGGGTGGACCCGAACGGGAGACGTCAGCCGCGGCCGTACGCGGTGTCGAGGTACGAGACGATCGCGTCGATACGCTCGATGTCGTGCGTCCAGAACCCGTAGTACTGCCCCGGTGTACGCTCCTCTGCGATCACGCCGCACGTGTTCAGTTCGCGTTCGTCGTCGACGAAGAGCACGAACCAGAACTGGCCGATCTCCTCGCCCGCTTCGGAGACGACCTCCACGGAGTCGTCGATCTCCGCCTCCCAACTATCCCCGACGAAGATCCGGACGGAAACGTCGCTGTCGCGGGCGAAGCGATCGTACACTGGGGCCTGTGCGGTGAACGCTTCGAACCGCTGGAAGCCGACGTACAGCCGCCCGGCGTTTGCTCGCCACGCCCGTTCTTCGATCTCCCGCGTTATCGCCAACAACTGACGGCGGTCGTACGACGTGAAGACCGTGTTGTCGAGGAAATCGAGGAGATCGGATTCGCTCGCGTCGGGATCTCCGAGGGGCCACGGCGGGTGGATCTCCGGTGAGACGACCGCCTGCAGATGGTCGATCCCCATCGCTCCGCGAAACTCGCCGTCCGGACCCCTGACGATGAGAAAACCCCGATCGCCTCTCGGCGGTAACGTGTG
>SKTU01000082.1 GCA_007122455.1 Haloarculaceae archaeon | reverse complement strand
GCCGCGAATAGAACGCTTTCGGCTCGGTCGAGTCGGTCGGTCTAGATAGCGGCATTGCACTCAAGCAACGCAAGCTGGACGTCCTGCAGCCCCTCCCGAGAGACGGTCTCACTCTCCGATCTACCTCCTGGGGTCAGTATCCGGACGGACGTACCCTGTTAAGCTCTCACACAGCGTATGCGGTTCATGGAGTGTCTGGTGTGTCTGGAGGGTGACAGCGATTTTGTTCGAGTGGAGTTCTCGAACGGCGATACGAACACGATCAGCCTCTGTGAGGGATGCTACACGAGGTTTGAAGCCAAACCGACAGTCCGTCGAATCGACCATATGCTGCCGGCCCAGCCGGACTGACATTTGCGACTGCTCAGCATCGCTCGTGCAGTGACCGCCGTCAGTTACGGGACCGTCACCTCGGTCGACGCTGTCGGAGAGCACACGGACGGTGCCGTCGCGGATCGCTTTTGATCAATCTTTGTAGACGTCGTCCTCGACGAGCGCATCGAGCTCCTCGAGCATGGACGCCGGGACGCGGACGGTGACGCGCTCGCGATCTTCGTCTGGGGCCTGGAGTCGAGCGCGAACGGAGCTCATCGGTCTCGATCCCCTCCATTAGCGTAGCTGAGCGAGATCGCGTCGTCGGCTTGCTGAAAGACGGCGGCGAACGCTTCGTGGAGTTCGCTTGCGTCGGTGCCGTGGTTGACGTAGGCGACCATCGCGAACTCCTCGTCGTCGTCGTCGAGCGTGATGATGTGGCCGTACCCACCGCCGTCGACGTCCGTCGGCGCGTTCCGAAGTCGTTCGCGTGCGTGCCCGTCCTGTGCGACGGGATTGAGCGAGACGGCCTGGTCGGGTTCGCTGCTCATGGCTTCCCTCCAAGCCCGGTTTCAGCGTCGAATTCGCCGACGGTCATCTCGGCTAACAGCTCGCCGATGTCGGAGCAGTCTATGTTCTCGTCAGGACCGAAACTCTCGTTCTCGTCCTCGATTCGCCAGCGGCCGCGCTCGATATCTTCGATGTGATCGTACTTTCGAGAGAGATACAGCAGCGCTTCGTTTACTTTCCCGTCGGTCAACCCGAGCTCGTCAGCTAACTCGACCGTCCGGAACTCACTCTCTCCGCTACGGAGGCGATCGCCGATCTCCTCGAGCAGCTGGCCGAACTCTTCGACAGTGATCTCGTCTGCACTTGTCGCCATGCGTGAATTTCCTGAATATGTAATAAAAGAGCTACTCCGTGGTTCGCCGGAAAAATCGGAAACGTCGGTTTGGGGCGTTACAACGTATTTAGATGCCTAAAATACCGTTTCGCCGGAAATGCCGGAAGTTACATGAATTCGTCTAAACCGCTTTGTGAACTGTCCTCTCCGTGTTTGGAGACCCTGACGACCGTCGTGCACGATATCGAAGGTGACGCAACTGACCAGGTCTATAGCGACGATCCCGACTCGTGTGTGCAACTGGAGATGATGGGCGTTGTGTGACGATTTTCGAGTCCACCTCGTAGTACCATCACGCAGCCAAAGATCAGCCCCGGGATTGGATCAGATCCTATTATTTGCCTGTATGTATACGTCGCAGAACGGTCTCTGATATCAAGAATCAAAATAGGACTTTATACGGATTGTGACGAAATTGATAGCTATGGCTTCAGAAGATACCCTCCTCCGGACGCTCCTGATCGTTATCGCCGTCATTCTCATCGTTCCGTTCCTCATGATGGCGATCATGATGCCGGTCATGGGAATGTGGGGCTGGGGACACATGTGGAACGGTGGGATGTGGGACGGTACAGGGGCGACGTGGATGTGGCTCCTGATGTGGCTCCTGCCGCTCGCTCTCGTCATCGGTCTCGGATACCTCCTCTACAGAGGGATTCGTCGTCCCCTCTCCCGCGAAACGGATCCTGCCCTCGAGGAACTTCGGATCGCATACGCCAAGGGTGAACTCTCCGAGGAAGAGTACGAAACGCGTCGCGAGCGGCTCCAGCAGGAATAGAGTCCAGACCATGGACGATCAGTCGACAGCCCATCACGACGAACACGCAACACCACAGCAGTCACACAGCGAGAAGCCGACCGATCGGGACTGTCCGTGTTGTCGTGTCTGTGAGTGCTATCGAGGTGATGCCCCGGCCACCGAGACTAACTCTGCAGTCGCTCACGAATCGGATCACGACCACGATCACGGTAGCATGGTCGATCATGCCGGACACGAGGAGCTGTTCAAACGCCGGTTTCTCATCTGTCTCGCCCTCTCGGTTCCGGTTCTCTACTATAGCCCGATGCTGCAGGAGTGGTTCGGCTACGCGGCTATCGGGTTCCCAGGAAGCGCGTTCGTCGGTCCCGTACTCGGCGTGATCGTCTTCGCGTACGGCGGTGTCCCGTTCCTCCGAATGGGAGCCGTCGAAGCGCGGAATCGCGAACCGGGAATGATGCTGTTGATCTCGCTGGCGATCACGGTCGCGTTCGTCTACAGTCTCGCCGCAGTCCTCTTCGGTATCGGCGAGCCGTTCTTCTGGGAACTCGTCACGCTGATCGTCATCTTCCTGCTCGGACACTGGATCGAAATGCGAAGTGTCCGGCGTGCGTCGGGCGCGCTCGATGAACTCGCCGAACTAATGCCGACCACCGCCGAGCGGATCACCGAGTCGGGTGAGACCGAAGAGGTTCGGGTCGAGGAGCTCTCGGCGGACGATCTGGTACTCGTCCGACCCGGCTCGAACATCCCTGCCGACGGGATCGTTGAGGAGGGTGAGTCCAACGTTAACGAGGCGATGGTCACCGGTGAATCGCGACCGGTTCCGAAAGCGCCTGGAGACGACGTGATCGGCGGAACGACGAATAGAGATGGGAGCTTGCGAGTTCGCGTCACGGCAACCGGCGACGAAACCACGCTGTCGGGCATCATGCGACTGGTCGAAGAGGCCCAACAGAGCAAGTCACGGACACAGGTTCTCGCGGATCGAGCGGCGGGCTGGCTCTTCTATGCAGCTCTCGGTGTTGCCGGGGTGACAGCCGTCGCCTGGACGGTCGCCGTCGGATTCGGGCTGCCGGTCGTCGAGCGCGTCGTCACCGTTCTCGTGATCGCTTGTCCCCACGCTCTCGGACTCGCAGTTCCGCTCGTGGTTGCGATCAACACGTCGATGGCCGCCAGAAACGGGATCCTCGTTCGCGACCGCATCGCGATGGAGCAGGCGCGGGACCTCGATACGATCGTCTTCGACAAGACGGGGACGCTCACGGAGGGCGAACAGGGTGTCGTCGACGTCGCGACGACGGCAGACTGGACCGAAGACGATGTGCTTGCGCTGATGGCCGCCGCCGAAGGCGACTCCGAGCACATGATCGCCGAGGCGATCCGCGAGGAAGCCCGCGAGCGCGAGGTGGCCGTACCGGGCGTCCACGGCTTCGAAGCACTCGAGGGACGGGGCGTCCGAGCAACCGTTGAATCGGAACCGTCTCGAGTCCCGGCCGGTGATGGCGGAGGCAGTAGTGATGGAGACACGATATACGTTGGCGGGCCGAATCTTCTCCGACATCTCGATATCGACCTCGGCGAGGGACTCCGAACTTTCGCACAGGAGGCCGGCTCCCGCGGACAGGGTGTCGTGTACTTGCTTCGGGACGGCGAGGCACTCGGTGCGGTCGCACTCGCGGACGTGATCCGTGACGAAAGTCGGGAGACGATCGACGCGCTTCACGCGATGGGCATCGAGGTGGCGATGTTGACCGGCGACTCCGAGGACGTCGCCCGGGCGGTCGCCGACGAACTCGGCATCGACACGTACTTCGCCGAGGTGCTACCGGAGGACAAAGACGAGAAGATCATCGAGCTACAGGAGCAGGGACAACTCGTGGCGATGGTCGGCGACGGGGTGAACGACGCTCCGGCACTGACACGTTCGGACGTCGGTATCGCGATCGGCTCCGGGACTGATGTCGCCGTCGAATCAGCCGATATCGTCCTCGTCGAGAACGACCCACGGGACGTCGTGAGTCTCGTTCGACTGAGTCGAAAGAGCTACCGCAAGATGCAGGAGAACCTGGTGTGGGCCGCCGGATACAACGTGTTCGCATTGCCGCTGGCAGCCGGCGTGCTGGCACCGATCGGAATTCTGCTTTCGCCCGCCGTGGGTGCTGTCCTCATGTCGGCGAGTACAGTCATCGTCGCGATCAACGCCCAGCTGTTGCGGCGTGCGAATATCGCGGTTTAACCCCCGTTTCGAACGTCCGGGAGTATTTGTCCCCACGGGTTCGAGTCCTCGACAGATCGATGAAATCGGTCGATCTCACAATCCACGTCCCCGAAACCGTGGGACTCCCTATCAGCGATCGGGTTTCGGACGCGATACGTCGCGAGGAAGTTCTCTCGTGGGACATCGATCGAACCTCCGAAACGTTGCTGTTCGTCTCAGTCATCGTGGGAGACCGGACGATCGTTGAAGCCGAGGCGACGGACATCGAGCCCATCACTCGCTTCGAGACGACGCCCCTCGACGGAGACACCTTCTACGGCTACGTCGAGGCCGACTTCGGTAAAATCGATCGTTCGTTCGTCGACCTGTTCGATATTCCCGACGTCGTCGTCATCCCGCCAATGGTGTACACCGGTGAAGACGTCTTCTCGATGACCGTCCTGGGAACGGAAGACGCTCTGCAGAACCTGCTGTCCGACGTTCCGATCGCGTTCGACGTCGAGATCGAACGGTTCAGCGAGCACCGGCGACGGACGGAATCGATGGTCGGACGACTCACCGCTCGTCAGTTCACGGCGTTAGAAGTGGCTGCCGAGCTGGGATACTTTGCAGTGCCGAGAGAAGCCTCGCTCGCCGCGGTCGCCGCAGAACTCGACTGTTCAGAGAGCACCGCGTCGACGCTCGTTCGCACGGCCGTCCAGACCCTCGTCGACGCAGCCGTCGGCCTCGAGTAAGCGTCCGATTGGAGGGTAGGGACCGCTTTGAGCATTAGTGGCGTTCGTGGATCTGGACCCGAACGGGATCGGCCGGTCGAAGCGTCATTTCGGGATCGAACTCGAAGTCGGGATCGCCCAGCAGTTCGACGTCGAATCGCCGACACAGTACGCCGAGGACGATCTGCATCTCGAGTCGCGCGAACCGCATCCCGGTGCAGTGGCGAGGCCCACCGCCGAACGGGAAGTACGCGTATTCGGGCCGATCGGCCGCTGAGACCCGACCGTCGGTGGGATTCTGTTGAAATGGATTCTGTTTCATATGTTATGATCGGTCTGCTGCATACAAGGCGCGAATCAGCACGAGTCAGAGCGTGATCAACGCGGAGCATCGAACACTCAGTACAGGAGAGAAACACATCAATCAGCCGGTGAACTGCCAAGAATTTATCAAGATTGGTATGGAAGATATAAGTGCGATATTCACCAAAAAACAGACCGCACTTCGCCAATGAACCACTCCTAAAATCCGTAATTCCCGTCGATGAGCGCCAGCTCCGTCCGTTGATCAAGTTTCTCGAACTCGTAAATCATCAGTTTCCCAATCACGCTCCGATGGTTTTGCGCTTTCTGCACCCGCGCGTCCTCTAACGGATACGCGAAATTTCGAACGCGATCAATAGCGTCCTCAAGCGTGGGAACGATCTTGTTCGTCCCACTTACGAGAACGAGTCGCTTCGCGGCATACGGCCACGCGCCGAGACTCGTTCCCAAACCGTTGACCCCAACAATCTCACCCGTCGATGCGATTG
>SKTU01000138.1 GCA_007122455.1 Haloarculaceae archaeon | reverse complement strand
AGTGTAGCCGAGACCGTTACGCGCCGGTCATCGGTGCCAGTAACGATCGTCCGCTGAATAGCTGCGAAGACAATCGGGCGGCGACCAGGAGATTTGCGCCACGTCCAACAGAGCACACCCCTCCTGAATGATAGAGAACTCCCTGAGATCCCGGAACCACGGTCCAGTTACTGGAGACCTCACAGCATCGACGTGTCGTTCGTGTCCAGATCAGTCTCAGCTGCCTGTTCAAGAGACGGTCGGAGCTGAGCGGCACTGTGTGCCAGTTCGACCATATCTTCGGACTGACTGTACGCCACTACGTTTGCGTCGGCGAGTTTCGGAACGTGTGAGTGGTGAACCGCCTCGGGGTCAAGTGATTCGAAAGGCCGACGACTCCAGATAACCCATGTAGTGGATGGTCGCGAGGATACCCGCCAGGGGTCCCGTCCTGACGTCGGCCTCGAGGCGAAGGCGGCCGCCACCGGTGCGTTCTTCCGCCAGCGGATCGACGGATCGCCACCCGAGATGGACCGACGAACGCGACCGGATCGCCGGACGGGGGCGTCCCCGTGAGTCGACGCTCCCGCGGCCTAGAGTGGCTCGGACGGCGAATCGCCGCGGGCCTGGAGCGGGCCAACGTCATCGAGCGCTCGCGACTGCGGGCGACGGTGGATCTCGCCTGGCCGCGCGTCGTCACCGGCTTCTCCCGGATGTCACAGCAGACGGCCGATCTGGCGATGGTCGGGCTGGTGCTCGGCTCGCCGGCGATCGCGGGACTGGCCTTCGCGTACGCCTACTGGCAGGTCGGTAACCGCGTCTCGCTGGGCATCTCCGGCGGCTCGATCAGCCTCGTCTCCCAGCACTTCGGCGGCGACGACGTCGCGATGGCCGACCGGGCGATCGTCCAGAGTTTCCTGCTCGCGACCGTCGTCTCGATCCCGCTCGTGGGGCTGTTCCACTGGGGCGCCGAGCCGCTGATCGCGCTGTTTTCCCCCGAGCCGGACGCGCTCGCCTTCGGGGCGACCTATCTGGCCGTCCTGGCGCCCGCGATCGTCTTCGAGTTCTACAACAAGGTCGCGAGCAGGATCTTCGCCGGAGTCGGCGACACGTTCACACCCATGATGATCCGCGCCGGCGGCGCGGCGCTCAACATCGTCCTCAACGCGATCTTCATCTTCGGCCTCGGGATGGGCGTCGTCGGCGCCGCAGCCGGAACCGTGATCGCCACCGTGCTGGTGACGATCGCCTTCGCCTGGGGGCTCTTCGGCGGGGCGTACCCGAACCGAGCGCCGCTCCCGGTCGGCCTCCGGCTCGCGGGCCCCGCGGTCGACCCGACCGTTCTCCGGCCGCTCGTGGTGGTCAGTACGCCGCTGATCTTTCAGCAACTGGCCCGCGCGGTCGTCGTCTTCCCGCTGTTGACGATCGCGGCGGTGTTCGGCTCGACCGCCGTCGCGGCCTTCGAGATCGCTCGCCGGATCCGCGACCTGATCAACAGCCTCTCGTGGGGCTACTCGATCGCCTCCAGCAGCCTGGTCGGCCGCCACCTCGGCGCCGACGAGGAAGGCGTCGCGACGGCCTACGGCGACGAGATCCTCAAGCTCGCGGTCGTCTCCTACGTCGCGGTAGCCGCCGTGATCTTCGCCTTCGCCGACCCCGTCTCGCGGCTGTTCGTCACCGACCCCGACGCGATCGAACTGACGACGCTGTTCGTCCGCGTGGCCGTGATCGCCTCGATCGGGCTCGGCCTCGACGGCGTCGCCACCGGCGCGCTCCGCGGCGCGGGCGACACTCGCTGGCCGTTCTACGGCGCCCTCGTCGGTCTCTACGTCTTCACCCTCCCCGTCGCGTATCTCGGCGTCGTCACGCCGCTGGGGATCCGCGCGCTCTACGCCGCCTTGCTCGTGGAGACGTTCGTCCCCGCCGCCGTCACGATCTACCGCTACCGGACCGGCGCCTGGCGGGCAGTGAGCCGCTCGCTCCGCGCCGCGTCGTCGGGGACCGGAGCGTCGCCGGATCGGGAGTGACGGGCTGAGAGCAACAGCGACGACGCAGTTACGACGCCAACACGAGCGGCTCGTACCACTCGCGGTTCCGCTCGTACCACTCGATGAATTTTGCGACGCCCTCCCGGATCGTGTGGTCGGGATCGTACGCCAGCAGCTCCTGAGCCTTCGCGGTGTCGGCGTGGGTGTGCTCTGCGTCGGCGTCGTAGCGCTCGGCGAACTCGAGCTCGAGGTCGGGCGCGAGCTGGTCGCGGATCTCCGCGGCGAGCGTGCGGATCTGTATGGTGTCCGTCGAGCCGACGTTCACCGCCTCGCCGTCGGCGGCGTCGGTCCCCAGGAGCGTCCGGTTGGCGTCGACGACGTCCGCGATGAAGGTGAAGTCCCGCGTCTGGGTGCCGTCGCCGTAGACGACCGGCGGCTCGCCGTTGCGACACCGGGAGACGAAGTTCGAGATCGCCATGTTGGGCCGCATCCGCGGTCCGTAGACCGTGAAATATCGGAGCGCGACCGTCGGGAGCCCGTACACCTCGTGGTAGGCGCAGGCGTAGCGCTCGCCGGCGAGCTTGGAGACGCCGTACGGCGAGACGGGGAGCGTCGGATCGGTCTCGGCGAAGGGGGCGTACTCCTCGCGACCGCCGTAGACCGACGAGGAGGAGGCGTAGACGAACCGCTCCAGGTCGGTGTCGCGGGCGGCGTCGAGCAGGTTGAGCGTTCCGTCGACGTTCACCTCGTTGTACTCCCTCGGAGCCTCGACACTTGGCCGGACGCCCGCCTTCGCCGCCTGGTGGTAGACGTAGTCGGCGTCGGCGACGAGCTCCGTTACTAACGCCTGATCGCGGACGTCGCCGTCGACGAACCGGTAGTTCGACTCGTTGTCGTCGGCGATCCGTTCGTGGACGTCGACGGTGTGGCGCTTGATGCCGAGATCGTAGAAGGGATCCATCGCGTCGAGGACGGTGACGTCGTGACCGTCCCCCAGGAAGCTCTGGGCGAGATGGCCGCCGATGAAGCCGGCGCCGCCCGTGACGAGAACGTGCATGGATCGGATGGGGCGTCGAGCGGCTTTGGGCTTTCTGGTCTCGACGCGTTCGACGAAACAGCATCCTTATCAGGCGAGACCGGAAACGTTCGATAGCTTCACATGCCGGCTGCCGAAGCGGACATTACCTGGGACGAGAAGATCACCGCGTTGAAGCGGGTCGCAAAGTATCGACCCGGGTTTACCGCGTGTCTCGTCGTTCTCGGAGCCTTCGTCGCCTTCCTTGAGGGTATCGGACTGAGCTTTATCTATCCCATTATCGAGGTCGCACAGGAGGATGGGCCGGTCGAAGGCGGGGGCCCCGTGCTAGAGGCCTTCCTGACGGCGTTCACGCTTCTCGGTCTCCCGTTCACGCTCGGCTATCTCATTCTCGGGGTCGCGCTGGTGATGGCGTTTCGGTTCTCGATGTCGTTTCTGGTCGCCTGGCTGAAGGCCATCTTGGCCAAACAGTACGAGAGGGATCTCCGGACGAAAGCGTTCGACGCGGCGCTGGACGCCGAAGTCGGCTACTTCGACGAGGAAGGCTCCGACGACGTGCTGAACGCGGTGATCACCGAAACGCGGTATTCGGGACGAGTGATCGAACGCGGCGTTCAAGTGATGGAGACGACGTTTCTGGTGTTGATGTATCTCGCGGTGATGTTCTACATCACGCCGATGATGACGCTGTTCGCGATCGTTCTGTTGGGCGGAATTACCATTCTGCTACGTTTCGTCATCGAACCCGCATACACCGTCGGATCGCGGGTCGCGGAGGCGAACCAGCAGGTTCAACAGTCAGTGCAGGCGGGGACGCAGGGCATTCGCGACGTGAAACTGTTCGGGCTTTCCCAGGAGGTGTTTTCCAGCTTCCTCGGCTCCGTGCGACAGTACGCGAGCTCGGAGATCAGACTCTCGCGTAACGAGGCCGCCATCGACAACCTCTATCGGCTCTCCGCCGCGGTGACGCTGTTCGCGCTGATCTACATCGGGTTCGTGTTCACCGGCCTGTCGCTCGGTGAACTCGGCATCTTCCTGATCGCGATGTTCCAGCTCGCACCGCTGGTGAGCAAACTGAACAGCTACGTGTACAAGGTCGAAGGGTATCTCTCACATCTCGTCCGGACACACGAGTTCCTCGACGAACTGCAAGAGCGACGGGAGGACGAGGGGACGCGTTCGGTCTCCGAAGTCGAGGAGATCGAGTTCGACGACGTCCACTTCTCGTACACCGACGACGAACAGGTCCTTCGCGGGATCTCCTTCGAGGTCGATGCCGGTGAGTTCATCGCGTTCGTCGGCCAATCCGGGGCGGGGAAGTCGACGATCGTCTCGCTACTGGCGCGACTGTACAGCCCCGATCGGGGGGAGGTCCGTGCGAACGGAATCCCGATCGACGAGTACGATCTCCGGGAGTGGCGCGAGCGGATCGCAGTGGTACGCCAGCAACCGTTCATCTTCAACGACACGCTGGAGAACAACGTCACGATCGGGAATCGCGACGCGACTCGTGGGGATGTCGAACGGGTCTGTGAGATCGCGAAAGTCGACGAGTTCGTCGACGACCTGCCGAACGGATACGACTCACAGCTCGGTGACAACGGCGTTCGGTTATCCGGCGGGCAACGACAGCGAATCGCGCTGGCGAGGGCGTTACTGAAAGACGCCGACTTCTTGGTGTTGGACGAAGCGACCAGCGATCTAGACTCGAACCTCGAGCGGGAGGTGCAGGACGCGATCGAATCGATGGATCGCGAGTACGGAATCGTGGCGATCGCACACCGGCTCTCGACGGTGAAGAACGCGGATCGGATCTATACGGTCGACGCCGGGGAGATCGTCGAGTCCGGGACGCACCAGGAGCTACTCGCTGATAAGGGGGAATACGCGGAGTTGTATGCGATTCAGTCGAGAAGTTAATATTACTAACAACATAGATGTTAAAATTTACACGCATTTCAGATTTCGTAGGATGGATTAGCCCATCAAGTGAGCCCAAGATTCCTTGGATCAAGCTCTTAGAAACGATGACGGTTAAATTCAAGTACCAAGTTATGGGTAGTGTTCAGATAAGTTGATTCCATGCGAAGGCGAACGATCGAAGCCAATTATCGGCGGTGTCTGCTTCGGCGTTGCTGAAACAGTTTGAGAAATTGGTAGTTCGTCTTTTTATCTCTCGAAAGACACGTTCGACACTATTCCGATTTCCATGTTTTTCATATCTGAAATTGAGGCCGTGACGCCGACAGGCGTCTTTCAGTGAATGTGAGCCATCGATGAGAAACACGGCGTTTTCAACATCGTGTTTCTCACGAAGTTCGGCAAAGAACGCGTGAGCGATTACCTTGTTTGTCGTCGGTTCAAGCGTTGTACAGAGTAATTTGTTTGATTCTGGATCGACAGCGGCGTACAGCCAATAGGTTTCATCATTGAGTTGGATCACAGTTTCATCGACCGCAACGTGATCCGGATTCTGGTCGGATTCTGGCTGTAGATCGGCCTTATGAACCCAGTTATGGCCGGTAGATCGAGCACGCTTGACACCAGACATCTCAAGAATTGAAACTGTATTTGAAAGTGATAATCCAGCAAGGTGGAGCTGAATACCGAGCTTCATCAGCAACTTCGGTGTCGCTTCTCGTTCCACAAAACCTAACTCGATTTGGTCGATACTTTCGTTGAGGCGGGCGTTTTTCGACATAGACACTCAAAAAACGTACCGCCTCACTCT
>SKTU01000089.1 GCA_007122455.1 Haloarculaceae archaeon | reverse complement strand
GAGCGGGACGTCGAGGAGCGGGACGTCGAGGAGCGGGACGTCGAGGAGCGGGACGTCGAGGAGCCGGACGTCATCGACGAACCGGACGTGGAGGAGGTCCCTGAAGAGGAGGAGTTGGACGTCGAGGAGCCGGATGTCGAGGAGGAGCCGGCTCCCGAAGAGGAAGCCGCCGAGGAGGAGTCGTCCTTCGAGGAGTTCCGCCGGGCGATCGAGCTCCCGGAACGCGATCTCGAACCCGTGCTACTCGAACGGCTCCACCGCGCCGGAATCGACGACGTTCGGACGCTTCTCGAGGCCGAACCCGAGCGCGTCGCCGATCGCCTCGGGCTTCCGGTCGAGCAGCTCACCCCTGTGCTCGAGGATCTGACCGGTCGCTTCGATCTCGAGGGGATCGACGGAATCGGTCCGACCTACGCTGGACGGCTTCGCGAGGGGGGAATCGAGGACATCCCCACGCTCGCGAGAGCTGATCCGCGACGGGTGGCCGAAATAACCCGCGCGTCGACGAGCCGCACCGAGGGGTGGATCGAGCAGGCGCGATCGACGCTCGAACGCCGATGAACATCGCCGAACGGTTCGGGGCGAGCATCGACGTTCGGAGACCGGACGCCGACGCGGAGGGGTTCTTCTTCGTCAAGCGGCGGGACGACGTCGACCACGACGTGTTCGTCACCGGACTGCTCGGCGTGATCGGCCGAGCGGATCGTCTCGTGTTGCACCACCGAACCGGGTTCGCGGTCGTTAGAGTCTCCTTCGACCGCTCCCGACGCCTCTCCCGGCTTCCGTGGATCGAAACTGTCGGCGGGATACGGTTCGATCCCGAGCAGTTCGCCGCGATCGCCGGTTCGCCGGATTGAAACGGTATCGGTTCCCTATCGCGAGACAGTCGACGATTAGCTAACTCGTTGAACCGTCATCTGCTCTCCGTGGTGTCGAAACCGGTCGGTTTGTGTGTCCGCCCCGTTCGTCGAGCGACGGCGCTCGTCGGCTCGCCCCTCCCGCATACCGCGTTCCATGGCCCTCCGTTTTCTCACGACCTGATGTTTTCGCTGCTACGGAGTTCACGTCGGCGGTGGCTGCTGCGGACGCTGGACCGTTGTCCGTCGCCGCTCGAATTCGAAACGCTCGTCGACCGTCTCGCGGCCCACGAGGCCGGCGTCGGGCCGTCGTCGGTCGATCGCGACGACCGCGCCGCAGTGTACGCTTCGACTCATCAGACACACCTCCCGACGCTGGAGGAGGCCGGTGTCCTCGAGTACGACCGTGCCGAGAGAACGGTGTCGATCACCGACCGCGGGAAGTGGCTCGCGCGGTACACCGCTCGCGCGCCGGGGATCGGACGCCAGTGGGATCGTCTCGTCCTCGCTCTCGCGGTCAGTTGGTTCGCAGCGTTCGTTGTGATTGGAGCTCTCGGTACGATTTCGATCTCCGACCCCCGGATCGCGATGGCGTGCGTCGGGACGTTTCTCCTCGTTTCGCTCGGCTATCTGCGAGACGCTTCTCGACACGCGAGGGCGATCCCTCACGAGTGGTGTGGGTAACCGGTCCCTATCACCCCTGGATCGCCTCGTTCTCCCGAACGCCCTCCTCGAAGTGCGCTTTTCTCGCCCCCGAAACTGGTCCTTACTCCCGATTAGTCCGGGATTAGCTAATTACCAATGTACCCTACAGTCACGCGGGAAGAACGTATGAAGCGAATAGGGAGCAAACGCGTCAGCCGCCTCTGGGGAGGAATAAATCGATGTCCAGCGACGTAGCACCGACCGGCCAGTTGGCCGAGGACGAATCGGACGCCGTCGCCTCGTCGACCGAGTCCCTCGTCGGGATGGACGACGATAGCCGGGAACTGTCGGCGCTACTGTCGGCGAACGAATCCGAGGGATCGACCGCGCTCGGTCGAGACGAGATCTTCGAGGTACTGAGTAACCGGCGTCGACGGTACGTCCTCCGATACCTGGAGGAGCACGCCGACGAGAGCGTCGATTTCCGTGAGCTCGTCGATCAGGTGGCCGCGTGGGAGAACGAGACGACGATCCAACAGTTGAGCTCCAGCGACCGCAAGTGTGTCTACACTGCACTGCGGCAGACGCACCTTCCGAAACTCGATCGACTCGACGTCGTCGAGTACGACAGCCAACGCGGCGTGGTAGCGTCGACGGAATACGCAGCCGACGTCATGCTGTACATGGAGTACGTTCCGGAGGACGACATCTCGTGGAGTCAGTTTTACGTGCTCCTCTCCGGACTCTGTGGCGCGCTCGCGATCCTCGTCTGGATCGGCGTGTTCCCGTTCGGCGGCGTTCCGGGGCTCGTCGTCGCCGTACTGGTCGCGGGGCTGTTCGGCGTCGCTGCGCTCGTTCAGTCCTCGCAGTCGTGGTGGGCTCGGGCCGAGTCGAGCGCCGAGAACGCTGGCTGAGGCGCTACTCGGTGTAGACTTCGACGGTTCCGCTGCTGCGGACGACAACCTCGACCCCTTCGTGGAAAAAGGAGAGCTCGAGGTCGGTCGTCTCGTCGGTGTTGACGAGTAGTGCGTCTAGCGCGTCCATGTCCGCGGTCCGATGAAGCGGTTCGATCTCCGTCGGATCACGGTCTATCGTCGCGGCGATGGTTTCGACTACGGCAACGCTCGGGTGCGGGAAGTCGGTCCAGTTCTGTCGAACGACAGCTGAACCGTCTTCCGATGTGGAACTGTTTGCCATGTCGGCGTTACGTTACTCTTTCGTGGGGTGCCTAATGAGCGCTGTGGTACGCTCCTCGCCCCGATATTCAGTGATTACTTCTCAACAACGACTGTCTACCGCCGGCGCTCGACGGCGTCTAGTCGTCCGGACGGTTGCGGCCCGTCTCACGTGCGAGGGAAACGCTCTACTCGAGTAAGAGGAACGCCGACTGTGCGACGAAGGCGATCGTGACGAGCACTGTCCACGCGACCGCCGGAACGAGCGATAGTGGGCCGAGCCCGAAGAGTCCGAGAATGGCGATGCTGCCGATCCCCATCGTCACGTACTGCAGCGGTTCGGTCATCGGGTCGTCGCCGCGCTCGTCCGCCAGATACGGTTCGAACGGAGTGATGTCGACGAGTTTGATCGTGCCGCGGTTCTGGTTGTAGTCGATGACTCCTGCATCGTCGAGCTTCGGGAGATGGGACTGATACAGTCCGATGTAGACCCGTTTCCGCTGCTCTGAGCTGAGTTGATCGGTGGTGATCCCGTTCTCCTTGGCCGCGATGTGGGTCGCCAGTTCGTCGAGCGTCGTCTCCTCGTTCTCACAGAGATACGCGAGGACGTCGCGCCGGCGTCGGTTCATCAGGAGTTCGAAGACGTCTCCTTTGGTGAGTTCACCGTCGTCCTCCTGGCAATCCTCGAGAAACGCGGCCACCTCTCGCTGCAGATCCCCCGAATCGTTGTCGTCCCCGGAGGACGCTTCCTCCGCGGTGTGCGTGACTCCCATGGTCAGGTATTACATAACAAGTGAGCGGTATAGGTAATGGCTCTCTAAACCCCGATGTCGAAAAGTAACTGGAAATTTATAAAATATATACGTTATTTTATCACGGTGGCCGATGTTTCTACACACCGACGCTAGATTCGCCATATATCGGGCTCAAACGCTCGATATATGGTTTTTGAGCTAGTTATACGGCTCACTAGTCGGTGTCCGACAACGAGTAACCGACAGCTAATTTCCTTATTGAAAACATATTTGCCGACTTCATTGTCTGTCGATACGCTGGATATTCGTGGTCCGTCCGAGCGCGCGAGTGAGCCGGCGTAGTGACAGCCTCCTCGGTAGAAAGCCGATCGTAGTCGATTCATGGTTGTCAATAACAATACTACTGTGGCTTCTGTAGTCGGATGGACGTCGGCCCGTGCGCCTACCAATGCGGAACCCCCCAAGCGCATCCCACCGACGGTCCGACGTCTCTTATCGATCGGCGTACCGCTGCCGGAGTTGGGTAGCGCTCGCGAGTACGATCACGACGATCACCGTTCCGAGAACAGTCGCTGCTCCACCGGGAACGGCGCCGATAGAGGCGAGCCCGTAGCCGATCGCCCCGGCTATCCCGAGTGCGAGATAGACGTACGGCCAGCGATCGTCGCTCGGTACGCCCGATTCGAGATACGGAAGCATCTCGTCGGCCGCCGGCGTCAGCGTGACGTTACCCGTGTCCGGGTCGTAGTCGATCACGTCCGCCTCGTCGAGCCGTGGGACGTGCGTCTGATACAGCGAGACGTACGTCCGCTTTCGAGCCTCGCGATCGACGTCCTCCGGATCGATTCCCTCCTCCGCGGCCGCCATCGCGACGGCGATGTCGACGAGCGTTTCCTCGTGTTCTTCTTCGAGGTACGACAGCAGAAATCGCCGCCGGCTACTGCTCAGCAGCTCGAACACCTCGTCCTGCGACAGCACGCGTCGATCATCGGAAGACATCAGTTCGCTCTATCCACCGTAGTTGCCCCTCCGTGTTTGTTATGGACGGCCTGTCGCGACGCAGTGGTCGGTTAGAAAGAACTTTGTACTGTCATTGCGTCCCAAACGCTACGGAATCTCTCTACCATCTGCCGCTCGTATCTCTGGGGGGAGTACGCGGTATCAAAAAGAGAAAAGGGGAACGATGAAATCGACAGCAACCGACACAGCTACGGAACCCGCCGAGAGCCAGAACGGTTCGGAACTCGACGCCGGATCCGTCGACGAACCGACTGCCGATCGACTCTTCGAGATTCTGAAGAACGAGCGAAGGCGGATGATGTTACGTTACCTTCGGGACGCCGACGGCGTGGCCACGAGAACCGAGTTGGCCGAACACGTCGCCGCCACCGAGGAGGGGATCCCCGTCTCGGAGGTGACGCCACAGGAGCGAAAGCGCGTCTACGTCAGTCTCTACCAGTTTCACCTCCCGAAGATGGTCGACGCCGGCGTCGTCCGGATCGACGACTCCGACGTCGTCCTCACCGACACCGCCGACCAGTTCCTCCGTCGGCTCGATCCGGACCCCAGACCGTGGTCTCGGTACTACGTCGGCCTGTCGATCTTCGGAATCGCCGCGTTCGTGGTTTCGACAGTTCTGAACGCGGGCGTCACCGTCGCGTTCGGAATGGTCGTTGTCGGCCTCTCCGCCCTCGCCGCACTCCACGCTCGAACCGGCGAACTCCGAGCGGCCGACTGACACGCGATCCCACCGGCTGCTCCCGCAATACGTGGCGAACACGCCGGATTTATATCTCGGGAACGCCCATCGTCGGACGTTATGGGACAGACGCTCACGGAAAAAATCCTCGATGACCACCTCGTCGACGGCGAACTCGAGACGGGAGAGGAAATCGGGATAGAGATCGATCAGGTTCTCACTCAGGACACGACGGGGACGCTCGTGTGGCTCCAGTTCGAGGCGCTCGGCCTCGACGAGGTCCAGACGGAGCTGGCCGCCCAGTACTGTGACCACCAGACGTATCAGTTCGACTTCAAAAACACCGACGACCACCGCTTCCTCCGATCGGCCGCGGGCACGTTCGGCGCGTATTTCTCTCGCCCCGGCAACGGTATCTGCCACAACGTCCACAAGGAGAACTTCGCCGCCCCCGGCAAGACGCTGCTCGGCTCGGACAGTCACACGCCGACGCCGGGCGGTCTCGGCCAGTTGGCGATCGGCTCGGGCGGACTCGACGTTGCGGTCGCGATGGGCGGCGGCGCCTACTACATCGAGATGCCCGAAGTCGTGGAGGTTCGCCTCGAGGGCGAACTCCCCGAGTGGGCGACCGCCAAGGACGTCATCCTCGAGATGCTCCGACGGCTCTCGGTGAAGGGCGGCGTCGGCAAGATCTTCGAGTACACCGGTCCCGGAGTCGAGTCGCTGTCGGTTCCCGAGCGAACGACGATCACGAACATGGGAACGGAGCTCGGTGCGACGTCGTCGATCTTCCCGACCGACGAGCGGACCGAGGAGTGGCTCGAGCAGTTCGACCGCGGCGACGAGCACGTCGAACTCGCCCCCGACGAGGACGCCGAGTATGCCGATCAGATCACGGTCGATCTCTCCGAGATCGAACCGCTCATCGCGTGTCCGAGCATGCCCGACAAGGTCGTACCGGTACGAGAGGTCGCGGGCGAATCCGTCGATCAGGTCATCATCGGCTCCTGTACCAACGGCGGCTACGAGGACATCCTTCCGACCGCGAAGATGCTCGAGGGACGCACCATCGACCGCCGTGCGGAGATGATCGTCGCGCCCGGCTCCAAGCAGGCGTCCGAGATGCTCGCCCGCAAGGGATGGACGGCCGAACTGATGGCTGCCGGCGTCAACTTCTCGGAGGCAACCTGCGGTGCCTGTATCGGAATCGGCCACGTGCCGGCGTCCGATTCGGTCTCGCTGCGAACCTTCAACCGGAACTTCGAGGGCCGCTCCGGCATCGAGGAAGACAACGTCTACCTCTGCTCGCCGGAGGTCGCCACCGCGGCCGCAATCGCCGGCGAAATCGTCGACCCGCGGGATCTCGCAGACGAACTTGGCGACCTCGAGGCTCCAGGATTCGAACTCGGCGACAGCTACGCCGAGGGGATGGGCCGATCCGACGCCGACATCATCAACCCCGACGACCCCGTCGACGACGAACTCATCAAGGGCCCGAACATCGGTGACGTCCCGCTGAAGGACGAACTCGGTGCCAAGCTGGACGGTCCGGCGCTGCTGAAGATGGAGGACAACATCACGACCGATCACATCATCCCGGCGACCCAGGACATTCTGATGTACCGGTCGAACATCCCCAAGCTCTCGGAGTTCACTCTCTCCCGGGTCGACGACACCTTCGCGGAGCGCGCTCTGAAATCCGACGGTGGCTTCCTCGTCGCGGGTGAAAACTACGGGCAGGGATCCTCCCGAGAGCACGCGGCACTCTGTCCGATGTATCTCGGCATTCAAGGCGTCTTCGCGCAGAGCTTCGCGCGGATCCACCGCGCGAACCTCTTCAACTTCGGTCTCCTCCCGCTGGAGATCGACGAGGCGACCTACGAGAACATCGAGCAGGGCGACGACATCGAGATCGTCGACGACGTCGCCGAGGCGGTTCGTTCCGGTACTGAGGAGTTCACCGTCCGCGTCAACGACGACTGGGAGTTCACGGCGACGCTGAACGCCTCCGAGCGGGAGCGACGGATCCTCGCCGACGGCGGTAAGCTGTCCCACACGAAAAAGCAGGCCGAGTCCGACGGCGCGGCGCCCGCCGACGACTGAGATCGGCGTCGACTCGCGGTTCTATTTCTTCCGAGATAGCGGTACGTTCACTCGACCGAGTATCATCGGGCGGCACGGCCGCTCTCGGTTCGTAAAAGCGGGGTGGGGGGTGGGGATGCACCCAAACGGGTGCATCTGGAGCTTTCGGTTACACGGATATGAACTTTGCGGCCGAAACGAGGAGGAACGGCCGGCAAATCTTTATTTCCCCCCGAGTAGGTGCGAACGTGACCACGACGACGCCACGGCCGGATGTCGTCGTCCGGGAGGCGTCTCGGGCGGACCTCCTCTCCGTGTTTCGCATCGAGAAGTGGTCGTTTCCGCAGCCGTGGCCCTACGCCGCATTCGAGCGGTTCCTCGGCGAACCGGCGTTTCTCGTCGCCGAACGAGACGGGACGGTCGTCGGCTACGTCGTCGCTGACAGCGTTTCGAACCGCGGCACCGAGGTTGGACACGTCAAGGACATCGCCGTCCACCCGGAACATCGGGGCGAAGGGATCGGTTCGACGCTGCTCACTCGTGCGCTGGCCGTTCTCGGTGCGAACGGTATCGACCGCGTCAAGCTGGAAGTCCGCGCGGAAAACGACGAGGCCCTTCGGCTCTACCGGCGGTTCGGGTTCGAGCCCCACCGCGTCGTGCCGGCGTACTACGACGACGGCGAGGACGCCTACGTCATGGTCCGGACGCCGTAGCGCAGGCGTTTTGCCGCTCGCGGCCCGAGTGAACGCATGGGATACGCCTGCCCCGTCTGCGAGGATCCGCAAGCCGACGCGGGTCATCTGGCGAACCATCTCGCGATCACCGCCATCCTCGGTGACGACGCCCACGAGGCGTGGCTCGATACCCACGCCACTAAGTGGGGGAGTATGGGCGAGTCGGAACTCGCCGCCGTCGTCGTCGACCACGTCGAGGAGACGGAGTTCCCGCAGGTGTTCGAAGATACCGTCGGCGCACTCGAGGATCCAACTGATCCGGTCGAGGAGCGCTCCGGGATGCTGTTCGAGGAGGATAGCGACCGCGTCCGCGATCACGACCCTTCCCGCGGAACCCCTCCGATCGACGCGGACGCGGCGGAAATCCTCGAGGAGGCGCGCGAGATGACACGGCGGATGCTGAACGACGACGAGGAGTAGCGAGTAGCGAACGACGAAACATAAACGCGTAACCGCGTCCGGCGTCTACGATCGGTATGCACGTCGAGGGGGAGTTCGAACCCGAGTCGTGGACCGACGCCCGCGAGCGATACGAGGTGCTCGCGCCCGCGGCCCAGACTGTCGTCCGGGAGATCGCCCGCGCGATGTCGTTCGATCGCGAGGAGTACGACCGGCGCGTGACCGCCGACGTCGTCGAGACGGCTCGACAGGCGCTTTTCGCCTCGCTGCTCGCGGTCCGTGTCGACTCGATGGCGGCGTTCGAGGAGTGGCGCGAGGACCAGCCGTACGACGTTCGCGTCGTCGGAAGTGACAACGTCGATCGCGTCGCGTTCCACGACGCTCAGTTCGCCGAAACCGCGGTCGCGGCGACGTTTCAGAACGAGCCCGAGGCCGCGATCGGGACCCTTCGCCGGATGGCGTTCAACCGGATCTACCGCGAGGAGCTATGCGGCGAATAACTCGCAACGCGATCCTCGTCATCCTCGCTGTCGTGGTCGTCCTGCTCGCGCTCGGTGCCCTGCCGTCGTATCTGGCGAGCGGCGACCCCTACTACGTCGAGGCGACCGTCGACGAGACCGACGGCCCGGCGGTCGATGCGGCGAACCTCTCCGAGCGGCGATTCCCCTACAGCTACGGTGCGATCGCTGCCGCGGACGCCGGCGACTCGCCACCCCGATCCGACGCCTACTACACCGGTCCCGGCGGGTTCAAGGAAGCCTTTACACACACGCCGTTCGACGAGTTCGACGAGATCGAGAGCCGCAACCCGGAGGCCGTCGAACGGAGCGAGGCGTCGCCGGTCGGCGACGTCGCCTACCTCGAGTACGACGGCGACCGGTACCGGCTGGAGATCACGCGTGACCCAAATGACTGATCCGACTGACCACGACTACGGCGTCATCGAATCGAAAACCGAGTACGAAACTGGCTGGTACACCGGCGGCTACGATCTCGTCGAACTGCCGGACGGCCGAACGAAGCGGTTCTACTGGGCCGAACTGCCGCCGGCCGCGGTCGTCGTCGCTATCGTCGACGATCCCGCCGACTACGGTTTCGAGGGCTCCGGTCGGTCGCTGGTGATGGTCGAGCAGTTCCGGCCGACGATCCGCGAGCTCTGTTACGAACTGCCGGCGGGGATCGTCGAGGACGACGAGACGTTCGCTGAGGCCGGCGCGCGCGAACTCGCAGAGGAGACAGGACTCGTTCCCGCCGAGACGAGGCTGCTCGAATCGTTCTGGTGCTCGACGGGCGTGTTGCGACACCGTCGCGGTATCGTCTACGCGGACGGCTTCGAGACGACCGACCGAAAACTCGACGGCACGGAGTTTCTCGAGGTTCGAACGGTGCCGATCGAGGAGGCGCTTTCGGTCGCTCGGTCGGAGTCGGCCAACGACGCGACGCTCGAGGGCGTTCTCCTGGCTCGGGACGCCGGTCACCTGTAGCCCTGCCGTTTAAGCCGTTGGTCACCTACGTGTCGGTATGGACGGCGAAATATCCGCCGAGGAGTTACGGGAGCTCCTCGAGGCGGGCGAGACGGTTCGAATCGTGGACATCCGTTCGCCGGCAGCGTTCCGTCGCGGTCACATCCCCGAGAGCGTCAACGTCCCGTTCGCGGAGCTCACCGGCCGGATCGAGGAGATCGCCGACGCCGAACGGGTCGTGACGGTCTGTCCGCACGGGAAGGCGAGCGTTCAGGCTGCGCGGTTGATCGGTTCCTTCGAAGGATTCGGCGGTCAGGTCGATTCGTTGGCGCCGGGCATCGAGGGGTGGCCCTACGAACTTGCCCAAAGCGAGGGCGACGCTCCCGAGGAGAGATCGGACGCGCCGTTCTGACGCCCGGCACGACGTCGTCGGATCCACTGACCGCTCGATCGTCTTCGACGACGAGCGTGCGGCTGACGCTACCCGGTAGCGTCGGAAAAACCTCGGCGTGTGGATCGGTCAGTATCGGTCAGGCAACGTTGAACCCCTTTTCGCGTAGGAAATCCTCGATTCGACCGAGGTGGTTGCCCTGAAGTTCGATGCTACCGTCCTCGACGGTACCGCCGCAGGCGAACTTCGATTTCAGGTCCGACGAGAGCGAATCGACGTCCACGTCGCGGGGGTCGAACCCTTCGATGACCGTTACCTCCTTACCGTATCGGCGCTCGTCGATGCGGATGGTGATCTCCTGGGACTCTTTGGCGACGTCTTCGCAGACGCAGAGTTCCTCAGGGAGTCCACACGTCGAGCAGACTTCCGACATTACACGCCGAAATAGACGACGGCTATATTAAACACTATCGGGACCCCCCACGGCGGTTCCACAGCCGCGGGACGCGAACCCGCTCCTCGAGCAGCGATTCGTAGGCTGCAGTTGCCGAGCTCACCTCCTCGACGTCGACGCCGTTGCCGTATTTCGCCCGCTCGTACAGGGACCCGATCCGCTTTGCTCGCTCGTCGGCGTCGGCCAGATACGCCCGAGGGGTCTCGCTCGGTCGTTTCGGCCGGTCCTCGAGAACGAGCAGTCGCCGATAGAGTCCGATTACCGTCCGATCGGGATCGTCGTCCGGCAGTCGACGCAGCCACACCTGCCGGCGGAGTCGGCGGTCGACGCCGAGTCGCCGAGCGCCGACGAGCGCGAACAGGGTGACGCCGACGGCGATCCCGACCTGTTCCCGGGAGGGAACCGGGACCGAGATACCGTCGCTGCCGTCGACTGACTCGCCGTTCGTCGCTCCGGTGCCCTCCGATTCCTGCAGTTCCGTTTCGCCCGCGCCGACGAGCGGATCTTCCTCCGGGCCGATCGCGGCGGCGCTCTGGTTTTCCGTCACGTCGATGTCGACGGCTTCGGAGCCTTCGAGGCGGGCCTCGTCGATCTGCTCCTGTTCGGTCGAACTGCGGTCGGCGGCGGGCGTCGGGTCGAACTCGATCCATCCGTGTCCGGGGAAGTACACTTCGACCCACGCGTGGGCGTTCGATCCTCTGACGACCCACTCGTCGTCGTCGACCTGCTGGCCCGGCGAGTAGCCGGTGACGAACCGGGCGGGGATCCCCTGCGTTCGGAGCATCGCCACCATCGTCGTCGCGTAGTAGGTGCAGTAGCCGGCGTCCATCTCGAAGAGGAACGCGTCGGCGATGTCACCCTCCGGTCGTTCGACCTGCAGGGAGTATCGGTACTCCTCCTTCATCCACTCCTCGATGACGCGAGCCGTGTCGTATGGGTTGTCGGCGTTGGCGGTCAGCCGTTCGGTTCGCTCGCCGACTCGGTCGGGCGTACTCGCCGGGAGCTGGGTGTACCGCTCCTCGATCCCGTCCGGATACTCCGTTCCAGCGGACCGAAGCTGTCCCGGCGAGGCGGTCGGCACCTCGCTCGTCACGTCGTAGGACTCGCCCTCCGCGAGCGGGCTCGCCGGTTCGAGATCCCCGTTTCCGGCGACCTGGACCGGGACGGGGACGCCGGAGACGTCGGTCGCTCGCCACGCCGCCGGCAGCGTCGCGATGTCTGCCTCGGCCGTGTACTCCTGTTCGAGCGTTCGGCTGTCGCCGGGCGGTGACGCGAGTCCGTCACCGGCGGATCCGCCTTGGCTTCGCACCCAGCCATCGCCGGTGTAGCGGTCGTAACTCGCCACGCGCCAGTAGGCCTCCTCGTCGGCCTGAACTCGGTAGCGAACCTCCGGGGAGAGCTGGATCGGTCCGGATATCGACACCGTGTCGCCGGCGTAGACGAGATCGGCTTCCATCGTCGGCGTGCCGCCGCCGGGTGCGGCGCCGACCGAATCCGCGGCGACGGGTGCCGCGCCCGCGACGAGTGCAGCCGCGAGCAACGCTGCGATCGCGACGACCGTCCCGTCGGCCTCGCGGAGCCGTTCGCCCCGTCGATCGCAGTCGCCGAACGCGACCCCGGCTAGGGCACCGACCACGCCGGCCGCAGTGGCCGTCGGCGTCAGATCGCCCGTCAGTACCACGAACCCGAGGGCGGCGCCGGCGACCGCCGTCGCGCCGGCGTACCGACCCCGCAACGCGAGATACGTCGTGAGGAACACCGGCCCCGGTGCCGCCGTGAGCGCCCACACGTCGGCGTTGACGATGCGGAGTACCGATAGCCCGCCCAGAAGCGAGAGGACGTCGCCGAGCATCGGCCACACGAGCGCGAGAAACGATGCGCCGCCGGGAAGCGTCCGGAGGTAGACGAGGAGACAGAGCGCGGTTCCGACCGCTCCGATCTGGATCGCGGTTCGCGTGGTCACCAGCCGCGACAGTAGTGCCCCAGCTACCGCAGCCACGGCCACGACCGCGTACAACGCTGTCGGGTCGCCGAGGATCACGACCGCTCGGTGAAGTACCGACAGGTACGCCCAGAGGACGCCCGCGATCCCGGTGATCGCGATCCATCGCGGGGTGACGACCCGATCGACGGCAGCGAGCGCCGGATCGACGACGCGTTCGGTGTTCACGCGACCACCCCACGGCGTTCGGTGACGAGCGTCTCGAAGTCGACGTCGCCGTCGGCGACGGTGATCGTCGCCCGACCGGCCTCTCCGCGAACCGTGATCTCGGCCCCTCGGCCGTGGTCGGTGTCGACGCTGCCGCCGTCGGTTAGCGCCAGCGCCCGGAGGAGACGTTCGCGGCGCCCGGGATCGCTCCTGATACTCTCCTTCGGTAGATCGACGACGACGCCGATTCCCGACTCCTCGAGATACTGTGCGAGGCTGGCGACGGCCGACGCCATCTCGTCGACGCTGTCGTCGTCCGCCTCCGCGACGATTCGGACGCGGTCGTCGTCGACGTGTCGCCGGTGCTCGGTGACGACGAACTCGTCGGGTGGTCGCTTGGCGCTGGCCCGCCAGTGGATGTCCCGCATCGTGTCGCTTCCGGTGTACTCCCGGAGTCTATCGAAGGAACCCCGTCCGCTTCCGAGCCGACGCTCGACGACGCCGGTGACGGTGCGTCCGTCGATCGGATGGATCGTCGGATAGACGAGCACCGTGGCGGTTTCGTCGGGGCGTACCCGGCGGACGAACAGCCCGAGCGAATCGCTCTGTTCGCAGCTGGCCGGCCCGAGGTTTCTCCGCCCTCGTCGCTGGAGTTCGATGGTGTAGGAGAATGTCCCGCCGTGACCGAGCGGCGTCTCGTCCGGCCACTCGACGACAGCGACGCCTCGCCCGACCCGTTCGTCGACCGTCACCGGCACTTTCGAATCGACAGTTACCGTAACGGTGCGTCTCTCGCCCGGAAAGCCCGCTTCCGGCTCGTCACGCTCGATCGTCGGCCGACCGGCGAGCCGGAGCTGTCCCGCACCGACGACCATCCCCAGGAGGGCCGTGACGCTGACGGCGTGTAGCGACCGGACGCCGGAACCGAACGCGAGCAGGATCGCGACTGCGGCGATCGCTACGACGACGATCCCCCTCCGCGTCGGTCGTAACTCACTCCATCCCATCGCTCTCTGGCTCTACGGGGACGTTCGACAGCGCCGCCGTGACGATCTCGTCGGCGTCTGGTTCGTCCGGTGCCGTTCGCATTCGGTGAGGGAAGACGACCGGAGCGACGGCCTGGACGTCGTCGGGGAGCACGAACGAGCGGCCGGCGAGCACCGCACGCCCCTGTCCCGCTCGGACGAGTGCGATCGATCCGCGCGGACTGGCGCCGAGCTGTGCCCGCTCGCGAGTGTATTCGGCGAGCCGTGAGACGTACTGCCGGATCGGCTCGGAGACGGTGACGTTGCTCGTCGCCTCGCGAGCGCTGGCGAGCGCGCCGACCGTGGCAACCGGTTCGACGTCGTCGATCACGTGACCGCCGACCGCCCGGTCTATCACCTCGCTCTCGGCGTCACGGTCAGGATAGCCGAGCCGGAGCTTCAGCATGAATCGGTCGAGCTCGGCGGCCGGTAGCTCGTACGTTCGCTCCCGTTCGACGGTGTTTTGGGTCGCAATGACGACGAACGGTGACGGAACCGGCCGCGTTTCGCCGTCGACGGTCACCTGCTGTTCCTCCATCGCCTCTAGAAGCGCGGCCTGGGTCTTCGGGGGTGCGCGGTTGATCTCGTCGCCGAGGACGACGTTCGCGAACACCGGGCCGGGGCGGAACTCGAACTCCCCGGTCTGCTGGTTGTAGACGTTCGATCCCGTGATATCTGCCGGCAGCAGATCCGGCGTGAACTGCACGCGCTTGAACGAGCAGTCGAAGGACGCCGCGATCGCGCGTGCGAGCATCGTCTTCCCGACGCCGGGGACGTCCTCAAGGAGGACGTGTCCGCCGCCGAGGAGCGCGGCGAGCAGCTGTTCGATCGTCTCGTCGTTCCCCACGATCACCCGCTGGACGTTCTCGACGACCGCCGTTGCGGTCCGACCCGCGGCGTCGATCTCCGGGCCGTGGCGTTGATCCGACATCGAACTACCGGTCTCCGACGTCTGCCTGCAGCTGCGGGCGAGCAGTCGAACCGTGCCGGTATGTCATGTGTGCAGTACAGGCGCTGGATCGATGTAATTCTGTGGGATGCGGGTATCGGTCGAACCAGAGCGGGCTACGGCGACTTTTCGGCTAGGGACGGAACGTCTGTACGAGGTGTGTTGTCCGTTAACACAACTTCTTTCTACCTCTGTCGTAAACTATCCCCGCAATGGGGGATCCGATCCGACTGCTCCACGTCGACGACGAGCCGGCGCTGGCGGAGTTGACGGCGACGTTCCTGGAGCGGAAGAACGCCGACATCAGCGTCGAAACGGCGCCGAACGCCGACGTGGCGCTCGAGCGGATCGACGAGGGATTCGACTGCATCGTCTCGGATTACGACATGCCGGGCCTGAACGGGATCGAGCTTCTCCGATCCGTCCGAGAGATCGACGAGGAGCTCCCGTTCATCCTTTTCACGGGGAAAGGGAGTGAGGAGATCGCGAGCGACGCGATCTCGGCGGGCGTCACGGATTACCTCCAGAAGGAATCCGGAACCGGACAGTACACCGTCCTCGCGAATCGGGTGAAAAACGCGGTCGAGCAGTACCGATCCAAACGCGCCCTCGAGTCGAGCCAGCAGCGCCTGTCGCTGCTCTTCGACCGCTCCCCGCTCGGCGCCATCGAGTGGAACGATTCGTTCGAGTTCGTCCGTCTCAACGACGCCGCCGAAGCGATCCTCGGCTACTCCGATGCCGAGCTTCGCGGTCGCTCCTGGGAGCTGATCGTCCCCGAATCCGACCGGGAATCCGTCGCTGAGGTCCTCTCGGATCTGCTCGATACCCGCGGTGGGTACCGGAGCGTGAACGAGAACGTTCGAGCGGACGGTGAGCGAATCGTCTGTGAGTGGCACAACCGGGTCATCACCGAAGACGACGGCGACGTCGTCACGATCATCTCGAAGTTTCAGGACGTCACGGCGCGACGGGAGAACCGGCGTCGGCTCGAAGCGACGATCGACAACCTTCCGGGGATGGTCTATCGGCACCGGAACGAGCCCGAATGGCCGCTCGAGCTCGTGATGGGTGCCTGCGAGGAACTGACGGGGTACGCCGCATCCGAACTCCTCTCGGACGTCGGCCTCGCCGAGGAGATCGTCCATCCGGACGACCGGGAGTACGTTCGCACCGAAACCGAGGCCGGGATCGACGAACGCGGCGAGTACGAACTCGTCTATCGGATCGTTCGAAAGGGCGGGACCGTTCGGTGGGTCTGGGAGCGCGGACAGCTCGTCCATGCGCCGATTGCGGAACGAGAACTGCTCGAGGGGTTGCTCATCGACATCACCGAGCTGAAGGAGGACGAACTGGAGCTCGATCGGACCAACACTGTCCTCTCGACGCTGCTGGAGAACCTCCCGGTCGGCGTCCTCGTCGAGGACGAAAGTCGAGAGATTCGAACCGTGAACTCGACGCTGCTCGATCTGTTCGGCGTCGATGCCGAACCGGAGACACTCGTCGGACGCGACTGTGCGCGGGCGGCCGAGGAAATGAAGAGCGCCTTCGCCGATCCGGAAGCGTTCCTCGAGGCGATCGAGTCTGGCCTCGAGGCGAACGAGCCGGTGACCGGAACGGAGCTCGAACTCGCCGACGGGCGTCTGCTCGAACTCGATTCGATCCCGTACGAACTCGCCGACGGCCGGGCGAACCTGTGGGTCTATTCGGACGTCGCCGAACGAATCGAACAGCAGCGACAGCTCGAGGAGCGAACGCTGCAGCTCGAGGGCGTCCTCGACAGCGTCGAGGCGCCGATCTGGCTGCGGGACGCCGACAGTCGGTTCCTGCTTATCAACCAGCCCTACCGGGAACGGTTCGGCATCGACCCGGACACCGAGGTCGTCGGCAAGCGGCCACCCGACCTTCTCCCCGACGAGCTCGCATCCCGGTTCCTGGAGAACGACCGGCGGGTACTCGAGACCGAGGCTCCTGTCGAACTCGAAGAGGAGATGGACACCGAGAACGGTCGGCGGACGTATCTGACGCGCATCACGCCGCTCTTCGACGAGGACGGAGAGATCTACGGCACTTGCGGGATCGCCTCGGACCTCACCGACCACGAGCATCGAGAGCGACAGAACGACCGGCTCGAGGCGTTCGCCAGCATGATCTCTCACGACCTCCGAAACCCGCTTCGGGTCGTCGACGGGCGCGTGGAACTGGCTCGGGAGGAGTGTGACAGCGACCACCTCGACGCGGCGGCCGACGCACTCGAGCGGAGCCACGCGCTGATCGACGATCTACTCGCGCTGGCTCAGGAGGGTGATTCGATCCGCGACCTCGCGACGGTCGACCTCGCGGCGGTCGTCGACGACTGCCGGCGGAACGTCGAACTGGCGGACGCGACGCTCGTGACAACCACCGATCGGACGGTGCGGGCCGACCGCAGTCGCCTCCAGCAGTTGCTCGAGAACCTCGTTCGGAACTCGGTCGAACACGGCGGGGGCGGTGTGACGATCACGGTCGGTGACCTGGAGGGTGGCTTCTACGTCGCCGACGACGGTCGCGGGATCCCCGCCGACGACCGTGAGCGGATCTTCGAGACCGGCTACACGACACGGGAGACCGGTACCGGGCTCGGGCTCTCGATCGCGACCGAGATCGCCGACGCACACGGGTGGCGGATCACCGCGACCGAGAGCGCCAGCGGCGGAGCGCGCTTCGAAATCACCTGCGTCGAACCCGAACCCGGGTAGCAGTACCGATCTCTGCCCGTTTCGAGAGTTAATATTATATACGCTCGATACGAAAAAAGAAACGTGTCCGAGCAATCCTGTCTCAACTGCAACAAACCTGCCTCCGGCACCTACGACCTGCTCGTTCGTGGGAACGACCACTCCGAGGTGCCGCTCTGTGACGAGTGTCACGAGGCGATTCAACGGGAGATAGCGGAGTTGGACGAGTCCGAGTGACCTGTTCGCTCATCCCTTAAGTACGATCACACCATGTCGGAGCAACTACGGATCCTGCACGTCGACGACGATCCCGCGCTTCTCGATCTCACAGCGGAGCTACTCGAACGGGTCGATCCGGAGTTGACCGTTCGGAGCGAAGCCGACCCGACCACCGTTCTCGATAGGCTCAACTCCGAGCCGGTCGACTGTATCGTCAGCGACTGTGAGATGCCGGGATGCGACGGGATCGAACTCTGCGAGCGAATTCGGCACCGTCGTTCCGAACTCCCGTTCGTCCTTTTCACCAGCCGTGACGCTCCCGAGATCGTCGAACGGGCGACGGCCGCCGGTGCGACCGACTACGTCCAGAAGGCTCCCGGAGTCGAACAGTACGAACTCCTCGCCAACCGGATTCGGGACGCCGTCGATCGGTACCGTGTCCGAAAGCGACTCGCCACGCTACGTTCCGCGAGCGGTGCACAGATCGATCCGAGCACGATCGGTTCGATCGGCCCAGCCGACGTCGAGCTCGACTGACCGCGACCCGCCCTGAGCGTCGAGGGACTCGCTACACCGGTTCGAACTGATAGCCGTCCCAGGGTTGGCTTTCGGGGTCGCGGATGCCGGCGTCGGGGTCTCGGAGTTGGTCGCAGTAGACCGGTTCGACGGTGTCGCCGATTTCGACGTCGTCGCTCGTCAGTTGGCCGATCGCCCGGACGGGG
>SKTU01000095.1 GCA_007122455.1 Haloarculaceae archaeon | reverse complement strand
GTGTCACTACCGCTCCCATCCCGAGGCGAGTCATTGCGTTCCGGTTTCCAAGGAACGCTCTCTCCCCACGGATCAACCCGCTTAGCGATGCTTGCTGCTGCGCTGATATCCGCCTGAAACGTCGAAACGTGACAGTCGTCGTTCGTACACCGGAGTTCTGCTTGCGTACTTCGCTTTCCGATGTGTCCGCACTCGTGGCACGTCTGCGACGTGTAGGCTGGATTCACGTATTCGACTGGGATACCGGCGTCTCTCGCTTTGTCCTCAACACGAGCCTGAAGCCGTGCAAAGGCCCATGCGTGGAGTCGCCGGTTCATGTACTTGCCGTAGTCCAAGTTCTCACGGATGTACGTCAGATTCTCCATCACGATCACCGGATTCTCGAAGGTCCCAGCGTATTCGACGACCTCGCAGCTGGCCTTCTCGAGGATATCCGTGAGAGCGTTCTGGTAGTAGTCGAACCGTTCGTCAATGCGCCATTCAGCATCGCGTTCCTGTAGTCGCTGAAGCGTGGTCGACATTTCCTTTCGGAGGTGCTTCGCACGCTTGCCACTCCAGAGAACGGGTCTTGTCGGTGTACCGCGCTTAAGGCCACAGGCCGTAATTAGCGCAGTCTCACCGATATCAAGCCCGACTGGCGTGGTGTCACCGTCTGTCGTCGGTTCCTCAATCGGGTACTCGACAGTGACGTGAAGTACCCAGTTCTTCCGGTGACGCTGAAGTCGAATCTGTCCGGCCTTCGCGTCCTCGCTGAGGAGATCGTGCCAAAGCGATTCTTGCTCCGGGTTGATTCGGAGCGGAATCCAGAAGTTCGTCCCGCGTCCCGGTCGCGGTGCCCACCACGTGAACTCGTGCTCACGTTCGCCCGAGTGGTCGAACTTTGCAGCTTGGTTCGTTAGGCGGAGCGGGTGTTCGTCGTCAATTTCACGGGCGTTGTACGTCTTGCGGAGCTTCGGGACGTAGTTGCAGAGAGCAGCCTTCGCCTGATACGGAAGGTCGTAGGGCGTCACAACGTCACTGACGCCAGTCATCGTGTCCTCGCCACTTTCGAAGGCGTCATCCAACGCGCTTCTGTACGTTTCGAGCGTGTCCTGAAGCTTCTCCTCCTTGTGCGTGGTCGGTGGTGCAAGGGTCGCTTGGAGTGTCTTAGTCGCCGTAGCCGACATCACTGATCCTCCACGTAGTCCATGAGAACGTCGATGCTCACTTGCCCGGTGCTGGCGAGGAAGTATCCCGGTTGCCAGAACGAATCTTCGAGTGTCTGTTTCACTTCAGGGTACTCACTGCGAATCTTCCGCGACGTGACGCCCTTCAGCGAGTTGATGAACTTCGTCATGTCGGTGGTCGGTTTCGCGGTGAACAGGATGTGAACGTGGTCGGCCCCCCCATTCACGTTCTGAATCTCAACTCCAAAGTCGTCTGAGAGCTCGTTCGCAATCTCACCGATACGTTCCGCGATTTCTTCGGTGAGGATGGTCGCACGGCACTTTGTAACGGTCACAAAGTGATATTGGAGCATGTAGACCGTGTGCGACCCGGTTTGAAGGTTGTACTTCATTTGGCCTCATCGTATACAGGGGGACCAATTATATTAAACCTTGTTTCGTGGGGTATTCAGTGGGTTGTAGCTCGTATTTAGTGTAATCGACCGACGCGATTCACGCCCGCCGTAAACGTCGGGATTCTCTCGCTGTTTAAAGATAGCGACGGCCCTCGACGTCTAGACGGCGCGCCCTACACGCCGAACAGCTCGTCGACGGCGGCCTCCGCGGCGTCGATCGCCTCCTGAACGACCGCGTCGGGGTCGGGGTCGGAGCCTGACGCGTCGGGTACGTTGAGATAGACGTCGACCTCGAGGCGACCGTCCTCGAAACGGACCGTCACGTCGAAATCGCGGATCTCCGACTGTCTGTATCGAGAGAGAATCACGCCCTCTGCAGCGTCGGAGGCGGTCTCGACGACCGCCTCGTCGGTCGGTTCGGCCACGTCTTCAGGCGCCAGCGCCCGGACCGCCGGGACCCATCGGACCGCCGCCGCCCTGAAGCATCTGCTGGAGCTCCTCCTGGAGCTTCTCGAACTGGGTTTGGACGCGCTCTTCCTGCTTGCGGAGCGTCTCGGTGCGCACTTCGAGGCTGTCGACCTTCTCCTCGAGGTCTTCGTAGGCCTCGGCGTAATCGGTCTCGACGAGCAGCTCGCCGACCTCGCGGTACATGACCGTCTCCTCGTCGACGTCGTCGAGTGTTTCGAGCGCCGTCTTGGACTCCTGGAGCGTCGTCTCCGCTTGCTGTTTCTGCTGTGCGACCTGCTGAGCCGTCTCCTGAAGGTCCTGGAGTTCCTCGATCTTCTCCTGGGCCTCCGGCGGTAGGTTACCCTGCATATCCGCACCGAGGAGTTCACGACGCAAAAGCTTGGGGAAAGCCGGCGCGACTCACTCGGCGGCCCGAACCGCCCGCTCGGCGACCTCGACGAGCGTGCTCCAGGTGTTCAGTCCGGCGCGAAGGGCGACGAGGTCGTCGGCGGAGACGTCGACGACGAACGAGGCCCCGTCGCGTCGGACAGTCACGCGAGTGCGATCGCCCTCGATCTCGCCGACTTCCTGACCGACCGCGTCGGCGACGAGCGTCGCCGCTTCGGTCGTGTCGTACGTGAAAACCAGCTCCGCAGCGTGCACGACTACTCGACGTCGATCGTTTTGATGTCGCGGCTCCGCTCCTTCAGCAGGACGCGGTGACCGCAGTACGGACAGCGGACGCCGCCGTACTCGTCGAGTTCGACGTCACGCTTGCAGCGGGAGCACTTGTAGCTCATTCCTCGTCGTCGCCGAGCGCCGCGCGGATCGAGCGGCGAACCGTCTCACCGGCGGGCGTCTGCGGTCGGTAGGTGCCGCCCGTGAACGTTTCTCCGGTCTCCTCGTTGACCCAGATCCCGGTACTGACGCGTTTGACGTCGTCACCGTCGACCTTCGACCCTCGCATGTCGGCTTCGATCTCGGCGACGCGGCGTCGGGCGACGCGCCCGTAGCGCGCGCCGAACCGGCCGGCGCTCCCGGTTCGCTGACTGTTGGCCATAGTGGTTTATACTCCACCCAGCGAACGGATAAACCCCACGTTTCACTCCTGTAGCTCGGCGTCACCGAGCGCCTCGTTGAGATCGTCGCGAACCGTCTCCCCGAGTTCCCGGTTGCTCGCCGTCGTGACGATCCGGTTTTCCTGAACGCTCGAGCCGTCTCGAACCAGGAGCCGGACGTTCCCGTTGTCGTCTGCACGGGTCGCTTTCACCCGAACGCCGGTCCGAGAGCCGGAACCGCCGGCGTCGATCGGTCCGGGAACGATCTTCTTCACGTGCGGGTGCGCGGCGACAGTCTCGAGGGCTCGCCGCCCGTCGCGACCGCCGATGACCGTCGTGTGTCGACCGCCGAGTTTCTCCTCGGCAGACGCCTCGACGACCTCGAGCGGTGACTCTCCCTGTTTCCGACGGACGGCGTCGATCGGCGCCTCCTCGTCGACTCGGTAGAAGGGGTAGTGGAGATCCGCACGAACCGCCCGAAGCGTCTCTCGGTCGCCGGTCGCGTACACCTCCTCGGGGCGCTTTCGCCGCACCTCGTCGGCGATCCGTCCCGCGTAGTTCCGCAGCTCCGTCGGCGCCCACCGCTCGTCGCTCTCCGGACTCGTGGTGACCGTCCGCTGGGCGACGATCTCCCCGTCGAGCAGACAGCTCACCGTCGCCCGGCGCCGTCCGAGTTCGAGGACGACGACGTCGACGTTCGCCGTCCGACAGACCAGACAGTAGTCGCCGGGACGCTCCAGCGGCGTCCCGCAGCGCCGACACTCCATGCGTGGTGACGGGGGTTCGAGGCCGATAAGCGGGGCGGTTCGCCCGCTCAGGAGAGCCGATCGGGATCGACCTTCAGGAACTCCCGGGAGAGGACCGTCGCGTAGCTCCCCTTCGGAAGCGAGAACCGTAGCGTCAGCGGATCGTTCCCGAGTTCGAGCTCGGTCAGGACGCGGATCGCCCGACGCGTCCCGCTCGACCCGAACGCTCCGGGAAGGTCGAACTCCCTCCGTTCGATCCCGACGTCGTCGAGTACCTCGTGGACGATCTCGGCGGGCTCGCCCGCACCGAAGCTCGTTTCGGTCCCGACGAGCGGCGCCGTGACGAACGCCCGACCGCGCTCGCAGTGTCGGGCGACGACGTCGACCCGATCGGCGTCGACCGTCTGCGTCCGGTCGGGATCCGGCAACCCGTTGTCGTCCGCAAAGCAGACCACGTCGCCCGCAACCGGGCGTCCGAACGGCAGTCCGCGGTCGAGGCGCTTCGAGCAGATACGGTTGAACACGTACGACTGGGCGGCGTTGACCAGAAGCGCCTGCAGGTTCGACGGGAACCGCTCGAGCGCGTCGCGGTAATCACTCGGCTGCTCGGCGCCCGATTCGAGCCGTCCCGCGATAGCCCGCTCGTACCGGAGTCCGCCGGGGAGTATTTCGTCGGCGCGCTCCCACGCCCGCGTCTCGGCGAGTGCGTCGCGGGCCTCGCGGGTTCGCTCGGGCTCCCGTTCGCTCGATTCGGTGACGTACCGGACCGCCGCGGTTTCCCACTCGCCGCGGACGATGTCGAGCCCGACGCGGTGAGTGATCGGCCGCTTCGAGCCGAACCGCTGCTGGCCGAAGTAGTTCGGGACGGCGACGTCCCCGTCGCCGAACTGTCGCAGCTGTTCGGCGACGATCGACGCCTGCCCCGGACGCTCGGCGTCACGAACGACGAGGTCGAACTCGTTGCCGAGCAGGTCACCGAAGAGCACCGGCCGCCCCGCCCGACCCACGAGTTCGATCTCCGCACCGTCGATGGTTGGAAGATCGTCGTCGTCGAGCCGCACCGAGAACAGCTGCGTCGTCACCGCGTGTTTGTCCTTCGTTCCGGCCCACGAAACCCGCTCGCGGCTGATTCCGAGCGCGTTCGAAACTGCCGACGCGAAATCGTTCGTGTCCCAGCCGACGAGCGTCGCACGGAAGAGGAGGTGCGGGTACGACCCCGGATCGGCGTCGATCGGCCGCAGATCGGCACCGAACGCTTCCCGCTCGCGGACCCGGAACTCCTCGGGACGGTCCCGGAGCCGACCGCCGGTGCCGTCGGCATCGGAGACGTACCACTCGATACCGACCTCGGCTTCGACGGGATGGGCCTCGCGCATGCGAACGGCTCCGTTCCGATGTGCAAAGCGTCTTGCCTTCCCCTCCCATCCGAACGCCCGTGCATCTCTTTACCCCATTCGAGTGCAGGGACGTAACCGCGCGGAATCGCGTGATGGTCTCGCCGATGTGTCAGTACTCCTGTGAGACGGACGGGCTGGCGACCGACTGGCATCTCGTCCACCTCGGGAGCCGAGCGTCGGGCGGCGCCGGGATCGTCATGGCCGAAGCCACCGCCGTCGAGCCGCGCGGCCGGATCTCGCCGAACGACCTCGGGATCTGGAGCGACGACCACGCCGCAGCGCTGGAGCCGGTCACCGAGTTTATCGCCGACCGTGGCGCGATTTCGGCGATTCAACTCGCCCACGCCGGCCGAAAGGCGTCGACGCATCGCCCCAGCGACGGTCGCGGTCCGGTCCACGGCGAGGACGGCTGGACGCCCGTCGGACCGACCGAAACGCCGTGGCCTCACGACGAACCGCTAGAGACCGAGCGGCTCGACGTCGACGGGATCGCGGCGATCGTCGACGCGTTCGTCGACGCGGCCGATCGAGCCGTCGACGCCGGCTTCGACGTCGTCGAGATACACTCGGCACACGGCTATCTCCTCCACGAGTTCCTCTCGCCGGTGACGAACACCCGAACCGACGCCTACGGCGGTAGCTTCGAGAATCGGACCCGACTGCTCCGGGAGGTCTGTGCGGGAGTCCGGGCGACGATCCCGGAGGGAATGCCGCTCTTCGTCCGGATATCGGCAACCGACTGGCTTCCGGATCGAGACTCCTGGACAGTCGGCGATTCGACGATGTTGGCTCGCGAACTCGAACCGCTCGGCGTCGATCTGATCGACGTCAGTTCCGGAAGCCTCCATCCGGATCAGCGGGTTCCGGAACCAGGACCGCACTATCAGGTTCCGTACGCCGAGCGGGTCGCCGAAAGCGGGCTCCCGGTCGGTGCAGTCGGAAAGATCACGACGCCCGAAGGTGCCGACGCCATCGTCCGGAACGGCCGCGCCGATCTCGCCATCGTCGGCCGTGAACACCTTCGGAACCCCTACTTCACCCTGCACGCAGCCGAGGCGCTGGGTCACGAACTCCCGGTACCGAGGCAGTACACCCGGGGATTCTGATCGGTCGAAATTTTCATATTTAAATATCGGGCGCACGCCACAGTTTCCACAGGGGGATGGAGTTCGACGAGACGGAGGAGACGGTCTGGCTGACGCGCCTTATGAACGGCTTCGTCGAGCGGAGCCCGCTCGGGGAGAGCCCGACGATTCTACTCACGGTCGGGATCGTCCCGTACGTACTGACCGCCGCGTTCCTCGCGCTGATCGGCGGCGACGTCCCGTCGACCTTCCTCGTCGCTCAACTGCTCGCGTCGACGCTGTTGGCGATCGCCCCGGTGTTGGTGTGGAACTACGAGATGGCGGTCTTTCCGACGTTCGTCGAGCGCGCGGCGGAGGTCACGCCCCACGACGACAACCGGGAGCTGCTGGCGATCGCCACCCGCTACAAGCGGTTCTTCGCGTCGGAGATCCGGCCGATCAGCGTCGTCTGGACTGGACTCGTCCTGCTGGCGGTTTTCGCGAACTACGAATACTTCGAGTCGCTCGGAGTCACCGGCTACGCAGACCCGGCCTTCCTCGTCTACACGCTGTTCGCGGTCTGGCTCGGCACCGTCACCGCCATCGGCGTCCAGGGCGCGATCACGACGAACCTCTGTCTCCGGGAGATCGGTGAACTCGACTTCACGATCGATCCGCTGCATCCCGACGGGCTCGGCGGACTCAGCACCGTCGGCTACTTCGCCATCCGAACGACGACGATGATCTCCGTCGGGGCACTGGGACTGCCGCTCGCGTTCGACATCGCACGCATCGGCGGCTTCAGCGAGATCATCTACGGGCTCGTCGTGGTCTACGTCGGGATGATCGTCGGTTCGTTCGTCTTTCCGACGGTGTACATCAACCGCCGTGCAAACGAGATCAAGCGGGATCACCTGATGGAGAAGCGCGAGGAGATCCACGAGCTGCACACCCGTCTGCTGGACAGCGACGATCCCGAGGCGATGAGTACGATGCAGATCAAGCTCGACGAACTGCGGAACGAGTACGAGATATACGACCGGGTGAGCCTCTATCCGATGTCGCTGTCGATCGCCTCGCGGCTCGCCTCATCGGTGCTGTTGCCGCTCGCGTTCCTGTTGTTCGAAACGTATCTCGCGTGACCGTCCTCAGGCCTCGACGGTGTGCTCGAGGCGGCCGACGCCCTCGACCTCGATTTCGACGCGGTCGCCGTCGCTGAGCCCGCCGACGCCGACGGTCGTTCCCATCGCGACGATGTCGCCAGGTTCGAGCGTGAGGAACTGGGTGACGTCGTGGATCGCCCGCGAGACGGGGAAGACGAGTTCGTCGTTCGCCGAATCCTGCCGCTTCTCGCCGTTGAGCCACAGCTGCACTCGCGGTTCCTCGGGGACTTCGTCGGGCGTCGCCACCACCGGGCCGATCGGCGCGGAGTTGTCGAACGCCTTCCCGCGGATCCAGTTGCGCTCGGCGTCCTGATCGTCGCGGTTGGAGATGTCGTTGAGGCAGGTGTAGCCCGCGACGACGTCCATGTACGACTCCTCGGGAACGTTTCGGCACTGTTCACCGATGACGACGCCGAACTCCCCCTCGTAGTCGATTCGGCCCTTCCCCAGTTCGATGTCGCCCTTCTCGCGGCCGGCCAGCTCCGAGGCCGGTACCGCGGGGGTCGGCAACGTCACCGTGTCGCCGTGACCGGCGACGGCGTTCGGACCTTTCAGGAAGAACCCGGGTCGCGGCGGGAGATCCTCGGGAATGCTCCGGCCCGCCTCCTTGATGTGCTCGACGTAGTTCGCCGCCACGCAGACGATCTTCGTCGGTTCGACCGGGGGGAGGATGTCGACGGTTTCGGGGTCGTACCGTTCGCCCCCGAACTCGATCCCGTCGTCGTGCCACTCGCCCTGTCGTACTGTACCGCCGTTGTCTTTGAATCGAACTCGACGCATGATCGGTCTGAAAACGCCCTCGAGGGGAGATATATCTTTGTACCGAACCCCGCGACCAGGTGGTGTGAAGCTGCCGACGTCGACGCGGTATGGAGACGTTACGACGCCGACGGGGAGGTAACGGACGCATACTTTTAAATCAGCCGCGGAGGGTAGAGACATGGACGAAATTGGAGACGTATTATCGTACCCCACGGAGAGCGACGATTGGATCGTGACGGTGATCATCGGCGGCGTCCTCACGCTCCTCGGATTCCTGCTCATCCCGATGATCCTGGTGTACGGCTACATCGTGAGCGTCATTCGGGATCGCACGAGTGGCCACCCCGAGCCGCCGACGTTCGACAACTGGGGGACGCTGTTCGTGGAGGGGCTCCAGGCCTGGATCATCGGGATCGTCTACATGCTCGTTCCCCTGATCGTCGGCGGATTGACCGTTGGCGGTGCAGCGCTCGCCATGGCGACCGGTACAGACGCCGGCGTCGCTGCGGGGTTCGGCGGAATGGCGGTTGGCTTTTTACTCACGTTCCTCCTGGCGCTCGTCTTCGGCTACGTCGCGGTCGCCGCGGTGGTCAACTTCGCCCGAGAGGGGCGGTTCGGAGCGGCCTTCGATTTCGGCGTTCTGAAGCAGGTCGTACTCGACCAGGAGTACGCCGTCGCCTGGCTCGTCTCCGTGGCGGTGTTACTCGTCGCGAGCCTCGTCAACGTCATCCCGTTCGTCGGCTGGCTCCTCGCACCGTTCGCCATCTTCTACGCCGCGATCGTCGCCAGCAGTCTCTGGGCTGACGGCTTCTCGGATGCGCTCGGCCGACCAGGGTCGACGAGCCTCTGAGACGATTCACTCGTTCGGGCCCAGATACCCCCACGCGAGGAGTCGGTCACCCTCCCCGTCGATCCACCGTTCTCCGATGTCGTCGCGGTAGTAGAGGTTCGGAATGACGATCGTGTCGATGCGATCGTACGCCTGCTCGCGGGCCTTCTGCATCGTGTCGCCCTTCCCGGTCACCACGAGCGGCATCCCGCTCTCGCCGGCGGCGCGCCACTGGCCGTCGACCATCTTCGCGTCCTCGATGTGGATCCCCTCCCGGCTGTCGGTCTCGAAGACGACCGCGGCGTTTCGGGAGTTCTCGTCGTAGGTCTTCTCGTCGTCGAACGGAAACGGCGGCAGGACGATCCGAACGCCGATCTGGTAGCCGCCGTGAACCACCGGTTCGGGGTCGTTCCCGCCTGCGAGATCGTAGAAGAACTGTCCGGTCGACGATTCGATGGACTCCTCCTGAAGCGTGATCGTCGGGTAGCCGAACCTCGGCGTGAACTCCAGCGGATAGATGCCGCGCTCGTTGACGATGCAGTTGATGTCGATGCTCCCCACGTAACCCTCCTCGGCGAGCCATCCCTCGAGTCTCCCGAGCGTCTCTTCGAACAGTCTGTTCTGACCGGCCCAAAACATCGAGGTCCCCATCTCACCGGTCGACGGACCGATGTTGCCCGGAAACAGTCTCTTGTGCTCGAAATTGAAATTCACCTGCTCGATGAACGTCCCTCCGTTGAAGAAGCCACAGATGGCGATTTCGACGCCCTCGACTTTCCGCTGGAGCTGGAACCCCTTCATCCGGTGACCCCACGCCTTCTTGTAGGCCCTGAGGACGTCGATCACGTCGCTCCCGTCGTCTTCGTTGCCGACGTAGAGCAGTCGTTTGACGTTCTGGACTTCACCGAGCGGTTTGATGACGTACGGCCCCGGGTTCTCCTTGATAAAGTCGATCCCGTCGTCGAAATCGTCGAACACCCGGTGGTCGATCGTGTTCACGCCGTTGGCCTCGAGGATCTCCATCGCGTAGCCGCGGTCCTCCTCCAGTCGATCAGTGTTCGGCGTCCCGCCGATGACCGCGTGTCCCTCGCTTCGCAGCCGGCGGGCGATCTCGCCGGTTCCGACGTCGCGCCCGACCCAGATGTCGTCGAAGACGATCACGTCCGCCCACTCGACGTCGGCGCGCCAGTCGTCGCTCTTCGGGACGAATCCGTCGGCGATCTCGCGGTCCTTCTCGGCCTCGATGTAGTACCTGACGTCGTGTCCCTCCCGGTGAACCTGCCACGCGACGTCACCGATCAGCGCCGCGTCGAGCGACACGAAGAGAAAACGTTTGGGATCCATACACCTCACTCGCTCGCGACGGTGAAAACTGTGTGTGGCGTCAACAGTGAAGGCGGTGGAGGTCCAACTGAGAGTATGGCCGAAAAACGACAGGACCGGTTCGAACGTATCGACAAGGCACTCGACCGGATTCGCGAGGAGGTCGACGAACTGGCCGACGGCTCCAGAGAGACGGGGAAGAAGGCGGCGGACGAGATCCGCGAGGCCGTCGACGACGTCGAGAATCGGGTCCGAAAGCTGCGAAAGCGAGAGGAGTGAACCCGCTCGCGTCACCGAAACGCTTCGGACGATTATCGAGCGGTGAGAATTCGCGGTCGCGCTCCGGGGCGGAGAATCCAATCATCGCAGTTTATACGATTCCGACGACTCCGAGGAGATAATGCTATCCGACAGCGTGTACATCGTGGCCGGCGGTGGTCGCGGCCTCGGACGCGAATCGGCGATCGAACTCGGCCGTCACGGCGCAACCGTCGTCGTCAACGACCTCGGCGTCTCCCTCGAGGGGGACGACGAGAACCCGGAACCGGCCGAGGAGACCATCGAAGCGGTCGAGGCGGCGGGCGGCGACGGGATGGCTCACTTCGGCGACATCGCCGATCTGGAGTACACGGCGTCGCTCGTCGAGGACACCCTCGAGGAGTACGGTCGTATCGACGGCGCCGCGAACTTCGCGGGCATCCTGCGCGACAGCATCTCCTACAAGATGACCGGTGATCAGTGGGACGACGTCGTTCGAGTGCACCTCCGGGGACACTTCGCACTGCTGCGGAACGTCGGCGCACACTGGCGGGAACAGGCAGAAATCGAGGGGGGCGAGCTCGACCGACAGCGATCGTTCCTCGGGGTCAGCAGTCGATCGGCACTCGGTAACGTCGGACAGATGAACTACTCCGCCGCGAAGGCCGGCGTCCTCGGCGTCGTCCGAACCGGCGCCCGCGAGCTGAACCGACTGAACGTCCGCGTCAACGCCCTGATGCCGAGCGCGTTCACTCGAATGGTCGGCGAGGGGATTCCCGAGGAGCGCCTCCCGTACACGAAGGAGGAAGCGCCGCCGGAGAAGATCGCACCGCTCGTCGCCTATCTGATGAGCGACGGTGCGGAGGACATCACCGGCGTCACCTTCCGCGCGATGGGCGATACCATCGGCGTCGTCTCCGATCCGGAAGTCGTCCGGCTCGGCTACAGCGAGGGCGGATGGACGCTCGAAGGCCTCGACGAGCAGTTCCGCAGCGGCGTGGCCGAAGGGCTCGACCTCGAGCGCATCGGCGAGAACGTAACGTAGCGTAGCTCAGATCGCGTCCTCGAAACCCCACTCGTCGGCGCGTGCGGCGGCCTGCTGACGAGCGTCGCTCCTGATTCGCTCTATCGCCGCTTCGTCGTCGAGAAATTCGACGATTGCATCCGGCTCGCCGTCGTCGGCGTCGGCGTCGTCGGCGGCGATCCGTCTGGTCCGCTCGGCCAGCGCCGCGTCCCCCGCGAGGCGATCGGCAGGCATCCCCGGCGGCACGTCGAGCGCGTCAGTCCGTCCCGGCAGATCGAGCGCATCGGCGTCGAGCTCGTGGAGCTCGAGGCGGTACGGGCCGGCACCGATGTCCGCGAGCGCAGCTGGACCACCGCGATCCGTTTCGGTGTGGTACGCCATCGAGGGGACGCCCGCCTCGAACGTGATAACGCCGACACCGTCAGCGTCGAACAGGATCGCATCCCGAGGCGCGAGCACGGCGTAGCCGTCGAGGCGACGGTCCAGCGCGCCCTCGAGGGAATCCGAGAGCTCCGAGACGACGCGCGAACGGAGCAGTTCGCCCTCGGGGATCATGGCGGCTCGGGAATGACGGCCGAGCGAAACCGGTCCGCGACTGCGTCGGCGTCGCCGGTGCGGGGATCGAGCACCCCCGCAGCCTCCCGGTACGCCGCCGCGGCAGGGGAATCCGGCGCGTGGGCGAGTAACGGCTCACCCGCGGCGCGCGCGGCGCCGGCCGCCTCGCTCTCCGGAATCGTCCCCAGGAGCGGCCCCTCGAAATATCGATCGGCTTTCGCGGTGACGTCACCGACGTCGCCTCGAACGCGATTGAACAGCGTTCCGGCGATCTCCGAGCCGTACGACAGCGCGTACTCCTGGACCTTCAGTCCATCCGACAGCGCCGGAATCGTCGGCTGAAGGACGACGACGACCCGATCGGCGAGCACGATCGGAAGGACGGCGCTCTTGGAACCGAGCGTCGCTGGGGAGTCCAGGAGCAGCACGTCGGTCGTCGACGCGAGCTCGGCGACGACCGTCCGGAGCCGTTCCGGATCGGCCGCCTCGAAGGCCGCGAGGCTCGTCCCGCAGGGGACGACCGACATGCCGAACCGCTCGTAAGTCGCCGCCTCGATCGGCGCACCGCCCTCGAGGAGCACGTCGTGGAGCGTCGTGTCCGCGTCGCCCAATCCCGTGTGAAACAGCAGGTTCGCCATCCCGGTGTCGGCGTCGACGACCGTCACGTCGTACTCTTCGGCCAACGCCATCCCGAGCGCGAGCGTGCTCGTCGTCTTGCCGGTCCCGCCCTTCCCGGAGGCGACGGCGAACGCTTCGACCATGTGGGTTCGCTGATTCGTCAACGCAGTTAAAAATTGGGAGTTAGCTGATTGCAGGCGCTAAGCCCCCTGCCTCAAGGAGCCGCCGAAGGCGGCGAGTAGGCAGGGTAGTTCACACGACGTCGCCTCGAACGGTCACGCCCTCCCTGCCGTCCCGATAGCTTCGCAAGCGTTCGGCCGCTCGCTCGGCTTCCGACGGCTCCATCCCGAGCATCTCGAGGGCGTCAGACAGGGTCGGAAAGACGAACTCGCCGTCGGCGAGTTTTCGGAACGCCTCCTCGCTCGTCCGTCCGTCGATCCACAGACAGGCCGCCCGTGGATCGAGCAACTGCGTGTAGTCGTCCCGAGCGCGGGCCCCCTTCAGCCGCTGGGTGACGTTGTTTTCGAACCCGGTGTTGCAGACTTCGAGGTGGATCGGTTCGTCGTCCTCGAGCAGCTGTGCCGCCAGACATTTCTCGGGAGCGACGTGGCCGTTCGTGTTCGCTCGGACAAACTCCGGGTTGGCCCCAGCCCAGTCGGCGGCGACGGTTTTCCCGACGCCACGAACGCCGAGTCGCTCTTCGAACTCCGCCTCGCGCTCGGGGGCGTCCTTGAACAGGAGATCCTTCGTCAAGTAGACGTCGAGCCGCTCGACCGGATCGAGACCGAGGACGGCGTCGCCGTAGACCCACACCTCCCGAACGGGAACCGGCATCGAGTCGGTCTCGACCGTCTCGACGATCTCCCGGAGGCGGGCGACGGCTTCCTCGCGGCTGAAACTCATTGTACCCGGTACTCAGTCGACGCCAAAAACGCTTGCTCGTCGGGGCGTCGGCGAGCCGAAACCCGTATCCCGCCACCGCCGCTATCGGGCCACGATGGAGTGCGACAGCTGCAGCGAACCCGCGATCACCCACGCCGCATACTCGGGCGTCCACCTCTGTGAGACGCACTTCCGACGATCCGTCGAGTCGCGGGTCCGAAAGCGCATCCGCGAGGACGGGTTGCTGTCGGAGCGTGCGACGCCGGAAGAGCCCGAGACGTGGCTCGTCGGCCTCTCGGGCGGGAAGGACAGCGTCGTCCTCACGCAGATCCTCCACGAGACGTTCGCGGAGGATCCGCGGATCGAGCTCGTCGCGCTCACGATCCACGAGGGGATCGACGGCTACCGCGACGCGTCGCTGGCTGCCTGTCTCGAGCTGACAGACGACCTCGGGATCGATCACGAGGTCGTCTCCTACGCCGAGGAGTACGGCCTCGAGATGGACGACGTCGCAGCGGAGGATCCGCTGGGGATGGCCCCGTGTGCGTACTGCGGAGTCTTCCGTCGAGACGCGCTCTCCCGGTACGCCGAGCAGTACGGCGCTGACAAGCTGCTGACCGGCCACAACCTCGACGACGAGGCCCAGACGGCGATGATGAACCTGCTGTCGGGCGACGTCACCCAGATCGCCAGACATTTCGACGCCTCCCTCGGGAGCTTCGAGAGCCGGGAGATCGACGACGACCCGTTCGTCCCCCGGGCGAAGCCGCTTCGTGACGTCCCCGAAAAGGAGGTCGCCCTCTACGCACACGTCCGCGAACTCCCGACCCACATGGCCGAGTGTCCCCACGCCAGCGAGGCGTACCGCGGAGAGATTCAGGCGCATCTCCACGAACTCGAGGACGGTCATCCGGGAACGCGCCACTCGATCATGGCGGGCTACGAGGAACTGGCCCGGCTGGCCGCCGAAGCGTATCGCGGGGACGGAGCCGAGATGACCGACTGTGAACGCTGCGGTGCGCCGACGACCGGCGGGCTCTGTCGGAAGTGCGAACTCGTCGACGCCGTCGGCGGCGAGCTACCGAGCCGGTAGTTCACGGAATCGTCGTCGGAGAGTAACCACCGTCAGCCGAGCGTCATACACGGCGTTTTACGGACAATATATCAGATAAATTTACCTGATGTATCTACCGATATTCGGTTCTAGTCCACGAAAAATAAATGATCGTATTTCGGACCTATCTGATAACGTCTAATCCGTTGTTCTGCTCGAGTTCCGGCTCGCCACCGTCCGGCTGGCCGACGCCGAACTCCGCGCTCGAGTTGGATTTCGGCGCGGAGCGCTCGAACTCGTCGCCCTCGATGGCCGCACGGGAGGCGTCGGCCTGCTTTTGGGTCGTCGGACCGAGGATCTGGGCCGACTGGACGCCGGTCATGATCGCCATCACACGGACCTTACCCTTGTACTCGTCCTGAATCCGGGCGCCCCAGATGACGTTCGCCGAAGCTTCGAGTCGCTCGGTGATGTTCTGGGCGATCCCCTCGGCCTCCTTCAGCGTGAGGTCGGGGCCGCCGGTGATGTGGACCAATCCACCCGACGCACCGCGGTAGTCGACGTCGAGAAGCGGGTGGTTCATCGCGTCGTTGACGACCTCCTTCGTCTTGTTCTTGTCCTGTGTTTCCCCGACCAACATTACCGCGACGCCGCCCTGGTTCATGATCGAGGTCATGTCGGCGTAGTCGAGGTTGATGAGCGACGGCTGGGTGATCGTCTCGGAGATCCCCTTGACGGTCTCGGCGATGATCTGATCCATCACCGAGAACGCCTTGCCGATCGGCAGGTTCGGGACGTAGTCGAGCAGGCGGTTGTTGTCGAGAACGATTATCGAGTCCGCCTCGTTCCGGAGCTTCTCGAGCCCCTCCTCGGCCTTCACCGTCCGGGCGCGCTCGACGTTGAACGGCGTCGAGACCATGCCCACGACGATGGCGCCCTGCTCCTTGGCGATCTTCGAGACGACGGGAGCGGCGCCGGTACCGGTACCGCCACCCATCCCGGCCGTAACGAAGACGAGATCCGCGTCGCCGAGAACTTCCTTTATAGTACCCTGTGCCATCTCGGTGGCACGCTCACCCATCGACGGGTCGCCGCCGGCGCCGAGACCCTGCGTGAGCGACTTGCCGACGAGGATCTTCGTGTCGGCCTCGACCATCTTCAGGTGCTGTTTGTCGGTGTTGATCGCGACCGTGTCGGCGCCGTCGACACCGATGTTGTACAGCCTGTTGACGGTGTTGTTACCGGCGCCGCCGCAGCCGACGATGACGATTCGGGGGTCGCCGAACTCGTCGTCACTGGACGTCGCGTCGGCGTTCCGCTTTTCCTTCTCTGCGTTCTCGAGGGCGGAGTTGACGATATCCTGCATCGTCTTACACCTTCGCCCACGGACGGTTGCGGTCGCCGGCGGCCTCGCCGTCGTGTTCGTTCAACATCTCGCGCACGGCGGAGCGAATCGCTTCGCTCCGGTTCGGGAACTCACCCGTATCGACCATGCGCTCGACCTCTTCGATCTGCTGCTTCGGAATCCGTAGTGTCACACGCTCCATTTGTATATTCCCCTTTTGTCTGTGAGTAAGACGACGTTGCACACGCATCCGCGATTCCGTTTACACCGGGAAATCACGCCGTAGCGACCTCCTCACGGAGATATCGCCCCGGTGTAAGACGTGCCGTCTTACGCAGACGTATCCACAGAAGCAGATTACTTAAACCTTAGGGTGTTCGTAAGACAATACCGTAATAACGACGTAAACGCGACCCTACCACCCGATTTCGACGTTTACGGATCCCGTAGAACGTCCGCAGCGGGGGTTCGACGACCGCAGCTCGGGCAGAATCCCCAGTCGGATCGGAGCTCGTCGCCGCAGTCACAGAAGACCCGATGGCTCGCCTTCTCCCCGCAATTGGCGCAGTAAACGGCATCGGGCGCGAGGGTTTCGCCGCACTGTTTACACGCGTCCCCCTCCTCGTCGGACGCGTTTTCACGCGTCGGCGCCGACGTCTTACGGTCACCCTCCGCGTCGTTAGACACGACCCCGGAATCGCCATCAAGCGTGATGTTTACGTTCACGTCCTGGGGGCGCCCGGATGGGATCGCGGCGTCGAGTCGTTCGGCGATCATCGCGTCCACGCGCTCTGCGATCATCGCGTCCAGCGAGTCGTCGTCCGCCATGGAGCGGTCCTGGGGCGTCTGCGTCGCGTTTACACCGAATTCGTCGTGTGAGTCGAGATACGCCCGGAGCGCCTCGCGCATGACTTCGCTCTTCGAAGCGTCGAACTCCTCGAGCTGTCTGACGAGGTCGTCGTCCGCCCGGAACGTGATCTTGCTCATCGCTCGCGTGAGCATTGAGTGGGACGGTATTTCAATCTTCCCGCGCTGTCTGACAGCTGTCCGTCGACCGACCGACATCGATGGATGGTAACCGTTAAGTCCGGCAATCGTCTCGTTTCTACCACGCCCGCCCTTAGCTCAGACTGGTAGAGCAGCCGACTGTAGATCGGCTTGTCCCCCGTTCAAATCGGGGAGGGCGGACTTCATTTCAAGCCGACTCGTGGTTGACCGTGAATCGGCTTGTCCCCCGTCCTCGTGAGCGAAGCGAACGAGGGCTCGGAAGTCGCAGCGGCCGAGCGGAGCGAGGCCGATCGTCTTCCTCCGTTCAAATCGGGGAGGGCGGACTTTTCCTGCGAACGAAGTGAGCAGTGAAAAGTCTCCCGACACGATTTGAACACGCCTGTCGAAGCGTTCGACGTACCCGACGGATTCAGCATCACTAGCCCAGTACTTCTATAGCTAGCCGACGAAGCCACCGCCATGGTCGTCGTTTTCTGGACTCTCGTGATCTTTGCGACTGCGAGCTGTCTGTTCATGGCGTGGTCGCTGGGCGCGAACAGCAACTCGCCGCCGTTCGCACCCGCAATCGGTGCCAACGCCGTTTCGACGATGCGCGCGGCGTTCCTCGTCGGCATCCTCGCAGCCGCCGGCGCGATAGCTCAGGGTGGTGCCATCTCCGAGACCGTCGGTGCGGATCTGATCAACGGCGTTGCGATCACGCCGCTCGCGGCGACGACGGGACTGCTGGTGGCTGCGTCGTTCATGGCCTTCGGTGTATACAGCGGCTATCCCGTCCCCGCGGCGTTCGCGACGACCGGCGCGATGGTCGGCGTCGGACTCTCCCTCGGTGGGGATCCCGCCTTCGAGACGTACCGACGGATCGGGACGTTCTGGCTGCTCGTTCCGCCGACGTCGGGCGGGCTGGCCTTCCTCACCGCGACGTTGCTCCGTCGTGACGACGTGCCCGAGACGGTGACGATCCCGCTGCTCGCCGCGGTGGTGGCCGGGATCCTCGCGAACGTCCGCCTCGGCGTGATCCCGCATCCGGATCGCGCACAGGGCTCCGTCGCGGAGGCGGTGGCGCGGGTCGTCGGTGGCCCCTCCGTGCTCGGGGTCGAACTCGTCGCGGTGCTCGTCAGCCTGCTGTTCGCGGGCGTCGCGTTTCGCGTTATCCGACGCCGGACGCAGGCGTCGGTCGAAAAGGGTATCCGGACGTTCTTGCTCGTTCTCGGCAGCGTCGTCGCGTTCTCCAGCGGCGGAAGTCAGGTCGGACTGGCGACCGGGCCGCTCGAGAACCTCTACGGCGTCGAACTCGGGCTCCCCGGGATCGCCCTGCTCGGGGTGGGAGCGACCGGCATTCTCGCGGGAGCGTGGATGGGCGCTCCACGCCTCCTGCAGGCGACCTCACAGGAGTACGCACAGCTCGGCGTCCGTCGCTCGATCGCGGCACTCGTACCGGGGTTCGTCATCGCTCAGATCGCCATCGCGCTCGGGATTCCGATCTCGTTCAACAACATCATCATCTCCGGCGTGATCGGCGGCGGGCTCGCCGCGGGAACGGCAGGGATCTCCCGGCGGAAGATCGGCATGACGATCGGGTTTTGGCTGCTCACGCTCGGGACGTCGATCGGAATCGGGTTCGGACTCTACCGGCTGCTCTCGGCCGTGTTTGGGATTCAGTGATCTACCGGACGACGGTGACAGCTACGGGCGCCTCGGCGACGACCGCCGTCGCGACGGTTCCGAGCAGCCGCCGGGAGATCCGACCCTGCTTGCCGCCGTGCCCGCCCATGACGACGTGATCGACGTCGTTGTTCTCGACGTACGCGAGGATCGTCTCCGCGGAATCGCCCGTCTCGACGGCCGTTTCGATCGTCCGATCGTACTCGTCCGCCCGAGCTACCGCGTCCTCGATCAGTCGGTCGCCTCGATCGCGCGCAGCCGTCAGCCGGTCGTCTCCCGGTTCCAGCAGCCCCCCTTCGCTCATCGCGGCGTCGAGCGGCGTGACGACGTTCAGCACCGTCACCCGACAGTCGAAGGCCGCGAGCGCGTGTTCCAACGCTGCACTCGCCAGCGGTGACCCGTCCAGCGGAACGAGCACGTGTGAGGGAACCATACGTACGCTTGGCGGATGACAACTATAAGTGGCGGTGACGCTCCGGGTCGCGTCCCGTTTTATACGAAATACAGGAGAAAACCCACCGCTTTAGCGGTGAGTAGCTCAAATCAACGGCGGGCGACGGAAACGGTCAGAACCGTGATCCCGACGCGAGAATCGATCAGAACTGCCGTTCGAACTCGATCGGATCGCCGACGGTGTAGTACGGCCCACCCAGCCGGCCGACGGTGTCGACCTTTCGCGATTCGACCTTCCCGTCGGTCAACACGTCGTCGGAGACGTGGTAGTGCTGGACGTCGCCGAGAATCATCAGCTTCTCGTACACCTCGATCGCGTCGTACAGCGTACACTCCATCGTGACGACGGCGTCGGCCACCCGCGGCGGCGCGATCTTCCGGCAGTCGGCTCGCTCGACGTCGGCGTACTCGAACTCGCTTTCCCCCGCGGGGAGGCTCGCGGACGTCCGATCCATCTCGGCGATGAGCCGTTCGGTGACGACGTTCACCGCGAACTCCTCAGTCTCCAGCGCGTTTCGAGCGGTATCCTTCATCCGCCCGGACGCTTCGCTCGGCGAGTTGAAGACGACCACGGGCTGACCCGATCCGACGTAGTTGTACGAACTGAACGGGGCGAGGTTCTCGCTGCCGTGTTCGTCGACGGTGCTGATCCACGCGATGGGACGTGGGGTGACGACGCTCTTGATGATTCGCGCGTTCTCGTCGGGGTCGAGCTCCTGGGCATCGAATTCGTTCATTCGTAGCTGGTTACCGATCCGATCACGCGTGCTTAAGACTTCGTATCGTGGCGGTCGACGTAGCAGACCAATGGGCCGCATTCGGAAATCGCCGGTTCACAGGCCGAAAAAGAGCGTGAGGGTGACGCCGACGACGACGTAGCCCAGGATCATCGCGACGGTCGTGTACCCGATGATGTCCCGGGCACGCAGATTCGCGATGGCCAACAGCGGAATCGCCCAGAACGGCTGTATCATGTTCGTGAGCTGATCTCCGAGCATCTCGATCAGGACGGCCAACTCGAGCGGAAGCCCGAGCTCTCGCGTGGTTTCGAGCAAGATCGGCCCCTGTGCGATCCACTGACCGCCACCGGACGGGATGAAGATGTTCGTGATACCCGTGGTGACGATCCCGATGATCGGCCACGTCAGCGGCGTTGCGACGCCCGCGAGCGACCTCGTCAGGACCTCCGCCAGTCCGGTCCCCGTCAGCAGGCCAGCGATCCCCGCGTAGAACGGAAACTGAAAGATGATGCCGGAGATTGTCTGGACGCTCTGTTTCATCTGTTCGACGAGTCGAATCGGCGTGGTCCAGACGACGATGGCGACGAACAGGAAGAACGCGTTGATGCTGTTGAGGGTGAGTCCGGCGAGCCCGCCGGCCAGCGAGAGCTGGCCGGCCGAAAAGAAGATGGCGTCGACGAAGTAGTACGCCGGAAAGAGAGCGATGGTCAACCCCAGAAGCCGGGAGTTGTTGAGCCGATCGGCGACGGTGAGTCCCTCACCGCGCCGGAGCTCCCGCCAGTGACCTCGCAGTCGTCCCGGCAGCGGCCGTTCGGGAAGCGGCGGTTCGGACTCCACGTCCTCGATCAGTTCGGTGATCTCCTCCTCGACCGTGTCGGGGAGTTCGACGATCCCCGATTTGGGGTGCATCGCACCCATGAGCAGCGGAACTGAGACGACGACGAGGAAACCGCTCAGGAGGTTCGCGGGGTGTCCGAGCGTCCGAGACAGCGGAATGCCCTCAACTGCGTAGTCGGGGAACGTTTCGGGGATGAGTGCCGGATCGGCCATGATGAGCGCAGCCGACGAGGTGAGGCCGTGCCCGTACGCCATCAGACTCGTATAGCCCGCAGCGACGAGGAGCGGATAGTGGACCTCGATCCCCTTCTGCTTCATTTCGTAGCCCACCCGCTTTGCCATCGTCGCGCCGACGATCAGTCCGAGTGCCCAGGAGATCAGCGAGGCGAACATCGCGACGAACGCCGTGAACGCGACGGCGGTAAACGGCGACGAGGGAACCGCAGCGATGCGTTCGAGCACCCGCGTGACGGGAGGCGACTTGGCGATCGCATCGCCCATCATCAGCAGGACTGCCAGCGTCGCCATGAACGGCAACAGCGTCCAGACGCCGCCCGACCACGCACCGAGAGCGTCCCCCGGCCCTTCGCCGATACCGAGTACCGCCAGAAAGGTGACGAGCGTGAGGAGGATCGCGATGGCGTACGGATCGGGGATGTACTTCAGCGACCACTCGGAGAACCACTCGCCGATCCCGCCGACGCGGTCGAGGATCCACTGCAACGAGCCGGTGGACGGATCCGACTCGGACGTCATGCTTTCGGAGTCGTCGGTTCGTCTCCATTATCGGGGCACATACGACGACGGATCTACCGAGAGCGGCTTGGCTCCGGCGCCGATTCCCCTCGCGTGAGAACGTGACGTGAATACTTGGGTTTTCGATCCGGATACGGAACGATGACAGAGACGGACACGAAACGCCGCGTCGCGATCGCGTGCCAGGGCGGTGGCAGTCACACCGCGTTTACGGCCGGTGCACTGCAGCGACTTTTCGACGAGTTTCCCTCCCAGTACGAACTCGTCGCCATAAGCGGCACGTCGGGCGGGGCGGCGTGCGCGCTGCTCTCGTGGTACGGACGGGTTCATCCCGACCACGAGCCGAGGGAGCTGCTCTCGAGTTTCTGGGCGGATCTGGCCGCATCGGAACCGATCGATCGGATGTCGAACTCCTTCGTCCAGTTGAACATGGAACTCCGGCGGATGGGCGTTCCGCTACCCGAACTGAGTCCCACCTACTCCCCGGGCGCCCGGTGGGGCCAAAACGAGCTGCGCCGCCTGCTCGAACGGCACGTCGACTTCGAGGCCATCCCCGAACTGCTCGACGGAACGGAGCCCGGGCTACTGCTCAGTGCGATAGACGTGCTCGAGGGGAGCTTCGAGATCTTTCGGGAGGACGAACTCTCCGCGGACGCGGTTCTCGCCTCCGCCGCCGAGCCGCACCTCTTCAGGGCGGTCGAGATCGACGACCGTCACTACTGGGACGGGCTGTTCTCGAAGAACCCGCCGATGAAGGATTTCCTGACGGAGCCGGACATCCCCGACCCCGACGAGATATGGCTCATCCTGATCAACCCACAGAAACGGACAGAGATACCGCGGTCGTTAGAGGAGATCGACAGCCGACGTAACGAACTGTCGGGAAATCTCTCGCTGAACGCGGAGATCCGCTTTCTCGAGACCGTCAACGGGTGGATCGAGCAGGGGTACTTGCCGGATCGGTTCACCTACACGGAGATCGAACGGATCCGGTTCCCCCGCCGGCGTCGCCTCGATTGGCGCTCGAAACTCGACCGGGACCCGGAGTTCATCGCCCGACTCATCCGGGACGGCGAGAACGCGGCGACGGCGTTTCTCGAGGAACGCTGAGCCGGAACTACCGTTCGACGTGACAGTCACAATTCTTTTTATATCTTCCGTGCAGTTGCAATCAATGGTGTGGGGACGGTTCCGTAAGGCACTCGATGGAGAGCAGTTCGGAGCTCTGCTCGTCAGCGGAATCGGTATAGCGCTTGCGGGACTGTCGCTCTGGTATCTGTTCGCGCTCCGGGCGCTCTACGTTGGCGACCTGACGACCTCGGGCGACGAGCTGTTCCTCGTGGGGATCGAGGCCGCCCTGCTGGGAGCGTTCTCCGCCGTGTTGATCTACGCCGGCTACTGGCTCGTGAGTTCCCCCTTCGAGGCCCGCCGAACGTGGTGGGCCAGCCTCTGGACGCTGATCGGCCTCGCCGGAATCGCCGCGGTGGTCACCCTCGCCATCTCGTTGCAGCTCGTTCGCGGCCACACGCCACCGCGGCCGACGCTCGTGCAGACGATGCTCCTGGCGACCGGCGGTGGCGCGGTCGCGGGGCTACTCATCGGCATCTCGACGATCCGGGAGAGTGCCGAGGCCGAACGGGCACACAGACAGCGAGAGACGCTACTGTTCGTCAACGAGCTCCTCCGACACAACGTCCTGAACGGGATACAGGTGATCAAGGGAAACACCACACTACTCGCCGAGGAGATAGCGGAGATAGACGACGACACCGAACCACGGCTGGATGCGATCGAGGAGCGATCCGATCGGATCGTCGATCTCGTCCAGAACGTGCGCGTGCTGATGGCATCGATCTCCGGTGAGACGTCGCTCCGTCCGATCGAACTCGAGGCGACGCTCGGGAAGGCCGTCGAAGCGACGAAGCGCGCCTATCCGGACGCGGAGATCGATGCCGAGATACCGCCCCACTGCGTCGTGGCGGACGAACTGCTCGAAGCGGTGTTCGAGAACGTCCTCGACAACGCAGTCAAGCACAACGACGCCGATACGTCACAGGTCACGGTCACCGCGACGACCAACGGGGAGACGGTCGACGTGCGGATCGCCGACAACGGCCCCGGAATACCGCCCATAGAGCGCGAACGATACCTCGAAGCCGGCGAGGACGACGAGACGCGGATCGGCCTCTACCTCGCCACGACGCTCGTCGAACGGTACGGAGGGACGATCGACATCTCGGCGAACGCGCCGCGAGGAACCGCCGTACTCGTCGAACTGCAACTGAGCGATGGCGAGTCGGTCGCGCGATGAGCCGCTCAAGAATTTAGGCCCTCGAGCACCTACCACCCTCATGGACCCACTCGCGCTGTCGATCCTCGTCGGCGTGCCGCTTCTGTGGCTCTTTGCAATGGCCGCCTACGCGTACGTGGACGCGCCACGCCACGGGATGAATCCCCGGAAATGGGCCGCGATCTCGTTTTTCGTGCCGCTCTTCGGCTTCTTCGCGTACATATTCGAGCGCGACGAGCGAAACCGAGAGCCGGAGCCGGATCTGTTCGCCGACGGACCGTTCGAGATCCACAAATCCCGTGCCGACGAGGCACAGTTCTCGGTCAGGAACTCGACCGAGGACGACGACGACGATCAGAGTAGCTGACAGCGTCGTCGACAGTGGGTATCGAAGCGCTGGCCGCTCTCACGCGGACGCCCGAGGGCGGGTCCGGAGTCGAATTATCCGCAACATTCAACCCGGATACCGCCGTTACCCGCTGTAGTGTCCGACCGGAGCCGTGTGCTGTACGTTGCCGATCGAACGCCCGCACGCGAGCGAACGGCGAGCGATCTCCGTCACAACGGGTTCGACGTCGTTACCGCGACCGGTCGAGCGACCGCGTTACAGCAACTCGAAGGGCGAGTCGACTGCGTGGTCTCGGCGTACGAACTCGGCGATCGAAACGGCATCGAACTGCTCGGCGCGGTCCGGGAGCTACGTCCGGAGCTCCCGTTCGTCCTCGCACCCGAGAACGGTTCCGAGGCGATCGCGACCGAGGCGATCCGCGCCGGCGTTACGGATTACGTCCGAACGGGGACGAACGGGGACGACGTCCGGACGCTCGGCGAGCGGGTCGAACGCGCGATTTCGGAGCACCGATCCGCGGAGAATGAGCCCTCGAGGATCACGTCGGATCTTCCCGGAGTTGCCTACCGACGTCGAAACGGGACCGAGTGGTCACTGGAGTACGTCGGGGGTAACGTCGTCGAGCTGACCGGATACAATCCCGAGGCGTTTCTGGAGCGGGGGAGATCGTGGAACGAACTCGTCCATCCGGACGATCGGAACGACGTCCGATCGGCACTGACGTCCGGAGATGACCTCGATCTCACCTACCGGATAACCGACGCCGACGGCAATCGCCGGTGGGTTCGCGAGCGCGGAGAACGGATCGACGGGGACGGCGACTGCACCGTGATCGAGGGAACCATCGTCGACGTCACGGCGAAAAAGCATCGCGAGAGACAGATCACGGAGTACGATCGGCTGCTCGACTCGCTCGCCGACCCGGTCTACGCGACCGATGCGGACGGCTACATCACGCGGGTGAACGACCGGGCCGAGGCGCTCTCAGGGTACGACCAGGACGTACTCGTCGGCTCGCACGTCTCGATGCTACTCGGCTCGAGCGACGTGGCGAGGGGACGGGCAGTCGTTCGGGAACTACTCAGAGGGAAGGAGTCGTCGACGACCTACGACATCTCCGTCGAGAACGCCGACGGCGAGTCGATCGAGCTCGAGAACAACGTCGCGCCACTGTTCGACGAGGGACGGTTTTACGGAACCGTCGGCGTACTCCGGGAGCGCAGCTCGAGCGTCGACACCAAGCTCCGGCGCCTCCACGACGCCACGCGAGAGCTGATGGCGATGACCGACCCGATCGAAATCGCCGACGCGACGGTCGAGGCCGCCAAGGACGTCCTCGAACAGCCGATCGCCTCCGTCCGGCTTCACGAGGACGGCGAACTGGAGCTCGCGGCGGCGACCGAGGAGACGTTCGACCGACTCGGCGAGCGACCGAACTACGCCGTCGGCGATCGGCTGATCGGAACGGCCTTCGAGAGCGGAACCGTCCACGTCGAGCCGCGGGCCGACGAACTCGACGACGAGATCGACCGGCTCGGTCTCGGATCCGTGGCGTACTTCCCGCTCGGTGACCACGGCGTTCTCAGCATCGCCTCGCCGGATCGGGACGCTTTCGACGAGCGGGCGATCCAGCTCACGACCGTTCTCGCGGCGAACGTCGAGACCGCGCTGGATCGCGCCGAAACCGAACGCCGGCTGCGACGCGAGCGGGACGACTTCGCCGCGCTGTTCGAGAACATCCCCGATCCGACCGCGGAAGTCACGATCGGTGACGGCAAACCGGTCATACGGCGTGCCAACCCGGCGTTCGGGGAGATATTCGACTGCGATCCCGACGACGTCGTCGGCGACACCACGACCGAACACCTCGTCCCGGAGGGAGAAACGCCGATATCGGTGGGACACCGGGAGAAGATACTCGACGGCGAGAGCTTCCACATGGAGGTTCGCCGAACGGCTCGCGACGGGTTGCGCGATTTCATCCTCCACGTCGTCCCTCGAGAGGTCAATTCGCAGTACCGCGGCTTCGCGATCTTCACGGATATCACGGAACAGAAGGAGAGACAGCGGAAGCTCGCGGCGAAGAACGATCGGCTCAACCGGTTCGCGAGCATCGTCTCTCACGACCTCCGGAACCCGCTGAGCGTCGCACGTGGGCGCGTCGAGCTCGCCCGGGAGACGGGAGATCCCGAGCAGTTCGAGGCGGTCGAACAGGCACACGAGCGGATAGATGCGCTCATCGACGGCCTGCTGACGCTCGCTCAGGAGGGTGAACCGATAGGCGATCCGACTGAGGTCGACGTCGGGACGGTCGCCAGACACGGCTGGGAAACCGCCGAAACAGGGGACGCGACTCTCGAGGTCGAGGACTCCCCGACGATCGTCGCCGATCGTGACCGGCTCCGTCAGCTCCTCGAGAACCTCTTCCGAAACGCAGCCGAGCACGGTACACCGGACGGATCGAGCGCCTCGCTCACAGTCCGCGTCGGGAGCCTCTCCGAGGGAGGGTTTTACGTCGCCGACGACGGGGACGGAATCCCCCCAGAGATGCGGGGATCCGTGTTCGAATACGGACACTCCGGTGGATCGGGGACCGGAGTCGGGCTCGCGGTCGTCCGGGAGATCGCCGACGCTCACGGATGGACAGTGTCGGTGACCGAAAGCGACAGCGGCGGCGCCAGATTCGAGTTCGCGACGTGAGCGCAGTTCGCGGTGAGCGTCCCGTACCACCGGAGCGACGTCGGTGAGAGAGGAGAGCCCGACCGACCCAACGGTTCAAGGGAGATGACGGAGTATCTCCGCCAGTGGCAGTTTCGTTCGATCTCTTCGGGACGCTCGTTCGCGTCGAGCGAACCACCGAACCGGCCGCGGCCATCGCCCGTGAACTCGACGAGCGAGGCGTTCCGGTACCGGAGGAGTTCGCGGCGGCGTACGCCGAGCCCCACGTCGATGCGCCCGACGGCGCCGAAGTACCGCTGGACGCCCACGTCGCCGCCGTCCTCTCGTCGTTCGGCGTGACCCCGCAGAACAACGCGGCCAGACGGGCCGTCGTCGCCGCCTTCCAGCCGGACGCCGACCGACGCGACGGCGCCGACGAAGCGATCGCCGCGGCCCGTGAAGGAGGTCCGGTCGGCGTGCTCTCGAACTGCAGCGTTCCGGGACTCGTCGAAGCGACGTTACGATCGGCTGGACTGGAGGACGCCTTCGACTCGGTCGTCACGAGTGTCGGCTGCGGCTGGCGGAAGCCGAACCCGTCGGCGTTCGAGGCGATCGCAGACGCACTCGACGCCGACCCCTTGTCACTCGTTCACGTCGGCGACGATCCCCGAACCGACGGCGGCGTGACGGCCGTCGGCGGTCAGTACGTCTCCGTTGCCGAGACGTCGCTCGAGACGCTCCCCGGACGGATCGGAGGGGAGTCGTGAATCTCGGCGTGACGATCGCCGCGTTACTCGCGGCACTCCTGGACAGGACGATCGGGGAACCACCAGTCGGGATTCACCCCGTCGCACTCTTCGGACGAGTGGTCGATCACCTCCGGGAACGCAGCGAGGAGAACCGCAGCCACGGCCTCGCGATCGCGATCGCGCTACCGCTCGTCGCAGCCGGGACCAGTTACGCCGTCGTCCGGGCTGGAGCGTGGATCGATCCCGTCGTCGGCGCGCTGCTCGCCGGCGTCGTGCTCTTCGTCTGCACGAGCCTCCGAATGCTCCTCGAATCGGCAGAGACCGTCGTCGGGTACAGTGGCTCCGACCTCGACGCTGCGCGCGAGGCGCTTCCGGCGCTCGTCGGGCGTGAAACGGGATCGCTCTCGGCCGGCGAGATCCGCAGCGCCGCCGTCGAGAGCGTCGCCGAGAACGTCGCCGACGGACTGATCGCGCCGCTGGTGGCGTTCGGGATCGGCGCCGTCGTTTCGCTGCCGATCGCGGCTGCCGCCGCGGCGTGGGTAAAGGCCGTCAACACGCTGGATTCGATGCTCGGTTACCCCGGTGAGTTCGGCTGGGCGAGCGCCCGGCTCGACGACCTCGTGATGTTCGTCCCGGCGCGGCTGTCGGCGCCGCTCATCGGGTTCGCCGCCGACGATCCGGACGCGCCGCTTCGGGCCCGCCGGTACGCTCGATCGCCGGCCTCCCCGAACGCCGGCTGGCCAATGGGAACGCTCGCGGCGGCCCTGAACGTCCGACTCGAGAAACCCGGCGCCTACTCGCTGAACTCGGTGTCTGACCTCCCGACCGTCGAGCGGGCCAACGACGGGATCGCGATCGTTCGGCGAACGGGAGTGGCTGCCTACGTCCTGCTCGCACTATGGGGGGTTATCCTGTGGACCTGAGCCCGCTTCGCGGCGGCATCGCCTTTCTCACGCGGCTCCCTGTCGACGCCGACGAGCAGGCGTGGCGGCGGTTCCAGGAGGTCCCCGCGGCCTTCCCGGCCGTCGGCTACCTCGTCGGCGCGATCGCCGCAGTTCCGTTCTTTTTGCTCGACGGGGAACCGGCAGCGGCAGCGTATCTACTCGCGCTGTTGGCCGTGGTCGGGATCGCGCATCTCGACGGGGTTGCCGATCTCGGCGACGCCGCGGCGGTACACGCCGGCGAGAGGCGCCACGAGGTGCTGAAGGACACGACGGTCGGCGTCGGTGCCGTCGTCGCCGTGGCGGCGGTGATCGCGTGGCTGATTCTCGGCGCCGTCGCGGTCGCGCGGCTACCGCCGCTGGCGGCGGTGGGAATCGTCGTCGCCGCAGAGGTCGGCGCGAAGCTCGGGATGGCGACGGTCGCCTGCCTCGGTACAGCGAGCCACGACGGGCTCGGCGCGTCGTTTACGCGGAGCGCCGAACCCGCCCTCCTCGCGGGACCGCTGCTCGTCGCGCTACCGGCCGTCATACTGGCGTGGCCATCGCCGGCCGCACTGTTCGCCGTTCTCGCCGGGCCGGCCGTCGCCGTCGGAATGGTCAGGTGGGCGGACCGCGCGCTCGGCGGCGTCAACGGGGACGTCTTCGGTGCCGTCAACGAACTCGGCCGCGTGCTCGGTCTGTATCTGGGAGTGATCGCGTGGACGCTCTTCTGATGTGCGGCGGCCGTGGCAGCCGTCTCCGGGCGGGCGAGAAGCCGCTCGTCGAAGTCGGTGGCGAGCCGATGGTCGATCGCGTGCTCGCCGCCCTCGAGCTGAGTCAACTGGAGACGATCTACGCAGTCACCGCACCGCAGGCGCCCCGAACTGCGGTCCACCTCGACGGACGCGTACGATCGATCGAGGGGACCGGCGACGGCTACGTCGACGATCTGGGGCGAGCGCTGGAGGATCCGCGGATCGAGCCACCGACCCTGACAGTCGTCTCCGACCTCCCGCTTCTCGCCGACGAACACGTCGATCGGACGCTCGATCACCACGGATCGGGCGCGGTGACCGTCTGCGTTCCGACGGCGCTGAAGCGAGCACTCGGCGTCAGCGTCGACGCCACCGACGGCGAACTGTCACCGACAGGTCTCAACGTCGTCGACGACCGCGAGGAGACGGTTCGAGTGAGCTACGACGCCCGCCTCGCCGTCAACGTGAACAGACCCGAGGATCTATCGGTCGCCGAGGAACTCGCCGATGGACCCGAATAGCATCGATCGCGTGGGGCGCGTCCCGCACGGATCCAGCGACGACCCCGACGTGGTCGATCTGAGCGCGAACGTCAATCCCCGCGCCCCCGACGGCTCGCGAGCAGTCTACGAGACGGCGTTCGACGCTGCGCGATCGTACCCGCCGGACGACTATCCGGAGTTCCGGGACGCCGCCGCGTCGTACGTCGGCTGTGATCCAGACGAGGTCGTCCCGGCGGCCGGCGGGTTGGCCGCGATCAGACTGGCGGTCGGAACGACGGTGGCTCCGGGCGACAGCGTACTCGTTCCGTACCCCTCATTCGGCGAGTACGCTCGCGAGGTCGAACTCGCCGGCGGTGAACCCGTTCTCGTTCCCCACGACGAACTGCTCGATCGCGACCCGGCTCCCCACGCGATGGCGATCGTCTGTACGCCCAACAATCCGACCGGCGACTGCCCCGAGAGGAGCGCACTGGAGGCGTTCGCCGCCCGCTGTTTCGACTCGAAGACGGTACTGCTCGCCGACGAGGCGTTCCTCGGCTTTACCGCCCGCGAATCCCTCGCTGGCCTCGAAGGCGTCGTCGTCGCCAGATCACTGACGAAACTGTTCGGGCTTCCGGGGCTCCGTGCCGGCTTCGCCGTCGCCGAAGGTGACCGTCTGAGTCGGCTCGAAGCGGCACGGCCGGCGTGGTCGCTGGGCGGCCCGGCCGCCGCAGTCGGCGCCCACGCCATGCGCGACTCCGCGTTCGTCCGCGAAACGCGCGCTCGCGTTCGACGGGAGCGGGCGCGGCTCGCGCGTGGAGTGGAAGCGATGGGGTTCGACGCCAGACCCTCGGAGGCGCCGTATCTGCTGGTGGACGTCGGCGAGCCCCCAACAGCACTGCTCGCTGCCTGTCGCGAGCGTGGCGTCGTTCTCCGGGACGCGACGACGTTTCGCGGGCTCGACAGCCACGTCCGGATCGCGATCCGGGATGCCGACGCGACCGACACCGTACTCTCGGTTCTCGAGGCGGTCGTCTGATGTTCGAGATCGACCGGCGCCGCGATCGGCTAACCGTACGGCGTCCGGGGACACGGTGGCTCTCGAACGGCTTCGACGGCGGCTACCTGAGTGCCGACGCGGCGCACAACCTCACCGTTCCCGAGGGGTTCGACCGGACGGATCTGACGGCGTACGTCGACGAACGCCTCCGCGGCGAACACTGTCGCGGGCCGACGCTTCTGACCGGCGTCGAACAGCGTCACGCCCGCGGTGCTCGACTGCAATCGGTCGAGGTCGTCGCGACAGCCGGCCTCTCGAACCCGGCCACGCTGCCGATGGAACCGGACGGAACTGAAGGCCGGACGGGAGCGTGGCGTCCTGGGACGGTGAACCTGTTCGTCGGGACGACGCGAACGCTCGACGGCGGTGGACTGGCGGGGTTACTCGCAACCGCCGTCGAGGCAAAGACTGCGACGCTGTCGGCGGTCGCTGGCGTTTCGGGAACGACGAGCGACGCGATCGTCGTCGGCTGCGATCCGACCGGCGAACCGACGTCCTTCGCCGGCAGCGCGACGGCGGTCGGGGCTGCCGCCCGCGCCTGCGTTCGCGAAGCGGTCCGGGCGAGCCTCCGGTCCCGATACGAATCCGGTCCACCGACCCCCGAGACAGCCGAATACGGTGTCGTCACGACGGAGCGAGCGTCCGTGTTCGATCCGTCGGATAGTAATCCTTAACAAAGGAATCGGCATCAGTTAATACATGACCGTCGTCAGCGTCTCGATGCCGGAATCGCTCCTGGAACGGCTCGACGAGTTCGCCGAAGAGCACGGCTATACGGGCCGAAGCGAAGTCGTCAGGGAAGCCTCCCGGAACCTGCTCGGAGAGTTCGAGGACAAGAAACTGGAGGGGCGGAACCTGATGGGTGTCGTGACAGTCGTCTTCGATCACGAGACGTCCAGCGCCGAAGAGCGGATGATGCGGGTTCGACACGAACACGAGGACGTCGTCGTCTCGAACGTCCACAACCACGTCGGCGATCACTACTGCATGGAGCTGTTCATTCTCGAAGGGAAACTGGAGGAGATCTCGACGTTCGTCGGCAAGATTCGGGCCGCGAGCGACGTTCTCTCGGTCGACTATTCAGTGATCCCGGTCGACGACTTCGATCCGGAGATCACCGACATCGCCTGAGGACGACACCACCTTGTAGGACCGCCCACAAGAGTCGTCGATGACCGATCCGACCGATGCGCCCGGACGGGGACGAACACCGATGGCTCACGAGATCGAACCGGCGGCGCCCGACGAGTTCGGCCTCGTACAGGCGTGGTGGGGCGACGGCAAAGGGAAGACGACCGCGGCGCTCGGGATGGCGTTTCGCGCCGCCGGTCACGGCTACCGCGTCCACGTCCTCCAGTTCATGAAGGGGGGTGCGGCGAGTGTCGAGGACGTTCGCGGCGAGTACAACGCCATGGCGGCGCTCCCGTCGATCAGCTACGAGAACCTCGGCCACTACGGCTGGCACGGGATGAACGACGGCTCCGAGGAGCGAGACCACGCCGCCGAGGCCGAAGCGGGGTTCGAGCGCGCTCGCGAACTGATCGCCGGAGCGAGCGACGCGACGCTGTCGACCACCTTCGAGTTCGACTCGGATCCCGCAGACGGCGTCCATATGCTCGTCCTCGACGAGCTGCTGTACGCCGTCGACCGGGCGCTGATCGATCCGGACGACGTCGTCGAGCTACTCGAGTCGAAACCGGACGCCCTCGAGGTGGTGCTGACCGGATCTCATACACGCCCGGAGTGGCTCGAAACCCACGCGGATCTCGTGACGCACGTGAGAAAGCGAAAGCACCCGATCGATGATGGTCAACGGGCCCGGAAGGGAACCGAATACTGATCGAAACCGATAGACGACAGTCGTCTGACGACCGACCGACGGTGCCACAAAAGCTTTGATTGGGGCCCTCCCGACTACGGGTGGAGGATGGACGGAGACACGCTCCTTCCCCTTGCTTGTCCCCGTATCTCAGTACCGATCAGTCGCCACGAACCTTCGCTTCGATGTCGCTGACGACGTCCGGGTTTCGCAGCGTGCTGGTGTTGCCCAGCTCCTCGCCGTTGGCGATATCCTCGAGCAGCCGCCGCATGATCTTCCCGGAGCGGGTTTTCGGCAGCTCCGGCGTGAAGACGACCGACTCGGGGCGAGCGATCGGTCCGATCGATTCCTCGACGCCCGCGACGATCCGCTCGCGCATCGCCTCGTCGTCGTCGTAGCCGTCCTCGAGAATGACGTAGGCGTAGACGGCCTCACCCTTCAGTTCGTGGTCACCGCCGACGACCGCTGCCTCCGCGACGCCCTCGACGCCGACGATCGCCGACTCGATCTCCATCGTCCCGAGCCGGTGCCCGGAGACGTTGATGACGTCGTCGACGCGGCCGAGGATCGTGATGTAGCCGTCGTCGTCGATCTTCGCGCCGTCTTCCGGGAAGTAGACCCACTCGTCGGCGTCGGGGTCGGAGTACGCCTCCCAGTACTCCGAGAGGAACCGCTCGTCGTTCCGATACAGCGTTCGGAGCATCCCGGGCCACGGCCGGTTGACCGTGACGTAGCCGGCCTTCCCGGGAGCGACCTCCTCGCCGGCACCGTCGACGACGCGGGCGTCGATTCCCGGGAGCGGCGGACCCGCAGAGCCGGGCTTCATGTCCCCGATCGCGGGGAGCGTCGTGATCATCATTCCGCCCGTCTCGGTCTGCCACCAGGTGTCGACGACCGGGCAGGACTCGTCACCGATGTGTTTGTAGTACCACTTCCACGCGCGCGGATTGATCGGTTCGCCGACCGTCCCGAGCAGACGGAGCGAGGAGAGATCGTGGGCAGCGGGGTAGTCGGAGCCCCATTTCATGAACGCCCGAATCGCCGTCGGCGCGGTGTAGAGTTGGGTGACGTCGTAGCGATCGACGATCTCCCAGAGCCGGTCCTTGTCGGGGTAATCCGGCGTTCCCTCGTACATTACCGAGGTCGTTCCGAGCGCGAGCGGTCCGTAGACGATGTAGCTGTGCCCGGTGATCCAGCCGATGTCCGCCGCACACCAGTAGGTGTCGTCCGGCTTGACGTCGAGGACGGCGCGAGCGGTCCACGTGACGTAGGAGAGGTAGCCGCCAGTGGTGTGTTTGACCCCCTTCGGCTTCCCCGTCGTGCCCGAGGTGTACATGAGGAAGAGCATGTCCTCGGCGTCCCGAGAGACGGGGTCGATGTCGGCGCCCGACTGGGATTCGACGAGTTCGGCGTAATCGCGCTGCGTGTCGTCGAGTTCGTGAGGTTCGTCGTCGCCGAGCCGGTCGACGACGACCGTCGTGGTGTCGTGATCGACGCCGTCGACCCCCTCGTTCGCCTTCGAGAGGTGATCGAGTGCGTCACCCCGGCGGTAGTAGCCGTCGCAGGTGACCAGATACTCCGACTCCGCCGCGTTCATCCGCGTCGCGAGCGCGTCCGCGGAGAAGCCGGCGAAGACGACAGAGTGCGGCGCACCGATCCGCGAACAGGCGAGCATCGCGATCGGCAGTTCGGGAATCATCGGCATGTACATCGTCACGACGTCGTCCTCGCCGACGCCGAGCTCTCGAAGCGCGGCCGCGAACTCGTTCACCTCCCGGTGTAGCTCCGCGTACGTGTACTCGCGCGTCTCGCCGAGCTCGCCCTCCCACTGGATGGCGAGCTCGTCGCCGCGATCCGCGAGATGCCGGTCGAGGCAGTTGTACGAGGCGTTGAGCCGTCCGCCGACGAACCACTCGTAGAAGGGCTCGTCGTCGTCGACGAGTACGTCGTCGTGCGTCTCGTCCCACTCGAGGAGCTCGGCGGCTCGCTCCCAGCAGTCGGGCCAGTTCTCCTCGAACTCCTCGTAAATGTCCGGGTCCGAGACGTTCGCCTGCTCGATGAACGACGCTGGCGGCTCGAATCGCTCTTTCTGTTCGAGTCTGGCTTCCAGTTCGGTCTCCTTCGTCATATTCGTGTGTGAGACTGACACTCGGTTAAACGTTCCTCCCTCGAGAGCGGAACCGATTTGCACGGACACCACTCACAGGTCGATGTGACTCGCGCACGCACCGTCCTCGTCGCCGGGACGGCGTCCCACGCCGGCAAGTCGACCGTCGCGGCCGGACTCTGTCGACGGTTCGCGGATCGCGGCGTCGACGTCGTGCCGTTCAAGGCCCAGAACATGTCGAACAACGCCCGTGCGGTCGCCGCGGCGACCGGCGACGGCTTCGGCGAGATCGGCGTCTCACAGTACGTCCAAGCTCGCGCCGCCCGCGTTCCGCCGACGACCGACCACAATCCAGTTCTCCTGAAGCCGCGTGGAGACGGTCAGTCCCAGCTCGTCGTCGATGGCGAAGCGGTCGGTCATTTCGGAAGCCGCAGCTACTACGACGACCACTGGGAGCGTGCCCGCGAAGCGGCCCGGGGCGCCCACGAGCGACTGGCCCGCGAACACGAACTCGTGATCGCGGAGGGCGCCGGCTCGATTGCGGAGATCAACCTCCACGACAGGGATCTGGCGAACGTCGAGACGGCGCGGTTCGCTGACGCCGACGTCCTGCTCGTCGCCGACATCGAGCGGGGCGGCGTCTTCGCCTCGCTCGTCGGGACGCTCGAGCTGGTTCCGGCGGACGTCCGCGAGCGAATCGTCGGCGCCACGATCACGAAGTTCCGCGGCGATCGGTCGATTCTCGAACCCGGCGTCGAGAGCTTCGAGGAGCGAACCGGCGTCCCCGTCGTGGGCGTGTTACCGTACGACGATCCCGGACTCCCCGAGGAGGACAGCGTCGCGCTTCCAGCCGAAGACGAGCGGGCGACGTGGGGGACCGACGACGGCGTCGACGAGGACCGAACGGTGACGGTCGCCGTCCCGCGACTCCCCCGGGCGTCGAACGTCACGGACGTCGAACCGCTCGCACGTACGCCCGGCGTTCGCGTCTCCTTCCGACCGCTCGGGGCGTCGCTCGCCGACGCCGACACCGTCGTCCTGACGGGGACGAAAAACACCGTCGACGATCTGCTCGCGGCTCGAACTGCCGGTCTCCACGAGGAGCTGCGTCGCTTCGAGGGACCGATCGTCGGTCTCTGTGGCGGCTATCAGTTGCTCGGCGAGCGACTCACGAACGCCGGCGTCGAATCGACCGGTAACGTCGAGTCGGTCGACGGCGTCGGCCTGCTACCGGTCGAGACACGCTTCTCGCCGGAGAAAACCGTCGTCCCGACCGAACGACAGCTCCGAGGGTGCGGTCCGTTAGACGGGGCGAGCGGGACGGTGACCGGCTACGAGATCCACATGGGCCGGACGCGTCTCCTGAAAGCCGTCGAGCGACCGTTCGCCGACGACGGTGCCGCCGTCGACGACGTGATCGGCACCTACTTTCATGGGCTCTTCGAGAACGACGTCGCCCGCGAGGCGTTCGTCGATCGCGTCTACGCGAGCGCGGGACGCGTTCGACCCGAAACGGAGGGGGACGAGGAGGATCCGTACGACCGGGCGGCCGATCTGGTCGCGGAAATCGACCTCGAGCCGTTCGGGCTGTAGCGCCTCACAGCTCACCGGAGACGATATAAAAAGGAACGCGCTCGCGGCGGCGGTACTCTCCCGACTGGAGCTGTTCGACGACCGTTCGACCCATGCGTCGCCACTCCCGGCGGAGCGAATCGAGCGCCTCCTCGCTGCCTGCCATCGTCTCCCGTCGCTCCCGGAGCCCGGCGCCGCTAGCCTTCCGGGAGGCGGCTCTGAGATCCGATTCGCTGTAGGGCGGTTCGACGACGAGTTCGTGTTCGTAGCGCTCGACGGCGACGTCGGAGAGCCCGACGTCGCGGAGCAGTTCGACCGCTCTCGAACCGAGTGCGACGTCGGTGCCGACGCCGTCGAGATACCGTCGCCGCGCACGAGCGGCCAACTCCGCTTCGCCCTCGGCTGTCGACTCGACGACGACGGCGCTGTTGTCCGGTTCGATAGACGCCACGGTCTCGGAGGCAACCCGCGCGAACTCCCGAACCGCAGCCGTCGGGTCGGGGAGATTTATCAAAAGCGCCTGACAGACGACGAGTTCGAAACTGTCGTCGGCGAACGGCAGCTCGGTCGCGTCGCCGCGGACCGCCGGCGACGCCAGCTCCGACAGCAGTTCGACGTCGCGATCACAGCCGACCACCTCGCCGTCGGACTCCGCGTTAAGTACTCGCGTGAGCGCACCCTCGCCGCAGCCGACGTCGAGGATTCGCTCGCGTTCGTCGAGTCGCAGCGACGCGAGCGCGTCGCGCTGCTCCCACATCCCGCGCCGAGTTTCCCTGAGATACGTCGCCGAAAACCGTCGCATCGGTCGTTGTTGGAGGCGAACACTCAAAAGGCGACCGACACGCGCTACCGATCGTACAGCTCCCGCACCCGCTGGATGTTCCACTCGTAGCTCTTGCCGTCCTCGGTCGGCGTCTCCAGAACGAGCGGCACGTCGTCGACGGCGTCGTGGTTGAGAAACGCTTCCATCCCCTCCGGACCGATGAGCCCCTCCCCGATGTGGGCGTGCTCGTCCTTGTTGGTGCCGCAGTCGTGCTTCGAGTCGTTGAGGTGGACGCAGGCGAGCTTCTCGAGGCCGACGACGTCGTCGAACTCCGCGAACGTCTCCTCGACCCCTTCGGGCGTCGAGAGATCGTAGCCGGCGGCGAACGCGTGGGCAGTATCAAGACAGACCTCCAGTTCCTGTTCGCTTCGCTCGAGCACGCCAGCCAGATGTTCGAACTGGCCGCCGAGCTTTGTTCCGCTCCCGGCGTCCGATTCGACGAGCACCGTCACGCCGTCCGGAACCTCGAGTTCGTCGAGCGCGGAGGCGGCGTTGTCGAGCCCGCCCTCGACGCCAGCGCCCGTGTGCGCACCCAGGTGGACGTTGACGTACGGGATGTCGAGTTTCGCGGCGGCGTCGACTTCCTTCTGCATCGAGTCGATCGATTTCTCGCGGAGATCCTCCTTCGGGGTACAGAGGTTCACCAGATACGACGAGTGGATGACCCACGGTCGAACGTCGTTTTCCTCGGAGAGATCCCGGAATCGGTCGGCCTCGTCGTCCTCGATGTTCGGGTCCTGCCAGACCTGTGGGGAGTGGGTGAAAATCTGTCCGCAGTTGCCGTCGTACTCTATCTGCTCGGAGACGGCGTTGTAGACGCCGCCCGCGATCGAGGTGTGTGCGCCGATCCTGAGCATACCGTCGGTCGGAGGCGGCCGGCCAAAGCCGCTTCGGCTTACGTCGTTCGCTCGCGGACCCACGCGTCGGCACCGAACTTCGCCTCGACGCGATCGGCACAGCGACGCCGTTCGTCGTCGCTCCAGGAGCCGGGGTCGGCGCCGGCCCAGTCGGCGAGCTCTGCCTCCAGTGCCGCGACGAAATCGGCCCGCTCTACGTCGGCGTATTCGTCGACGCCGCCGACCCGCTCGCGGAACGTCTCGGCGTCCGGTGGATCGGCGAAACAGCCGAGGTGACGGTCGGCGTCGACCGAAAACGTGAGCGAGCCGTGCTGTACGATCGCCTCGCGCGTCCGGTACTGGGCGTTGCCGGCGATCTTTCGACCGTCCGGTCCCGTCAGATCGTGCCGTGGATCCATCGCCCGGAGATAGCAGGCCGGTGAATGGATCGCCGCCCGTGGCGCGTCGGCGAAGTCGACGTCGACGCCGATCCGCTCGAAGGCCGACAGGACCGGTTCGCAGAGCTGCCGATAGCAGTCGGTGACGTCGCTCGGAAACGGTTCGGCGGGCGCGACGATCGAGTACGCCACGTCACCGACGTGGTCGTGATAGATCCCACCGCCACCGGTCGGCCGTCTCGTGACGTCGATCCCTTCGGAGTCACAGAACGCCCAGTCGATCTCGTCCGGTTCGGTGCCGTAGCCGAGCGTGAGCGTGCTCGGCGACCACCGATAGAGCCGGACGGTCGCCGGGCCGCCGGACGCGACCGTCTCGGCGGCGATCTCGTCGAACGCCATCGCGGCCGCGCCGCCGAGCCGCTGTTCGGAAATGAGCCGCCACTCCATGACTCGGCTTCCGGCCCGGGAGGGAAATCGGTTCCGTTCGGCTGGAACGTCCGCGGGGACGCTACCGAGCGACTTCAGTTCCGTGTCGCTACGGCAACACGTCGGCGTCGAGCCGCTCGACGGTTCGGTCGGCGACCGTCCGCAGGTTGACTGTGTCCTCCCGGTTGTACGAGACGAGCGTTTCGAGCGATCCGTCGACGCCGCGTTCGTGTTCCCGCCAGAGGCGTACGGCGTCCCGCCCCGAGAGGTCGGAACGGTCGCGTTCGACGCCGACGGCGGGTTCGATAGCCTTCAGCCCGCCCGTCAGGCCGACGCGACGACAGGGGTAGAGCAGATCCAGATGCGGTCGATCGATCGAGAGATCGAACGATTCCTCGAGAAACGGAACGTCGAAGCGGGCGCCGTTGAACGTCACGAGGAGCGGTGCCTCCAGCTGCGCCCGGAGGTTCTCGCGGGAGAGATCGTCGCCGCGTACGAGCGTCGTCGTCTCCCCGTCGCGGTGGAAGCTGACGCAGGTGACGTCGTCGCTCGACTGCAAGAGGCCGGTCGTCTCGATGTCCAGGAAGCAGGCTTCCTCGCGGAAATCCTCGTAGAGCCGCCACCGTTCGTCGCTCGGCAGCGCCCGCTCGAAGAACGTCGAATCGCCCGCACGGAGCCGTGGTCGTGCTCGCTCGATGAACGATTCGATCCGGTCGGCGGTCGTCGACCCGACGAGCGACGGGTCGAACTCGTCCCACGTGCGGGCACCCTGCTCCCAGAGCGTCCGCTCGGTAGTCGGACCGACGCCCTCGATACCGATGTAGGATCGTTTCAGACGCACGACGGCCTCTCCGGGGGGAGGGCTCCTAAATCGCTCGCTCGTGTTCCAGTTCCCGGGCGACGCTGTCGGCGACCTCGGCACCGTGCTCGCGGTCGAGAAGGTAGAGCGCCAGATCGATCCCGGATGTGACCCCGGCGGCCATGACGACGTCGCCGTTGTCGACGACACGCTCTTCGCGGACGTCGGCACCCAGTTCGCCGAGATCCTCGAGTGCGGTGTGGTGAGTCGTCGCGGGCTGTCCCTCCAGCAGACCGGCACCGGCGAGAAGCAGCGAGCCCGTACAGACCGACCCGACCCGGATCCCCCGTTCGTGGTAGGCCGCGAGCGTCTCGGGGATCGCACCGTCGTCGTACTCCCGACGAACGCCGGGCGAATCGCCGTCGCTCCAGCCGCCACCGGGGACGAGGAGGAGGTCGGTCTCCCCCTCGAGCGTTCCGTGGGGTTCGATCAACGCCCCGTTGCGTGCGGTGACGCGGCCGGTCGGTTCCAGCGTCACGAGCGAGGCACTGCTGTCGGCGCCGTAGCGGGCGGCCGACTGAAACACCTCGTAGGGGCCGATCGCGTCGAGCTCGTCGAATCCGTCGAAAAGCAGGATTGTGACGTCCATGTGCGCCGAAACGGCGGGTGGCGCCATGAGGCTGTGGGTCCCGGCGGCAGAAGTGATAAATCATATATTGCGATATCAAATTCGAATTCGTCGGCGATCGTCGACCCGATGCCGAACCGGTTTATCAGCCCGGACGTCGTAGCCGACACGTGCCACCGAATATCACGGCAATCGAGGTAATTTCGTTCACGTATCCGCTCGACAACGTCGGCTGGAGCCCGAAGGGGCTGGAGTACGCCTACGAGCCCGGTGCGTCAGTCGATCACACCGGTCACGCGGTCCGCGTCGAGACCGGCGCGGGCGTCACTGGCGAGTACGTCGGCGGAACAGGTGCCGGAATCGCCCAACTCAGATCCTTCGCCGACGGCCTCGTCGGCCGAAGTGCTCTCGCACGGGAGGCGATCTGGTACGACCTCAAGCGAACGCTCCGGAAGTACGACGGCACCGGTATCGGGCCGCTCGACGTCGCGCTGTGGGATCTTGCCGGCAAGCATCACGACGCCCCGATCCACGCGCTGCTCGGCACCTACCGGACCGAGCTTCCGGCCTATGTATCGACGTACTCCGCCGGCGAGAACGGCCTCGACTCCCCGGAAGCGTACGCGGAGTTCGGCGCGGAGGTCCGAGATCTCGGCTTTCCGGGCTACAAGCTCCACACGTGGCGCGGTCAGGAGGCCGTCGACATCGATCGCGAAGTCGAAACCGTCCGGGCTGTCGGCGAGCGACTCGGCGACGACCTCGACCTGATGCACGATCCGGTCTGCGAGTACGAGACGTACGGGCAGGCGCTCAGAGTCGGCCGGGAACTCGACCGACAGGGGTATTTCTGGTACGAGGACCCACTGGGTGACGGCGGGCGCTCCGAACACGCCAACGCTCGACTCGCCGACTCCCTCGAGACGCCGCTGTTACTCACCGAGCAGACCCGCTGGCTCGAGCCGAAGACCGACGCGGTCGTCGCCGGGGCGACCGACTTCCTTCGAGCCGACGTCGACCTCGACGGCGGCATCACCGGAGCGATGAAAGCAGCTCACGTCGCCGAAGGGTTCGGAATCGACATGGAGTATCACCTTCCGTCACCGGCGACGCGGCACTGCATGGCCGCGACCCGGAACGCGAACTACTACGAGGTCGGCGTCGTCGGTCCGAAGGCGCGGACGCCGCACAACGAACCACCGATCTACGACGAGTACACCGACTCTATCGACGCAGTCGAGGACGGCTGCTACCCCGTACCGAACGGTCCTGGACTGGGCGTCTCGATCGACTGGGAGTACGTCAGGGAAAACGCCGTCCGGACGACGCGCCACGAAGGATAGTGCAGGAACGAGTCGTCACTCGGGGTAGGCGTCCCGCCACGGCCGCTGCCGCTCGAGCGCCGCACTCGCCGCGAGCACGTCACCGTCGGCACGTCGCCGACCCGCGATCTGCATCCCGACCGGCAGCCCCTCGACGAAACCGGCGGGGATCGACGCGGCCGGATGGCCGCTGAAGTTGTACGGTTGGGTTAGCACCCAGCCGCGGAGCGGTTCGATCTCGACGCCGTCGATCGTCTCCGGCTCCTCGCCGTGCGGGAACGCGGTCGTCGAAAGCGTCGCCGACACCACGAGATCGTACTCCTCGAAAAGATCCTGGAGGTCGTCGAAGACGTCCGTCCGAACCACGTCTGCCGCCTTGTACTCCCGGACGCTGGGCACCTCCGCGTCCAACACGAGATCCACGAGATACGGGCGGATCCGGTCCCGGTCGTCGCCCCGAGGATCGAACCCCTGCTCCTCGAGTTCGTCGAAGATCGCCTGCCAGCCGGCCTTCGCCATCGTGTAGAAGGCGTCGAGGATCTCCGTTCGGTCGCGACGGAACTCCGGTTCGACCGCCTCCACCTCGGCGCCGGCGGCCTCGAACGCCTCGATCGCGTCGTCGAGCGTCTCCCGAACCGCCGGTTCGATCGGGTAGACGCCGAGGTCCGGCGTGTACGCGATCCGCAACTCGTCGATCGACCGATCGACGGCCGACAGGTAGTCGTCGTCGGCGACGAGCGAGAACGGATCCCGTGGATGCTCACCAGCCATCACCTCGAGCATGAGCGCGGCGTCCTCGACCGTCCGCGTCATCGGGCCCTTGTGTGAGAACGGCGTCTGGGCGGCGAAGGCGTTCGGGCGCCGCTGCATCGGGATCAACCCGTAGGTCGGCTTGAGCCCGTACACGCCGCAGAGGCTCGCCGGGATGCGGATCGAACCACCGACGTCGGAGCCGGAAGCGAGCGGCACCAGTCCGTCACCGACCGCCGCCCCGGCACCGCCCGAAGAGCCGCCGGAGACGCGCTCGGGGTCGAACGGCGTTCCCGTCCGCCCGGCGACGAGGTTGTTCGTCGTCGTCCCGAGCCCGAACTCCGGCGTGTTCGTCTTGCCGACGAAGACGGCACCGGCCTCGCGAAGCCGCGCCACGAACGGCGAGTCCTCCTCGGCGATACGGTCCTCGAAGAACAGCGACCCGGACGTCGTTCTGACCCCCTCGACGTTCGCGAGATCCTTGATCGCGACCGGAACGCCGTGCAGCGGGCCGATCGGCTCGCCCGCCTCGCGCGCCCGGTCGGCGTCGGCAGCGGCCTCGCGAGCCGTCTCGTCTGTGACCGTCACGAAGGCGTTCGTCCGGTCGTTGCGCTCCCGAATTCGGTCGAGATGCGCCTCGACGACCTCGAGGGCCGAGAGTTCGCCGTCCCTGATTCGCCGTGCGATACCGGCTGCAGTCATTCGAGTGATAGGCGTTGACACGAGAAAGTCGAGGGGTGAGGGGGACAAAAAGCTGCGCCCACCGGTACCGATTTACGAGACAGAAGCGTCGTCTGTCGACATGCACGACGTCTGGGAGAACACCGTTCGGTTCGCCGAAGCCGACGCTCAAGGGATCGTCTTTTACGGGAACTATCTCGTCTATCAGGACGAGACGTTCGTCGCGTACATGACCGCGCTCGGCTACCCTTACGAGCGTCGAGCGCGGATCGGCTGGAAGGTTCACGTCGTCAACGTCGAGCTCGATTACCGCGAGTCGGCGACCGTCGGCGACGAGCTCGTCAACGCGATGGAGGTCACGTCGATCGGCCGCTCGAGCCTGCAGCTCGGTTACGAATGTCGCCGAAAGGCCGACGACACAGTCCTCGTCGAGGGGCGGTTGGTCTACGCCGGCGTCGACGAGAACGGCGAGTCGATGGCCGTCCCCGAGGAGATCCGGGAGGCAGTTGCCGACTTCCAGGGCGACTAGTCGCGCCAGCGAGCGTCGGCGAGCGTTCGCTGGACGACTTCAGTGTCGACCGCCTCGGCGAGCGTCCGGAAACCGGCTCGCTCGGCCGCGTCGTCAGCGTTGGCAACCAGTCGCGAGACGATGAACTCCGGCGTCGATCGACCGACCTCGCCGAACCGCGGCTGGTAGTCGACCTCCAGCTCGAGGTCGTCGGTGAGCCCCTTCGCGAAGATCCCGTCGGTCCGAGCTGACGACGGTAACGGTTCGAGATCGTCGGCGAGGTGGGTGACGAAAACGCCGAGGGCGCCCTCGTCGACGGTGAGTCGGACGAGTCCGTGGAGTAGATCCGCCGCTCGCCCGGGCTCGGTGATCGCCTCGAACTCGTCGACGAGCATGAGCGTTCGCTCACCGGCAGTCAGCGGTGGAACGACCGACTGCAGCGTCGACTCGAGAACGCCCGCATTGAAGCTCGCGTGCCGGCGGTGGAAGACGATCCGATCCCGAACGGAGAGCCTCGCGGTTTCGGCCGGGACGGGAAGCCCCATGTGAGCGAGGATCTCTATCTGACAGAGCGTCTCCAAGAGCGTCGTCTTTCCGCCGCTGTTGGCGCCGGTGAGCACCGCGACGCGGTGGCCGACGGGAGCGTCGATGCCGTGCTCGCCGAGGGCGTACGTCACCGGCTGGACCGCACCGCCGCTCGCCAGAAGCGAGAGGTTTCGGGCGCCGGTCACCGCCAGCGCGTCGTCTGTCGCGTAGGTCGGTCGCTGGAGGTCGTACGTCTCGGCGAACCGACCCAGGGATAGGTCCCGAGCGACGCGGTCGACCGCCGCTCGAGCGTGCTCGACGTCCTCGCGAGCAGCGTCGAGGTCGGCCTCCAGTGACTCCCGAACCGCCGCCGCCCGTTCGTCGACCGACTCCTCGAGGGAGTCGCGGAGAAACCGGAGCGTTCCGTCGATAAACCCGGTCGCGTCGAGGGCGTCTTCGGGCATCGCCTCCCGAATCCCCGCCGTGTCGATCGTCGTTTCATCCCGGAGTCGCTCGACCAGCCCGTCGCGAAACGCCGTCGTATCCCGAACGCCCTCCGATCGGAGCTCCTCGACCAATCCAGTCGTGTCGGCGCGCATCGTCTCGACAGTTTCGCGCGCGTCCCGAAGCCGGTCGAGTTCCTCGTCGGCGCCGCTCCGGACCCGACCGTCACCGAGTGCACCGAGGGCGACGGCCGCGTCGGAGAGCCCGCCGGGGTCGAGCTCCGCGATCGGTTCGAACGCGCCGTCGGTCGGCGCGGACTCGTGGAGCTCGATCGCCGTTTCGACGGCGGCGAGTTGCCCGCCACCTCGCTCGTCGTATGCGGCGAAGACGTCACGAACGGTCGATCGTGCGTCCGAATCGAGGTCGCGCCACGTCTCTCGGCCACGCTCGACGGCGTCGAGTCGATCGCTCATCGCGTCCTGATCCGTCAGCGGCGTCAGCACGCGAAGCCTCGCGGCAGCCTCCTCGCAGACTGCCTTCTCGGCAGCGAGTTCGATTATCGTCTTGTAAACGGCGCGGGCGTCACCGGTCGCGAGGAGCTCCATTCCCTGCGCCGGTTGGGCCCGACGGAGGATTCGGGTCGCGCGGCTCCGGTCGACCCCGGCGTCGACGAGGCTCCGCAGGTCGCCGGCCTCGATCGCCTCGATGGCAGCTTCAGTCCCCAGCGACGCCTCCAGAACGGCCCGCGTCTTCGGCCCGATCCCCCAGTACTCCTCCAGTCGCATAGCCGGTCACAGAGCCGGTAACCGTATTAGTCCCGTGGTTGGGTGACGAACGTTTATTTTCCCGGCGACGAATACGGTATGCTATGTCACAACAGAGTTACAGCGTCGACTACCGGCTGAGCGATGCCGACGAGAACGTCCACAGCGTGTGGGACAACAGCCTGGAACCAGTACTGACCGTCGAGAGCGGCGACGTCGTCCGCTTCGAATGTCGGGACGCGACCGACAGACAGGTGACCGTCGAAACGACCGCCGAGGACGTCACATCGATCAGCTTCGATCCGGTCCACCCGCTCACCGGGCCGGTCGCCGTCGAGGGTGCCGAGCCGGGTGACGTCCTGGAGGTCGAACTGCTCGATCTCCAGCACAAGGGGTGGGGATACACGCTCTTCTTCCCGGGTGAGATGGGACTGGGACTGCTCCCTGAGGAGTTCGACGAACCGGGGCTACACGTCTGGGATCTCGAGGGCGACGTCGGTCGGTTCGTCGACGGGATCGAGGTACCGCTGGATCCGTTCCCCGGCGTCATCGGCGTCGCTCCCGGCGAGGACGGTGAACACGACACGCTACCACCGCGTCGGGTCGGTGGCAACGTCGACATCAAACATCTCACCGCGGGCTCGACGCTCTACCTTCCCGTCGAAGTCGAGGGAGGACTGTTCAGTACCGCGGACTGTCACGCGGCGCAGGGTGACGGCGAGGTCTGCGTCACCGGCATCGAAGCGCCGATGTTCGTGACTGCACGGTTCACGGTCCACTCCGAGATGAAGATCGAAGAGCCGCAGTTCGAGACGATGGGACCGTTCACCGCGGCCGGCGTCGACGAACCGATGTACGCCACCTCG
>SKTU01000045.1 GCA_007122455.1 Haloarculaceae archaeon | reverse complement strand
GAGAGCGGATCATGCGTCCGGAGTTCGGCTGTGAGATCCACGAGTACGTCTTCTCGACGATCGATACGACGACGCTGAACCTGATCGAGACCAGCGTCGAAGAGGCGCTTACGCGGTGGGAGCCGCGGATAGACGTCCGAAGCGTCGAGGCCTCCCGGGAGCGGATAGACGTGGGCGAACTCGCGATCAACATCAACTACCGAGTCAGGGACACGAACGCCAGATCCAACCTGGTCTACCCGTTCTATCTCGAGGAGGGATAACGCGTTGAAAGACGATCCGGTAGTGGACGGACGAGATAGCGACGAGTTGCTGCAGGACGTTCGGGAGATGGTTCCGTACTACGCGAAGAGGTGGGATCCCGAATCGGACGACGCCGGAACGGTCCTGCTCGAAGTCTTCTCGGAACTCGCCGAAGCGGTAATCGATCGACTGGATCGGGTTCCCGGGAAACACTCCGTTGCGTTCCTCGACACGCTGGGCGTCAGTAGGCAGCCTCCGCAGTCGGCGAGAGTTCCGATAACGCTACAGGTTTCCGACGGTGCCGAGGGGAACGTCGCTATTCCGCCGGGGACCCAGGCGATAGCCGACGCGACGGAGGATCGACCCGAGCAGATCTTCGAACTGCTACAGGGAGACGGCTTCGATGCGACCTCTTCGAACATAACGCGAGCCTACAGCGTCGATCCGAACACGGACGAGATTTTCGAGCACTGGGAATCCCTGGAGAACGGAGAGAGCTCTACACTGTTCACCGGCGAGGATCGACACGAACACGTCCTTTACATTGGTCACGACGATCTACTCAACCTGAAGCCGGGAGCCACCATACGGGTGTCGGCAGAGACGGACACGCCCGAGCGAATCCTCAGGGACTGTCTGGTTTGGGAGTTCTACGGGGAACTCGAAGTCGACGGAGAGTCGAACACGGGGTGGCACCGGTTTCCAGGTGGCGACGGAACGCCGGATCCGTGCCCGTGGTCCGAGATCCGACCTGTCGAGGAGTTCGTGGAGGACCTGCGTCCCCGTCTGAGACGGTACGGATACGAGATTGCCGACCAGCCGCCGGGACTTCGATACCGTCTCCTCGCGAGTATCGCTAACGACGTTCACGGGCGGAGATCCGGAGTCGTCAGGGGAGACACGGAGACGCCGATCCCCCCGAACCTGCTTCCGCCGGGCACAGCGAGCCGAGAACTCACGGACGTGCTACTGGACGAGCTTGGACGATTACGGGAGACGCTCCAGCAAACGTCCGAGGCAGTGGACAGCCGACGAGGGATGGCGGAGATCACGCTCGAACTTCCGGGTGCGATATCGGAAACAACGGTCTCCGGCGTGGAGAGTCGGTGGATCCGGTGCAGGATCCCGAACGGCGAGCTGTCCGAGGAACTGTTCGGTGTCGAACTGCGCTCGATCCACGTTCGAGTAGGGAGAAAAACGGAGGGAGATCCCGACGGATCGACCCCGGACGCCATGCTCTCTAACGACGTCCCGCTCGGGGTCGAGCGCGACGACGGCGACGTGTATCCCTTCGGAAGAGTCCCACAATCGCGAACCGCGTTCTACGTGGCCTCCGAGGAGGCGTTCAGCAAGCGGGGAACCACAGTGACGATTCGGTTCGAATCCCCGGAGACGGAGCGTACCGACGGGGATGGCGAACCGTTCGACGTCTCCTGGGAGTACTGGAACGGGAGCGGGTGGCGACGGTTACCGCTACTCCGAGATGAAACGGAGGGGTTGACTGCCGCCGGTCCGGTGCGCTTCGAGGTGCCGCACGACCTCGCTGTGAGTAGTGTTTCGGGGCAGGAGAACCACTGGATACGCGTTCGATTGGTGAGCGGCGAATACGATCGGATGAGATTCGAGGAGACAGAGCGATTCGCGGGAAAAGCGAGTCCACCGCGTTTCGGTGCCGTGACGATCACGTACGCCCGGGAGGAGCCCCCGAACCAGCTGTTGACCAAGAACAACCTGACGTTCCGCGATGAGTTGATCGACAGCGAGCCGGCGACGTTCAGACCGTTTACAGGGGTCCCGGACGAACGCCAGACACTTTATCTCGGATTCGACAGCCCACTCAGTGGTGGGCCGATCAACATCTTCTTTCCGCTGGCGGAAACGGAGTATCCCCCCGAGTTCTCTCCGCGGCTAACGTGGGAGTACTGCGGGGATCCGGAGAACGACGAGTGGGCGAAGCTGGACGGTCGAGACGAGACCAGCGGACTGAGCAGGGCGGAGATCGTCAGCCTCGTCGTTCCCGAAGAGACATCACCCGTCGAACGATTCGGGCAGGAGTTGCACTGGATCCGGGCCCGGGTGACGAGGGACGAATTCGTTCCCTCAGCGGACACTGTCTTCGTACCCATGCTTCGCCGGGAGATAACGACCCCGCGTGGGATTCCGGAGCCGTACAGGGCGTCGATCCGGACCGAATCACGAGCGGACGACCCGGTAGAAACGCCGCCGGAGCTACACGGTATCCACCTGAATACGGGGTGGAGCTACAACGTGAGAACCGTGACTGAGGAAATCGTGGGTTCGAGCGATGGCACTGCAGGGCAGGAGTTCGCCCTCGCCAATGCGCCAGTGATGGTGGAGGAGATATGGGTGGACGAACTGTCCACCCTCTCCGAAGCGAAGCGACGAGAACTCACCGAGACGCAGGACGTAGCCGTCGAGAGCGTGACGGGACGAGGCGGTGAACTCCGAGAGTTTTGGGTCGAGTGGCAATCGGTTGAAAACGTCCTCGGATCGGAGGAGAACTCCAGACAGTACGGTCTGGATCGAGCTACCGGACGGATCTCTTTCGGAGACGGTGAGCGGGGGAGAATACCACCGAGGGGTCGGGACAACATCAGGGCGAGCTATCGAACGGGAGGCGGCACCGACGGAAACGTCGAGGAGAAGGCGATCAGTGGTCTGAGAAGTTCGATTCCGTTCGTCGACGACGTCACGAACCCCATCCCGGGCGATGGGGGCGCTGACGAAGAGTCGATGGATCGGGTACGCAGGAGAGCCCCGAAACAGCTCAGAGACAGGCGAAAGTCGGTTTTCTCGGACGACTTCGAGCGGATCGCGATGACGACCTGCAGGGAACTCGCACGAGCGAAATGTATCCCGGGAATGGACGAATCGGGCGGCCACACCCCCGGATGGGTGACGCTGCTGATCGTTCCGAATAGCCGGCGGACCCGACCGGTTCCGTCTGTGGAGCTAACGCGACGAACCCGGGAGGCGCTCCGTGAGCGGGCGCCAGCCACTGTCGTCGATGCCGACCAATCGAAGCTCGTCGTGCGGGGGCCGAGCTTCGTCGAAGCGTCCGTCGAGACGACCCTCCAGACGGCTGGCGTAGAGAGTATCTCTACCTTCGAGGAGACAGTCACCAACGACGTGCGGGCGTTCCTCCACCCCCTCTCCGGAGGAGCCGACGGGGACGGATGGGCGTTCGGTGAACTACCGCATCTCTCCGACCTCTACGCCCTCCTGGGACGGATCGACGGGGTGGATCACGTCGAAGAGCTCTCGCTGACCTTCGAAGGAGAGACGGGAGAGACGATCACGGTGACTGAGGGCGATCCCAATCCACGGACCGCGTCCAACGCCCTCGTTTTCAGCGGGACACACGAAATCACGGTGAGCGGGAGATCCCAATGGGACTGAAAATCCCCGAACTGGACGACCGGGAGTTCGCGGAGCTACTGGAGGATGCGATCACGTCGATCTCGGTCCACTCGTCCGAGTGGACCGACCACAACGTCCACGACCCCGGGATAACCATCCTGGAGACACTCTCGTGGCTCGCCGAGACGTACATCTATCAACTCGATCGCGTCACCGACGCCCACCGTCGGAAGTACCTGAAACTGATGGGTGTGTGCCCGAATCCACCGATACCGGCGACCGCCAATCTACGGCTACGACCACCAGTAGGTCGACAGGGAGACGAGATACCGGCGGGAGAACCGCTGATCGTCGACGACGGGGCGGGGTTTACGGGGACCTTCGAGACGACCAAACCCGTCACGCTGACCCGGAGCAGCATCGAGCGTGTGGTGACGGAGTATCCGGGCGGTCGGACGGACAACTCGACGGCGAACGAGACCTACGGCATGCAGTTCCTCGCGTTCGGCGAGCGAGCTAGTCGGGGCAGCGCGATGTATCTCGGGTTCGACGAGGATCCGTTCGTCGCCGCCGCGAAAAACATCATCGACATCACGGTAGATTTTCACGACGACGATCTCCCGGATATCGAGCCCCACGAGGACGATGATCCCGAATTCCGCCCGTCAGTCGAACTTTCGTGGCAGTACTGTACCGACTACGACGACTGGAACTGGGAGGAGTTCAGGGTGCGCAGGGATCAGACGAACCAGCTCTATCGAGGAGGAACGGTCGCCCTCGAGAGGACGGAGGGGTGGTCTGGTGAGAGTGCGGATATACTGAACCAGGACGGGGAGTTCGTGTGGATTCGGTGTCAGATAGTAGAACCTGGATACGAGATACCACCACCGCTCAACTCCGTCCGACTGGACGTCGTGCCGGTGCGGCACAGATCGGACGTCGCCGGAGAGGAACTCCGGCGTCCCGACGGCGGTAAGGAGACGACGGCCCGTCCGGGCCAGCGGTTCGTGTTCGAACATTCACCGGTGCTCGAAGCCGAAATTTCCGTTGGAGACGATCGATGGGAGGAAGTGACCGACTTCGACGCCTCCGACCCCGACGACGCGCATTACGTCATCGACAGCTCACGGGAGGCGATCAGGTTCGGGAACGGAGTCGGCGGAAAAGTGCCCGAGGTGGGAGAGCGGGTCGTCGCCGAGACGTACGCCTACGGCGGCGGGGAGGCCGGAAACGTACCCCGATCGTCCTCGTGTGAGTTCGAACGGGAGGAGTTCAGTGACGTCGCGATCTCACTCGAGGGAAGAGCCGAAGGCGGCACCGACGCCGAATCCGTCGAAGCAGCGATACGCAGGCTCAGAGGAGATCTCGAAACCCCGTATCAAGCGGTCACGCTCGAGGACTATCGGCACGTAGCGATTCACACGCCGGGACTCAGGTTCGGTCGAGCCCAACCGATGGTCGGACGTGGGACGGACGCCGGAGGGCGCGAGGTTCGAAACGAGGTACGAGTCGTCGTGGTGCCGTACAGTCCGCTGGCTATGGCACAGCCCAGTGACGGATTTCTCGACGCCGTCCGGCGTCACTTGGAAAAGCACCGTCTCCTGACCGATCGAGTAGCAGTCGAGGGGCCCACTTACGTCGGCATCGGCGTGGAAACGGATCTCCGTATCGCCCCCGAGTACTCCGCGAGCGGACGGGCCGCCGAAGTGGAGACGACGCTCGATGCGTTCCTCGACCCGCTCGGAACAGCCGACGACGACGACGACGGCTGGCCCTTCGGACGACCGGTGTACAAGTCGGAGCTGTACGAGGTGATCGAGGGGGTAGAGGGCGTCGACGTCGTGGTCGACGTCTCGATACGCAGACGCGGTGAGGCGGAGACCGACACCGACGGTAACGTCTTGCTCGGTGAGTCGGCGCTCCCCTATCCGGAGTCTCACGACGTGGTCGTTCGGAGGAACGGTGGCGGGAGGCGCCCCTGAGATGGAGTTCTCGTACATCGACACACGTACCCCGAGGAGCTGGGAGGAGTGGACGCTGATCAATGCCGAAACGGAGGGCGAGAGGGTGGTGATCGCGAGGGAAATGGCTCCCCGAGACGCCGTCGACGGGATCGACGCAATCGACATCGACGTAGACGACTGTCGAGATCTCTACGTAGTCGATTCGGCGGGTCACGTTCACCGGTACGATCGGAGCAGAGATACGCTGGAACGAGTGCCGTGCGTCGGAGCGGTAGACGGCAGCTTCGGGGATCCGCGTGCTCTCTGCGTCACTCCCGATAGCATATACGTGGCCGATAGCGCCGACGGTCGCGTCTACGCCTTTTCGAAGGATCTGCTACAGCTGCGGTGGATATCGGAGCCGTCGTTCGACGATCCGGTCGGAATCGTTCACGACGGACGGTTCGTCTACGTCCTCACCAGCGGGGACGGCCGTCTCACGCGACTGGATGGCGGGGGATCGGTACAATCGGTGGTGTCCGGGCTAGCGTCTCCGGAAGATATCGCGATAGACAGCGCCGGAAATCTCTACGTCCTCGAGATAGATCGATCGGATGGAGACGACGAGCCAGCAGCCACCGTCAGGATGTTCACTGGCGACGCGGTTGTCCCCGACCACACGGAGTCCGCGGCCGTTACCCTCGACAGAGAGGGAAACATCCCAGCCGGAGCGTCCAGCATCGAAGCGACGAACGTGCGCGAAGTACTCGTCGCAGTCACCTCGGACACCAGCGAAGGGACGACGCTGTATCGGAGTCGCTTCGACGGCGAACCCCTCGAACGGGTGGTCAGCTTCGAGAGGGGCTGTTCGAGGCTCGTCGCGCGAACGGGGGACGCGACCGCCGACGTCGAAGAGTTGTACGCGATAGATCGCGGGAAAGACGAGATCTACCTCCTCGAGGCGAGAGGACGAACCAGGCGAAACGAACGCACGTCCCAGTACGACGCTCAGCTCATCAAGCGACTAGACTCCGGTGATCGGGGGACTCGCTGGCACAGGGTGAACGTAGCCCTGGGTCTCGAGGGGCGAAGCACCCAACTCCGTCTGAGTTACGCCGCAACCGAGGACGAAGGGCAGATAGCGGATTCCGACGATTTCCAGCGGATCGACGGCATTGCGGAGGGGTACGCCAACCGGCTCCACGACGCAGGCGTTAGGCGGATTTCGGAACTGACCTCGTTCGATCCGGACGAGCTCGCCGAGCGCATCGGTGTCTCGGACACGACAACAGCGTCGTGGATCGACCAGGCACGAGAACTCCTCGTCGACTGGAAGCGAGTCGGCGAACCAAACCCCTCGGACGCCCTGCTGGAATCAGCGGAGGGGCGATATCTCTGGGTCAAGATAGAGCTGATCGGGAGCGAGGACAGTTCTCCCTGGGTCGAATCCGTCCGCACCTACTTCCCTCGAACGTCCTATCTCCGCTATCTGCCGGAACTGTATCGAAGCGACGAGGCGAGCGCGGCGTTTCTGGAACGGTTTCTCTCCGTGTTCGAGAGCGTTTTCGTCGACATAGAGGAGGAGATCGAAAACGTCACGAGATATTTCGATCCCGAGGGGACACCGGCCGAACAGTTGCCGTGGTTGGGGAGCTGGATGGCCCTCGAGATGGACGAGGAGTGGCCCGAGCCGGCGAGACGAGAACTCGTATCGAGAGCACCGGAGTTGCTGAAAAAGCGAGGGACTCGAGAGGGACTGGTGGAGATCCTCCGGATCTATCTCCGTCACGCCCGCCCCCCGAGTGCGTGGCGCAGCGCGCTCGAGGCTCACGAGACGGCAGTACTCGACCTCGTGAGATCGGGCTCGATGTCCAACAGCGAGGCGAAGAGGAAGCTCGGAGAGAGCGAGCAGTTGCGGGCGATGAGCGGCGATCGGGCGGGACGACAGATGGTCGTCGCGTGGAGTACCGTTTTGGAACGACAGCGCGAGATCCGTGACGAGAGGGTGAACGCGGGATCCCTGACGGAGGAGGAGGCAGCGGAGGAGCGGAACGCGTGCGAGGAGCTGATCCGGGAGAGCGATCAGGGAAGCTTGCGCTATCTCGTGGAGTACGCGATGGAACTGGAGGGTATCGACGGCGGGGAGACAGACGACCGTAACTCGGAACACAGCGTCGAAAGCCTACGGGAGAGCTACGAGCCCCTGATACGGGAAAGCGCCGAGCGCGACGTTCCCTATCTGATCGAGGCTTCGGATCTCGACTGCATAGCGAGCGACGACGTCCGAAAGCCCTTCTCCGAACTGATCGGTCACGAGCGTGGATTCCTCGTCCTCGTTCGACCACCGATCAGCGACGACGGGATGCGGACAGTACGTCGGATCGTGGACGCGGAACAACCGGCTCACGCGGCCGGGAGTGCGGTCGAGTTGCGGCCGCGGATACGGTTAGGGGGAAATTCCTATCTCGGGATCAACAGCGTCCTATCGAAAGGCGAGTTCGCGATCGATCGCTCCGACCTCGGTGACGATTCCGTACTCGATGAACGAGAGGCGTACGCACAGCTCGGCGTCAAATCGAAACTCGACGGGGATACTTTCATATCCTGACGCAGTAAATATGTCACGGCAATGAGTTTCGACCGAGAACGGGTGCGTACTCCCGGGTGCGAACTGCGTCAGTTTGAGAGGAATCGATACTTCCACGGCAAGTTGATGACCGCCCGCGACATGCAGGCGGAACAGGATTATCAGGTCGGCCGACTGAACGCACTCAGCCGGCTCCTCGTAGGGGAAGGAATCGTCTGCGGGCTGAACGTCGAGTCAGTGACGGACGTCAGCAACGGGATCGAGATAACCGTCGAGCCGGGTGCCGCGTTGGATTGCTGTGGGAGACTGATCGTGGTCGATGACACTGCTACGCAGAACCTGGACGCACCTTCGACGGACCAGATATACGTCTTCCTCGACCACAGAGAATCCTCGACGGACCGCGTTCCGGTTCCGGGATCGGATCGTGCCACTGGGGATGAGTGTACGTACAATCGTATCGTGGAGACGTTCGAGGTGACCTACCGCGAAGTAGCTCCGGACGATTATAAGGGAGTTCCCGACGTCGAGCTCCCCTCCGGCGACGAGTTCGGCACCGATCCCGAATCAGCGCTGACCGAACTGGCGCGGTCGTACCACCAGCAACACCTCGAGGAATGTGAAACCTGTGACGACCGATCGGTCTTTCTCGGTTCCTTCGAAAAACGAGCCGACGCGTGGCACGAGACTGAGGAAACTGATCGGAGGGCACACGCATACACCAACGACATGCTTTATGCCGGCATTGCTACGCATATCGCGGACCAGGACAACCCCCACAACGTCTCGGTCGAGGGGATATCCGACGAGCTGTTACACAGAATCGACGAGCTCGAATCGGCCGGTGAGCTCGTCGCTCGGGTGGAGGAACTCGAGGAGCGGGTCGAAACCGCGGCGGTCTACGAGGAGCGTCTCGACCGGCTCGAAGAGCAGAACGCCTCGCTAGGGAGATACGTGAGGTACAAATCGCTAGATTACAAGATCAGATCGTTCAGCGCCGTCGCCACCGATTTCGATAGTGAGACGGCCAGAGAGATCGCGGAGATGGCGAAGCGTGCCATCGTCGACGAAACGTTCGACGACGAGGACGGATATGTCGACGTTATCGAGGAGATTTCCGAACGAGAGCGACGGGTGATCGGGGAGGTCGAGGGGCAGGTGATGAAAGAGAGTCTCGAGGAGTACTCGAACGCCGTAGACGCGCTGGAAGCCGCCACGGAGACGAGAGACGACGTACTCGAGGTGGCGATGGCTCAAGACAGGGTAAGCGAGGCTGCCGAGTGGCTACAGGAAGGCCACGACATCGTGCCCGTCTCGTGATCCACGGATCCCCCGTTTCAGCGGATCTCGTACTCCGTTCCGTCCCGGGTGGTGAGCGTGAACGTCGAGTCGTCGTCGGGGGCGAACGACTCGTGTACGCGGAACGTCTCCGTCTCGTCGGCGTCGAGCGTGAACCCTTCGGCGAACCGAAACCGGTTGCCCGACCCATCCGTGATCGACGCCTCCGAGAGATTGATCGTCCCGTCGCTCGCATTCCGGAGGACGACGTAGCGATCTCCGTCCTCCTCGCGCACGTCGTCGATGACGAGCCCGCTCCACCCATCCACGTCGGTCGCGACTTTGACAACGATCGTGTCCCCAACAATATCGCCGAGACGCTGGTTGTTGTCCGTCAGCAGAATAGCGATCATCCCGACCAGATAGAACGCGAACCCGTCGATTATCCGAGCGACGTTGCGAATAACTGACGCGGTCCAGTCGCAGTCACTACCGTCCTCCTTCACAACGACGACGTTCATCGCCTTTTTACCGAGCGTCTGACCGTACTCGGCTTCGAAGTAGATGAAATACACGAACGAAAGGATCCCCGCACTCCCGATGAAGGACCCGACCCGGTCCGACCAGAGCACCGACGAGACGGCGAACGTTATCACGGCTATGATGATCGCGTCGACGATCCACGCGAGTATTCGCTTACCGAGCGTCTCGTTCTGCGTTCCCAGTTGTGGTTGGGGTCGTTCCATATGCTACACCCTTGAGCGGCGGCCGATGGCCAGGGAGTGAAACCCAACATAGCTATCATTACCAATTACCATTAACTTTGTCCATGCTTAGCATCCGATCAGCTGCTCAACCGTTCGAATAGCGCTGGTAGCCGTAGAATCCGTGAGAAATCCGTCCTCGAATTCTCGTCAACGTACGTATAGAGACGTTGGGAGTCTACCGAGACGAACGATTCTTCGACGTTCTCGTCGGCGTCACACCGGCTGGAGACCGGTTGCAGCGCTCCGTTAACTGCCAACAGCGGTGCGAGTTCACCGACTATCCCGGGGGTCGAGGCAGAGCAGTTGGGGAGGGACCGACATTTATTCCGCTCGCCCACCTACTTCGCGGGATGGCAGACACGAAACGAGGCCGAGAGAAACAGGCTGATACCGAGGAGCGACGACAGCGGGAACGAGAGATGCGAGAGGCGCGCAGCCGTGCCGACGAAGCAGAGCCGATAAACGACCTCGAGGATAGCCGACGTGCAGGCGACGGGGCTCCGCGCGAGTGTCATCGACGTGGCTGCGAGGAGCCAGCGGCGTTCGTCGTCCTGGAGCGGTACCAGGAGGAGAGCGGTCACGGTGCAGTCGAGGCGACGGCCGCCCTCTGTCGAGCCCATACCGCCGAAGAGGGTCCGACGAACCTCGATGCCGCCTACCCGGAGTACGTCTTTCGAATCGACCCGATCCCGGAGGACGAATAAATACTGATTCCGGTCGTCAGATCGAAGATGCCATAGAACGATTCACAAGGCACTGTTCTCATCTCTCTATCGGTGAATCAGCCGTTCACTGGTAGGGTCGTGTGTAAGGAATTACAGTAGGGAGAAACGAAACGACGAATTTCGGCACCTGAGATACTGAACGACTACCTGTGCCCGAAAATAGTTTCGCACGACTCTATGAAGGGTGCGTACTTATCGATGTGATTCGATTTTGATGACGGGGTTTCCAGTCCTGTCCGCGATGATAGTAACCGTCGCTGTATCCGCTTTAAACTGGAGCGTGATATCAAGATGGTTGTCCTGGAAAAGGCCGTCGAGTGCGTCTGTGTCGATGTCATCACTGATCACCCACTTTTGGTCGATCACGTCCTCGTCGTGAGCCTTTGCGATCGCCGTTACAACTTCTGTACTCAACGATTCGGTCGTATCTGCCTCGTAGTAGAAATCCTGCGTTTCAGTCATCTTCGATGCTTGGTCGTGAATATGAAAAGGTATTACGCTCATCTCGATGAATCGTAACTCGGCTGCTGAGCAGTAAAAGACACCACATTGCTCGGGATTTTCGAACGGCTTTGAGCAGGTTATGGCTGATCGAGATGAGCCAGGTATTATCACCGATAAATATCTATTGATGTACGCTAGCTACGTCTACCCGTTCAGAATATCTCTCAGAAATCGGGACTGACAGCACATCGCCCTTTGCCCCAGTTCGCACTGAACACTAAATCCACTGTACCGACCGATTCAGAAACACCGAATACAGAGGTGTACAAACCGTTGTACGACACCCCGGTTAGATCATCTAACGCGGAATTCGGTCGCGATACCCTGTCCGTAGCCGATACACAGCGTCGTGAGCCCGAGCCCACCGCCGCGTCGACTGAGTTCGTGAATCAGGGTGACCGGTAGCCGTGCGCCCGACGCGCCGACGGGATGTCCGAGGGAGATCGCTCCGCCGTTGACGTTGAAGACGTCGTCATCGAACCCGAGGTCGTCCTGGCAGGCCAGGGTCTGGCTCGCGAACGCTTCGTTCAGCTCGACGAGATCGTAATCGTCGACGCCTCGCCCGGTCCGTTCCCAGAGTCCGCGAACCGCCGGGATTGGACCGATTCCCATTATCCGTGGGTCGACGCCGGCTACGTTGTGCCCGCCGACCTCGGCCAGAACGTCCAGCTCGTGCTCTTCGGCGAACTCGAGCGACGTGAGTAGTACGGCAGCGGCGCCGTCACTGATTTGGGAGGCGTTCGCCGCCGTTACCGTTCCGTCCTCGCGGAACACCGGCGAGAGGCCGGCGATCTTCTCCTTCGTCGTCCCGGGACGGAGCCCCTCGTCGGTGTCGACGACGCCTTCGTCCGTATCGATCGGGAGGATTTCGTCGTCGAACGTGCCCTCCTCGTTCGCCCGACAGGCGCGCTGCTGGCTTCGGGCCGCGTACTCGTCCTGTCGGTCTCGGTCGATCCCGTATTTCTCCGCTACACGCTCGGCGGTCTGTCCCATCGGCAGTTCGTCGGCGCCGTACCGCTCGGCGATCCCCTCGTAGCGCCGCATCGACGGGATACTGACGTTCGTCATGTTCTCGACACCGCCCGCGAAGACGACATCGCGGTATCCGGACCGTATGCTGTCGCTCGCACTGATGAGCGCCTCCGCGGAGGAGCCGCACTGCCGATTGATCGTGGTGGCCGGGACCTCCTCGCCGAGATCGGAGAGTAACGCGATGACCCGGGCGATGTTGGCAGCCTGACTCTCGACGGGGCGCGCGCATCCCCACTTCACGTCGTCGACCTGACTGCCGTCAATTCCTGTCCGTTCGAGAATCTCGTTCACCAGCGGAATCGCCAGATTCTCACTGGCGACGTCGGCGAAAACGCCATCCTTCTTTCCCTGTGGTGTTCTGAGAGCCTCGACGACGACTGGAGTGTTCGGATCCATGCTGGATAGCTTTCCCCCCGGGTACGTGAATCTTGCTGGACGCCGTTTTCGATCGACCTCTCGGGCGCGACGGCCGAGCGCTTGGGCCCACACCGTTGTAGTAGTCCACCGATCAGGTCAGTCAAACCCACTCAGACAGCCACGGCGACGCTGCAAGACCGAATCGGAACGGGTACGTTAGCTGGTAACATTTAACAAAGGTGATAGACATGACAAATACGACTCGACGAGCATTCCTTCACGCGGCGGGCAAGACGGCCGTTTTGGGTACCGCCGCGAGCCGACCGACGCGGGAGCACCCGCTTCGGGTTCCGGGACGGGGATGATAACGGGAATAGAGACCACGCCGGTCCGTGCGGTGGGTGGTAATCGGTTCGAGGATCGCGTCCTCACCGGAACCGTCACCGGGACGCTAGAGGGCAACTTCGAGCAGAACACCAGCGGCATGGTGCACAAGAGCGGCCGCGTCGTCTTCGACGGGACGATGGCGTTCGACGGGAGAGTGTGGCGAAGGCACGATCGACCTGGCCGTATCGGGACGCGGACACGTCCCAGAGCCGGGGGTCCCGATCACCGAGGCGTCGGCGCGGGTGATCAACCAGTCGGCGAACACCGTCGGCGTCACGGGGACGGGAGTCGTTCATCAGGTGGGCCCGGAGCTCACGTACGAGATCCAGTACGTCTGCAAGTAGCGCCGCGCCACCGACGTAGGATCCTCGGGCGAGACAGCGGCGGTGAACTCTCCGCCGATCGTTTCCGGTGGAACAGCTACGAAGCTGCGATGTGCGGCGAATCTCCCGGCGAAACGACGGTGTCGGTGTACGTTTTTCCGGACGACAGGAACGGGTGGTTCGACGGCGACGGAACCGGCGACCAGTACACTGACACGATGAACGGTATCCGTTCGGCGACGGTTGGACGAGAGACGACGCTTTATATCCGTGGATCGAGTAGACGGAGGGATGACGTCGGTGACGTTCGGCCGACAGCGTGTCGATGGAACACTCACCGGGGACGGAGTGACGCTCGATACGGACGGTCCAACCGCGGAGCTCGTCGAGCGGATCACGACCCCGGTGATCTCGAACCCGGTCGCCGGAGAGTGGACGGCGGCGCTCGTCGAACGCTCCGAGACGGGCGGTGAGTACGAACGGGGGCTCGCCATCTACACGCCACGGAACGAGGGACCGCCGGAACACGTCCACCCGAGCTACGAGGAACGGTTCGAAGTGATCGAAGGGGCGTTCCTGTTCAGTATCGACGGGGAGCGGCAACCGCTCGCCGCCGGAGAGCAGATCACGGTGCCGCCAGGGGCCCCGCACACGTTCCGCAACGAATCCGACGAACTGGCGTCCTGTGTCGTCGAGACGAGGCCGGCCGGAGAGTTACAGGGGGTCATCGCCACCCTCTCCGGATTGGCTCACGACGGGAAACTCACCGCGTCGGGAGCGCCACGGTTCCTCCAAGCGATGGTGATGGTCGCGGAACTCGCCGACGACACGGTGTTCACATCGCCACCCCCGTCCGTCCAGAGACGTCTAGCAGCCGTGGTCGCACCGCTCGCCCGACGTGCGGGGTATCGGGCGACGTATCCGGAGTATCTCGACGCCACCTACTGGATCGAACGGGTCGAACAGCCCGACTGAGACCTCGTACGGCGGTCGTCGCCGCGTCTTCTGGTCGTCGCTTTATTTCAGTCTACGGATGAAAGAGACGCGAACGCTCGCCGGTCACGCCGAGTCGGGTGGGACCGAAACGACAGGTCGGTCAGCATTCAACAGCAGTGACTGGGTAACACTACCGAAGACTGCCTGTCCGAGCGGTGACTGTTTGCGCGCGCTCACGACGATATACTCTGCATCGTGCTCTGCGGCGTACTCGAGGATCTCCCTCGCCGGATCCCCCTGCAATCCCACTGGTTGGAATTCGGTTCCCCCGAGTACGTCCTGTCCGATGTCCCGAGCGATTCCGGTTGCCTTCTGTTTGGAGATGATCTCCGTACCTTTCGTCTCGTATCCACTTTTATAATGGGGAACCATCGACTTACCGACGTGGACGACGTGTAGGTCGAGATCCGCATCGTCCGCGAGGACGCTCGCTCGCTTGAGAACTGATTCCGCCCGCTCCGATCGGTCGACGGCGGCAACAACTGGCATCGTATACGCACCTACACCGTGCGTCGTGTTAGAGGTGCGCATTCCCCCGGCAGCTGAGCGATAGAGGGTCCCCCGTTCGCCAGTCCGAGGAGTACGGCCACATAATGATATGTATGTGATAATTTCAGCAGATCGCTACGGGAACCGAACAGATACCGTGTGAACTTTTAACATACATTTCAGCGTAGAGCGCATCGTGTGACCGATCGCTATGACTCTCACAGCCGTTCCACGGTACGACCGCACTCGAATAACATCTAGAGACGGAACGGCCGTCGTTGTCGGCGCGAGCGTCGCCGGCCTCACAGCGGCTCGCGTCCTCGCCAATTGGTTCGACACCGTGATCGTTACCGACCGCGACCGACTTCCCGACGGGGCAGTTGCCCGGCGTGGCGTTCCCCAGGCCCGTGCACCCCACGTGCTGTGGGAGGCGGGAAGAGCCACGCTGGAAGACCTCTTTCCAGGATACACCGAGGAGATAATCGCGTCCGGCGGGCTGATGATCGACTCCCTGCGCGATATGAACGTCTTCTCCGAGTGGAATTTCGTGGCTCCCGGCCCCACGCGACAGCCGATGGTGTGTGCGAGTCGCCCACTCTTCGAACAGGTCATCCGTCGGCGCGTGCTCGGCGACGCCGGGATCGACGTTCGAGAGCGGACGCACGTCACCGACTATCTCTACGAGGCGGACGCGGTAACCGGTGTGTCCGTCCGCCCAGCGGACGGCAGAACGGGCGAAGAGATCGATGCCGAGCTCGTGATCGATGCGACCGGCCGGACGAGCCGGACCCCGGCATGGTTGGAGCGTAACGGTTACCGAACCCCATCGACGGACGAAGTCCTCATCGACGTGGCGTACAGCGTCGTCGTCATCGACCGCCCCACCGACGACCGGCGGGCGTACGTACGACTCCCCGAGCAGCCTCTCGGTCGCGGCTGCTTCGTCTTCCCGATCGAGGGAAATCGATGGATAGTGGCGTTAGCCGGCGTGCACGGTGGCCATCCACCGACGAACCCGGGCGAGTTGATCGAGTTCGCCGGGAGCCTCCCCTTTTCCGAGACGAGACGTCTCCTCGAGGACAACTCGTGGGTTTCGGAGGACGTCTACCACTACCCATTCCCGTCCAATCGCCGGAACCGGTACGAGGATCTCGATCGGTTCCCGGACGGGTTGGTAGTCGTCGGCGATGCGATCGCGAGCTTCAATCCGGTGTACGGACAGGGCATGTCGGTAGCGGCGCTTCAGGCGCTGGTGCTTCACCACACGCTCGCCTCGGAAGAACGCGAGGGTATCGCAGACCGGTTTTTCGAGCGAGCGACCGACGTCGTCGATCCGGCGTGGATGTTGGCGGTCGGTGCCGACTTCCAGTTCGCCGAAACCGTCGGGCCGAAACCCCGTGGCACCGATCTCGTCAATCTCTAATTCGCTCGCCTCTTTCGCAAAATGCACACGGACGGATCACTCAACCGGACGTTCACCCGGGTGGTGTCCTTGCAGGATCCCCCGTCCGTCCTGTTCCATCCGCGCGTCGTGTGGCGCGTCCTGAAACCGACCGGCTGACGTCAGCTTCGACGACAGTGTGTGGTAGGGATTGTCGGAGTAATCCATCCGTTTGCTTCTTCACTCTTCAGTAGTTGATAGAAACAGTGTCATGAATGCAACGCGTGAGTCTTGCAGATTAGTCGTTCTTCGACAGTACATTCGAACGCAAATTTGACAACTTTGAGATACCTCGCGGGCGATTCTCGAGAGGAAAGACTCTCTATCGGTGTTTAAGCCGTTCGTTCGCGTAGAAATAGTATGCGCCGACTATCGCTCACGTTACTCATCCTTGCGCTCATGGGATGGGTATTCGCCGGGTTCGCCCACGTTCGTGGGCTCCGAGCAGGTGACGAGGACAAAAGATCAAAGTGGACGTTGAGGCGGAATCAGTGCCTTCTACTGTCGAGCGTCTCTATGAACTCTCTCGTTGGAATTTCCCTGTATCGGTATGCGAAGAAATTTGCCTCGCGTCGGAGTTGACGCGATCGGAAACGATCAGTAAGGAGATTGGTGCGACCACATGCTGAACTCCCGCTCTAACTCTTGCAGTTAATTTCTGCCAACTTCTGAATAAATCGAATCAGTGCGTGCAAGATGGAAGGCGCGTATCCGTCATCGACCGGGGAAGCCATGGCACGTCACACCCTGATCAGCCTCTGACGATTTTTCAGGAGATGATTTTATGATCCTGTCTTACATAGTTTGAGAGGGTGTATTCCCCTTCGATCGGGCAACACCACCAGAGATAGAAGCAGAAGGTGATTTCGATGACTGAATCCGACCTGGAGGACTTCCTTATCCTTCGAGAGTTAGAGGAACCGATCACCCAAGAAGAGCTGCAGGCAGTTGATGAGCGATCGACTGCGTGCCGTCGAGAACTCGACGAGGAAGGGATGAAAGTGCGTGCTGTCGAGTCGGAGGTCCTGACGGACGAAGACGGATACGTGACTGGAACACACTGTCACTACAGAGCGGAGAGCGAAGAGGCAGTGCGGGAACACGCAAACCGGGCTGAACTCCCCATCTCGCGTATCGATCGCCCCGGTCAACCCCTTGGAGGCGACTTTGAGTAACCGCTCTTTCGCGGCCTTCGAAGAGCTACTAAATAGGTGATTCATCATATTCGGCGCGAAATAAATAGAGTCGCTGTACTGAACTCACTCTCTGTATCTTTCACCCCATTTGTGATAGAAACCATGTGGGAAGCTGGGGACGTGCAAAATAGAGGGCGCGTATTCAGCACGTCGTGCTGCCGACGCCGAGGACGAACTGAGACAATCAGGATGGGAGAGACATCAGTCTAATTGGTTTTCATCAGGTGTCTATCACAGATTGCATGCGGAACCCTGAGAGAGGCACCAGACATCCTGACAAGCTCAGGATATGTAATTGTCATATTTAATATATTTATGCGAACTATTTTCGCCGCATGGAGTCAAGCCCAATCAAACCCGTGAATCTAAAAGGGCCAGTCGTGATTGTCGGAACTGGGCTCACGACATTTCTGCTAGTAGCGGCGCTCGTGAGTTACGTCGCAGAACCCTACATCGCATTCTCCGTCTTCATCGGTATTCCCATCGGATTCGTTGCGGGCCTCGGTGCCATCGACGCAACGTACTACCTCTTCGAACGAAACCAAAACGAGACGTTCAGGCAGCTTTGTGCTGCTGTAGCTGGCTTTGGATATACGATTATTGCTCTATCTGGTTCGTGTCGTACTCCCGGTAACCCGACAGGCACTACGGCCGAACGTCATCCTGATACTCGGACTGTTCTTCGTCGTCGGTGTCTTCGTCTTCCTGCGGCGACGGCCTGAGCTGACCCCGTGACCGAAGCCGAATCACAGTATTTTCACGATCACGTAACCGGGTGAATGTCTCCGATTTCAGCAATAGCGTGCACAGTCCAGCGATACCGTTATCAACGGTAGACAGCAGTTCGTCAGCCATCAATACGTTCCGACTCCCTCCCTGAACGAACCTCGTCCGTTCACCCAGCCTGAGCCGTCGACGAACCCGTGTACAGTATCGTCGTAGTTATTACCTCGCCATCCCCCATTATGCCACGAGTTCTCTCCGGAGAAGCGAGCTGCCACCGATACGTCAGTGCCGGCGGGTTCGTATTCACCGAAGAAACTCCCCGTGTACGAGTAACAACGCAGGCGCTCCTCCCAGTCGTCCGGGT
>SKTU01000086.1 GCA_007122455.1 Haloarculaceae archaeon | reverse complement strand
TCGGTCCAGACCTCGGTCAGCGGCCGCTGACCGTACGGCGTGTCTTCGTAGGCTCTGACGGCGACAGCCCGCATCGGCGGCGTCTCGACGACGGTCACCGGAACGGTTTCCTCGGCCCCTTCGCGGGGAGAGTTGGGCTCGTCGTTGATCGTCACGACGTGACTCATGCCGGCCTTGTAGCCGGCAAATCCTTGGAGCCCGGGCTGTCCGACGTCGTCCGGCCAGGTGTTGAACCGCGGAACTTCACTGGCCGCACGGCCGCGGGGGCTGAAGCCCATCGAGCCTTTGCGTGGTGCGCTTGGTTGTGGCATCTATCTCACTCCAGTGTGAGGGGCGCGAGGGTTGCGAACATCGCTTCCTCCGTTCGCACGACCTCGCTGCCCTGGTTCGGAACCGTATTGAGCCAAAGGTCGAACCGCATGTCGGCGTCGTCGAGCGCCTCTTCGCGGTCCAGCTCGAGGATCTCCGGCAATCCCCGTCCGGGGGCGCCGAAGACGACCGTCATTCCGTCGGCCGTCCTCTCGACCAGCTGGCCGAGTCGGTCGACCGTCAGCGCCTCGCCGTGGCGGGACGCGGCGATACGAACGCCGGCGTCCTCGCGGGCGAGGGCGTCGTCGATTGTCGCACGCTCGACGGTGAAGCCCGGTGCGGGCTCGTCCGTGAGTTTCGCGCGAACCGGCCGTCGCGAAGAGACCCTGAGGGTAACGCGCTCCCCCTCCTCGTAGGCTCCGGGAGGAGCCGGGAGGGAGATCGGGTGTTGCAGTCCGCAATTGACCCGAACGCGCCCGTCAGATCCGACCTCGGTCACGATTCCCTGTCTTAACGACCCCGAACCGTCTGATCCGGAGCCGGTCCGTGTCCGGACTCGGAGCGGCGGCAGTACGCCCACGTACTCCAGTTCGTCCCGCCGACCCCACGCCTCCTTTCGGAGGTATGGGGGCGTGGCGGCGTACGACAGCACGGTGCTGACGAACCCGTCGCCGAATCGGCCCTCGTTTTCGTCGGGGAAAACGACGAGCCGGTCGACCCGGAAGATCACCGCCGCGCGTGCGACGTAACCGAGTTTGCGAGTCGCCTCGCGTTTGTCCTCGGCTTCTCGGGTCAACGACGACGGCACGAGCACGCTGCGTGTCATGCCGTGACGCTTCCGTGTCCTTCCACTAGACTGTGCCGATCCTACCAAACCCAAGCTTAAAAGTATCGCGGTCCTCCGCTCCCATGACGGCCGTTCACAGGGCACGGCGTCGATGTCCGTGCTTTCGCAAACCTTTTATCTCTCTCACCGGTTGTTTCAGATGCGAAGCACGCGCTGGTAGTGTAGTGGTATCACGTGACCTTGCCATGGTCACAACCTGGGTTCAAATCCCAGCCAGCGCATTTCTGTATCTCCGGTTTCGAGCCACCGTGTGGTAGTTGTATCCCACACAAACTCCGGCGTTCGAATTCGAAGCTCAGAACCGCTCGACGAGATAGGAGTCGATTCGTTTCACCAGTTCGGCGTCGTACGTCCACGTCCCTCGCCAGACGTTCAGGCCCGTCTCGACAGCCACGAGCGCAGCGTGTTCGGCGTCGCGATCGCGGTCATCCTCGGGTGGCGTGAAGACGACGAACCACGACTCGCGATACTCCTCGTGGTCGCCGGTGTGAACGATCACGTCGAGCGACGAAACGGCGTCGTGATCCCCCGGAAGACCGTACACGTGCGTTTCGACCCTGCTGTCGGCCAGTAGCGAGTAGACGGTTCGCGTTCCGTACTCGTCGTCGAGGCGCGACAGTCGCTGGAAGGTGCCCCGGAGCGTTCCGGCGTCCCGGTCGAGAGCCATCGACTCGATGAACCGCGAAATGAGGATGAGGAGCAGCTTCTCCTTGTTGGACTCCGGAAAGCCACGGACGGTGAACTCGGTTTCGTCCAGACCGGTCAACACCACCGGGAACGAGCCGGAGCGAAGCTGTCGCGTCCCGGTCCGGGATCGATCGGCGTTGACGAGCAAAAGCGACTCCTCCAGCTCCGACATCGGCGTCGTCGCGACGACCGTCTCGCCGTCGACGAGACAGACGAGATCGTCGACCTCTCCCGGGACGTTCCGGTCGTCGACCGACACTGACTGGTTCTCGAACGCCCGTTCGAGGAGCGACACCAGCGGCACCGGTCCCGTTCGATTGACGATAAGTAGCGTCTTCTCGGACGGATCGACCTCGTCGACGAATCCCGCGGCCGATTCCGGAAGCGTCCCACCATACAGGTGAGGGTGATTGGCATGGAACCAATTTGACATCCTCCTCCGCGTTCACGCGGAGGAATCCCGAGCGGTGGGCGTTTCAGGTGTGCAGTCCAATCACCGGAGAACCACATCTTTCGGGCACGGGTAGTCCCACAGCGTCGATGTGGTGGACTGCTGGCAGTGCCAAACTGCCGTTACCCCTATCTTCGACCGTGTATAGCGTCCCGGTGTTGTTTTTGCCAGCGGGACGCCAGCAGGCGTCGGTAGAGTTGGGGGTATCGTGGTGCTCACTTGCAGCAGTCGGCACAGACACACCCTTCTGGAATGTGCGTTCACCGACTACCCTTTCGGATATTGCCTCGTTCCGTGGGCGGACAGGCCGCCTCCGGAGGACGGTTCGGAATCCGCTCCGCTCCGACCGAGTCCTACTCTCTGGTTGGGCGGTCTGTCACTTAAATATCTTCGTGGAAATTCGGGGAAGGCGTTTGAACGGTGGTCTGTACCACGGAGTAACGGCGCGTATCCACGGCCTGAACGCCGTGGGATTGCGCCTGTTCCGCGTATAACTGACGGTCCGTCCCCACGGCGAGTGGGGCTTTCGAGTTCCGTTGGGATTTAGGAGGACGGCACTCCTACGCAGTTCCGATGGGAGTTCGTCCACCACAGCAGGGAAACGACGAGGAACCCGAGACGATCGCGTTCGGCATCGCCGCGATCGATGGTCACCTCGATCGGGCCGATCTCGGATTTCCCGCGACTCGCGAGGAGATCGCGGCGAAGCTGGGATCCCAGGAGATCCCGTACAACGCCTCGGGAAACAGCGTCGAACTGTCGACGGCACTCGAGGAGCTCCCCGACGAGGAGTTCCAGAACAGACAACAGCTCCTCAACGCGCTCCATCCGATCTTCGAAGAGTACCGCGAACAGGCGAAGACGAGCCTCGTCGCCCGGGTTCGATCGCTGCTTCCTTTTTAGTCCTTTCCGTCGTGGAGCTCCCGTTCGAGATCCTCGATCCGGCGCGTCTGCTCTCGGTTCACGGAGACGACGATGTCCGAGAGAACGCCGAACATGAGCAGCTGCACCGAGAGGAGAACGAAGAACGCCGACAGCAGAGCGAGGACGTCGTGAGTGACCCCGGCGACGAAGTGGCGGTAGCCGACGTATCCAGCGAGTGCGACACCTGCTCCGAGACCGATCGCGGCGACGCTTCCGAAGTAGAATATTGGATTGTTCGTGCGCGCGAGCGCGTACATGGTGAGGAAGATACGTGCGCCGTCCCGAACCGGATTGAGTTTGGTCTCGGAGCCGCCGGGGCGGGCCTCGTATCGGATCGGGACGACCGCCGTGTCGACGCCGTTACGGACACATTCGACCGCCAGTTCGGTTTCGATACCGAACCCGTCCGATTCGAGGCGGAACCGTTCGAAGGAATCGCGGGTGAACGCGCGGTATCCCGAGAGGATATCGCCGAGGTCGCGGCCGTGAACCGCGGCGAACGTCCAGTTTATTAGGCGGTTCCCGATCCGGTTGAATCGCGTCATCGCGTCGGACTCCATCTCAGCGAATCGGTTCCCGACGACGTGATCCGCTCGTCCCTCGAAGAGCGGTTCGAGCATCATCTCGGCGTCCTCCGGTCGATAGGTTCCGTCGCCGTCCGCCATCAGCACGTAGGTGGCGTCGGTTTCGGCGACGCCCTGCCGGACGGCCTGGCCCTTCCCGCGACCGGACTGGAGAGTCACCGTGGCACCCGCCTCGCGAGCGAGCTTCCGCGTGCCGTCGGTCGACCCGCCGTCGACGACGTGGATCGTCTCGAATCCGACGCGGCGGTACCCCTCGACGACGTCGCCGATCGTCTCGGCTTCGTTCAGCGTCGGCAGCAGCACGCACACCTCCGAACGGTCTGCCATCGACACCACCTCTGAGACCCGGACGCAAAAAGCCCGCTGTATCGATCGGATGGAAAAGGCTTATGCGCGTTTTGACAGTGTTTCCGCCAATGAGCGAGCAATCCGGATCCGAGGGTAGCGTTCGATCCCCCCTCGATCTTCTCATGTCGTACTATCATATCCCCGTGCTCGCGGCTATCATCGGCCTGATGCTGGCGATCCGCCTCCGAGCGTACAACCGGTTCGTCCGCGAGGACGGGACGGTGCTGTTTGCGAGCAACGACCCGTGGTACCACTACCGGGAAACGATCTACGTCGTCGACAACTGGCCGTACACGATGCCGTACGACCCCTGGACCGGATTCCCGGAAGGGAACCTCGCCGGCCAGTTCGGAACGCTCTGGGACCAGATGGTGGCGACGGTGATTCTCGTGGTCGGACTGGGCGACCCGAGCACAGAACTCGCTGCACAGGTCATGCTCGTCGCGACACCGGTGATGGCCGCGCTGTGTGTCATCCCGACGTATCTGCTCGCCCGTCGATTCCTCGGGAAACCGTTCGCCCTGCTGTCGGTGTTCCTGCTCGCGCTCATTCCGGGACAGTTCCTCACCCGAAGTCTCGTCGGCTCCTACCAGCACCACGCAGCCGAGACGTTCTTCATGACGTTCGCGGTCGTGACGTTCCTCTACGCCCTGTCGATCGCGACACGCCAGCAACCGATCTGGGAACTCGTCGTCGATCGGGATTTCGACGCCCTCAGAGAACCGGTCGCCTGGAGCGCGCTCGCCGGATTCGTGACCGCGCTGTACATGTACGTCTGGCAGCCCGGCGTCCTCCTCGTCGGTATCGTCGGCGTCTTCTTCGCGCTACGGATGACGAGCGACGTCTACCACCGCCGGACGCCGGAGCCGATCGCGTTCGTCGCGGCCGTTTCGATGACGGTCACCGGGCTGTTGATGATCGTCCCGCTGGAGACGTTCGAGTTCGGCGTCACCGACTACTCCTACACCCAGATATTCCTCCCGCTCGCCGTCGCCGCAGGAGCTGTCTTCCTCGCCTTCCTCGCCCGCCAGTGGGAGCACCGCGATCTCGACATCCGCGCGTATCCGGCGACAGTCGTCGGGTTGATCGCGCTCTCGATGGCATTCCTGATGGTCGTACTCCCCGACGTCTGGTCGACGATCTGGGGGAACGTCGAGCGGACGCTCGCGTTTAGCGCCACCGACACGACGAGAACGATCGCGGAGGCGCAGGCGATGCTCTCGGAAGGCCGGGGGCGGGTCTTCGCCGAGTACGGACTCACCTTCATCGCGGGGATGGTCGGCGCGATCGTCCTCTTCGCCGCACCGCTCGTCAACAGCGACGAGTCGGGGGACACGATCTACGCGATCGGCGCCCTCGCCGCAATCCCGCTGATGTATCTCCTCGCGCCGGCGTTGTCGTTCATCGCCGGTCTCGTCGGCCTCGAGTGGCAGGTACTCGCACTCCTGCTCGGCGCGGCCGGCCTCTTCGGCGCGACGTTCCGCGTCCGCTACGACGTCGAGACGCTCTTCTTGCTCGTCTGGACGGGATTCCTGATCTGTGCAGCGTTCACGCAGATCCGGTTCAACTACTACCTCGTGATCCCGGTAGTGATCCTCACCGCGCTGGTCGTCGAGCGGACGATCACCGCCCTCGACGTCGAGGCGGGGGCGAACCTCTCGATGGACGACATCGCCGGTTGGCAGGTCGTCCTGATCGCCGCGCTACTGTTGGCGCTCGTCGTCCCGGTACTCGCGGTACCGATCGAGGTCGACAACCAACAGACGGCGAACGCCTTCCAGACCGGACAGAACCACGGTCCGGGCGAGATTCAGCTATGGGAGGACAGCATCCAGTGGATGTCGGAGGGGACGCCGTATCCGGGTGAGTACGGCGGCCACGACAACCGGATGGAGCACTACGGCACATACGATCGGCCACCGGGTGACGACTTCGAGTACGACGACGGCGCCTACGGCGTACTGGCGTGGTGGGACTACGGTCACTGGATCACGACCCGAAGCGAGCGCATCCCCGTCGCGAACCCGTTCCAGCAGAACGCGGGAACGGCGGCGAACTTCCTCGTCGCCCCGAACGAGGAGATGGCGAACGAACACGTCTCCGACGAGGAGGCTGAGGGCGTCCGCTACGTCGTACTCGATCACTCCGTTGCGGACGTGCAGGGGCCGAAATACAACGCGCCGACTGTCTACTATAACGACGAGAAGATCGACCACGACGACCTCAATCGGCCCGTGTACGCCGTCGGAGAGAGGGGACAGCTCCAGCGGGCGGCCCTCCTCACGAGCCAGCGCGGCCACGAGAGTATGCGGAACCGACTCTTCGCGTACCACGGTAGCGCACAGGATCCCGAACCGGTCGTCGTTCGGTACGACGAGGAGACGATCACGCTGCCGAACGGCGAGGAACTCGACGTCCTGCTGCTCCCGCAAGACGACCGGGAGTTCGTCGAGGAGTACGACACGATGGAGGAAGCCGAACAGGCTGTCGAGGACGACCCGAACGCACAGATCGGCGGCATCCAGGGTCTCCCGAGCGAGCGTGTCGACGCGCTGGAACAGTACCGACTCGTTCACAGCAGCGTGATTCCGGCGCAGTTCAACCCTCAGATCGGGGAGCCGCACGTCAAAACATTCGAGCGAGTCGAGGGTGCGACGATCGAGGGGAGCGGCGCACCGGCCGACACCGAAATCGAGGCCACGGTCCAGATGGAGATCGGAGCCACGGGCCAGACGTTCGAGTACACCCAGTACGCCGACACCGACGAGAACGGCGAGTTCGAGATGACGGTGCCGTACGCCACCACCGGCTACGAGGAGTACGGCGTCGACGCGGGGTACACGGACGTGGACGTCCAAGCGGTCGGCCCGTACCAGTTCGCGACCACCCCCGAGATGGACGAGGAGACGCTCAGAACGTACGCCTACACCGATACCGAACACGTCACCGAAGGGCAGGTGATCGGCGAGGACGACAGCACCGTAACCGTCGAACTCGAGCGCGAAACGCTCGACGCGCCGGAGGGTGCCGATCCCGACGACGACGAAACCGACAACGACGCCGACAACGACTCCGAAGACGAAGAACAACAGCGCGTCTCGGCGGATCCCCACGCCTGACGGATGGCTGACTCAGTCGGGATCCGCGGATGGCTCGCGATCTATCTGAAGGGGGCCTGTATGGGGGCAGCCGACACGGTTCCCGGTGTCTCCGGCGGGACGATCGCGCTCATCCTCGGTATCTACGAACGGCTCATCGCGGCGTTGACGTCGGTCGATCCGAGGGCGATCGAGCACGTGCTGGATCTGCACACCCCCGATGGACGTGCCGCTGCGGCTGCCGAACTGCAGGCGATGGACGCCCCCTTCCTGTTTGTGCTCGGCGCCGGCGTCCTCTCGGCGGCCGCGACCGTCGCCAGCGCGATGAACGTCGCCGTCTTGCAGTATCCCGTTCCGACGTACGCGTTCTTCTTCGGGCTGATCGCCGCCTCGGCGGTCGTCCTCTATCGGTACGTCGAACTCGGACGACCGAGTCGGATCGCCGTGGCGATCGTCGGCGCGACGCTCGCGTTCGTCGTCACGGGCGCGACCGCCGACGGCGGCGCCGAACCAACGACGATCGTCGTCTTTCTCGCCGGATCGATCGCGATCTCGGCGATGGTCCTACCGGGTGTGTCGGGCGCGTTTCTGCTGCTCGTGTTGGGGCAGTACGAGTACATAAGCGGGATTCCTCGGTCGGTGTTCGAGGCGACGACGGCAACGCTTCACGGCGGAGACCCGTCAGCGCTGGTCGCCGCGTTCATCCCGTTCGGCGCGTTCATGGCTGGCGCGATCGTCGGCGTCTTCTCGGTCGCCTACGCCGTTCGAGCCGCACTCGAACGCTATCGGGAGGCGACGCTCGTCTTCCTCGTGAGCCTCATGGTTGGCGCGCTCAGATATCCCGCGACGACAGTCGCCGACAGCGTCGACGTGGTGACCGCACCGACCGCTGCGATCGTCGCGGTTTCGGCGATCGCGGGCGGGGCGCTCGTACTGGTTCTCGACCGATACACGGACGACCTGGAGTACTGACGCGGCGCGCGGCTCGTCGTCGACCGTTCGCCGCGTGGGTTCCGGCGCTCGATCACGCCGAACGGGAGGCGGATCGACGCCGTTTTTGAACCGATTGTCGATTCCGAGATTGACGGCTGTCGATCCGTCGTCGCTCGAAAAAACATGAGTTAAGCGGGAGAAGGACGGCGACCGAGATGGGATCACTACCGAACTACATGCCTACAAAATACGATCTCGTCATCGTTGGGGGTGGCATCAGCGGCGCGTCGCTCCTCTACACGACTGCGAAGTTCACTGACATCGACTCGGTCTCGCTCATCGAGAAGGAACCGACGATCGCGGCGATCAACTCCCACCACACCAACAATTCTCAGACGCTTCACTTCGGGGACATCGAAACCAACTACACGCTCGAGAAGGCCGAGCAGGTAAAGGAGGGAGCCGAGATACTCGCCGGCTATCTCGAACGGTACGATCCCGACCGCGAAATGCACTCCAAGCGGAGCAAGATGGTGCTCGCGGTCGGAGAGGAGGAAGTCGAACAGCTCGAACGCCGCTACCACGAGGAGGGGTTCGGCGAACTCTTTCCGAAGCTTCGGGCGATCGAGCGGGAGGAGATCGCGGCTCTCGAACCGAACGTCGTCGAGGGACGGGACCCCGAAACGGAACTGCTGGCGCTGCAGACGCCGGACGGCTACGTCGTCGACTACGGCGAGACTGCGAAATCACTCGTTTCGCAAGCGACGGAAGAGCCCGGGGTCGACGTCTACACGTCCACCGAAGTCGAGAACGTCGCGGAGACCGCGGACGGGTACGCGCTCTCGACGGACGAGGGTCGATTCGACTGCGAAGCCGCCGTCGTCGCCGCGGGATCGCACAGCCTCCAGATCGCCAAGAATCTCGGCTACGGGGACGACATGGTACTGTTACCCATCGCGGGGAGTTTCTTCCTCTCGGAGGGACTCCTGAACGGGAAAGTGTACACGCTTCAGATGAAGAAGCTGCCGTTCGCCGCCGTTCACGGGGACGCGGACGTCCACGACGCCTCGATAACGCGGTTTGGACCGACGGCGAAGCTCGTTCCGACGCTCGAGCGGGGGCGACTCTCGACCGTCGGCGACTTCCTCGACGTGTTCGGGCTGAACGTCGCGGCGGTCCGAAGCTACGCGAACATTCTGGCGGACCGCGTTCTCCTTCCGTACGTGCTCAAAAACCTCGTGTACGACCTCCCGAAGCTCGGACGGCGGGCGTTTCTCCCGCACGTTCGAAAAGTCGTTCCGACGGCCGAACTGGGCGACGTCGAATGCGCGAAGGGGTACGGCGGCGTCCGTCCGCAGATCGTCGACACGGCCGAACGGTCCCTCGACATGGGCGAAGCCAAGATCGTCGGGGACGACATCATCTTCAACATTACGCCGTCGCCCGGTGCATCGACGAGCCTGAAAAACGCGATGGAGGACGCTCGGACGCTGGTCGAGTTCTTCGGGGACGACTGCGAGTTCGACGAGGACGCCTTCCGCGCGGACACCATCGAACAGTTCCCACGTCCGGAGCGGGCTGCAGCGTCGCCGACGCCGACCGACTGAGAGCTCGGCGTCCGGGTAACTGGACTACCGGAACGTGAACGTCTCGTCGGCAGGACCGCCGACGTCGAACTGCTCGCAGAGCTCGTCGAACCGCGTCCCCTCCGCCGCCGGAAGCGGTATCTCGTGGGTTCGACACGGCTCGTCGATCCCGAGCACCCCGCAAACGTGATCGGAGACGGCTTCGGCCATCAGCCGGTGCGTCGTGAGTTTCCCCCCGACGATCGAGAGGAAACCGGATCGTCCCTCCTCGGTGTGATCGAGAAGTCGAAAGCCACGGGGAGCACTCCGACCGTCCCGGTCGCCGCCGTACAGCGGTCGGACGCCGCAGTAAACGCGATCGATCGGCGCCTCGGCGACGCCGGGGAGGAGCGCTTCACCCTCCCCGAGCAGCCGTTCGACGGTAGCTCCATCGGTCGCCACGTCGTCCGGGTCCTCGACGGGCGTACTCGTCGTTCCGAGAACGACACCACCCCGGTACGGAACGGCGATGTCGCCGTCGCTCGGTCGTCTGCTCCGGTTCAGTACCGATCCGACGTCGGGCTCCGACACGGCGACCATCGCTCCCTTCGTCGGTGCCATTCGAAGCTCGATACCGGCGAGTGATACGATCTCGCCCGCCCACGCTCCGGTCGCGTTGACGACGTAATCGGCCCGAAGGCGTCCATCAGCGGTCTCGACGCCGACGACGCGGTCACCGTCGACGAGAACGTCAGTGACCGGCGTATCGGTCCGTATCCTCGCGCCGTTTCGCCGGGCAGCGTCGGCGGTTACGGCGACGAGTCGGCCGGGAGAGACGACGCCGTCCGGTACGGCGAGTGCGCGTTCGACGTCGGACGGGAGCTCCGGTTCCCGTTCGCGTGCGGTTTTCGGATCGAGCCGCTCGACCGAGATTCCGAGCTCCTCGCAGGCTGCGGCGCGGCGCTCGAAGGCGTCGTTGGGATCGTCCGGCAGCTGTACGAAGAGCCCGCCCGTTTCGGACACCGCCGTGCCGGCGATCTCTCGGAGGATCCGGTTCTCGCGGATACAGTCCGCCGCCCCCTCCGGGTCGACGGCGGCGTATCTGGCGCCGCTGTGGAGGACGCCGTGGGATCTGCCCGTCGTCCCCGCGCCGAGTCCCCCGCGTTCGAGGAGCGTCACGTCGACGCCACGGAGCGAGAGGTCGCGGGCGACGCCGACCCCGGTGGCGCCGCCGCCGATCACGATCGCGTGGGTCATACGGTCCGTTCGGCGGGCTGGCTCTTGAGCCCGTTGCTCGGGGGATTTCGCCGGCGTCGCCGGCTCGCGATAGCAAGACCAAAGGCGTGCGGCGGTTCAATCGGGAGTATGTACGAGGGCGTCCACGCGCGACCCGACGGCGAAAGCACGGTCGCCCGACTCGCCGCGACCGCCGCCGACTACGGGTTCGAGGGGATCGTAGTCCGAAATCACGGGGACGCCCAGACGAGTTACGATTCCGGTGGTATCGCCGACGAGTACGGGGTCGACGTCGTCGAAGGGATAGAGATCCGGAGTGACGACGTCGGCCAGGCGAGCGGACTCGTCGGCAACTATCGCTCGAAGCGAACGGTCGTCTGCGTCCACGGCGGATCGCTGAACCGCTTCGCTGTCGAGCAGTCCCAGGTCGACGTTCTCGCACACCCGATGCGGAACGGGGACGTGAACCACGTACTCGCGAAGGCGGCCGTGGAGAACGACGTCCGACTGGAGTTCAACTTCGCACGCGTGCTCAGAGCAGACGGCGGGCCGCGTGTGAAGGCGATCCGTCGGCTCCGGAAGCTCCGGGAGTTGGTCGAGCAGTACGACGCGCCGTACGTCGTCTCCGCCGACCCGCGGTCACACCTCCAGCTCCGGTCGCCGCGCGAGCTGGCCGCGGTCGGGTCGGTCCTCGGATTCGGCCCGGAGGAAGTTACCGACGGGCTGCGGGAGTGGAAACGTCTCGTTGACCGGAACCGAAGTCGCCGTTCCGATTCGGTCGTCGCCCCCGGCGTTCGAATCGAACGGGACGTCGACACCGACTGGGAGGAGTCGAAATGAAGCACCTCCCGAAACATCTCCGCCCGCGGTGGCGCTATCTCGCGATCGGTCTCGAGTCGTGGCCGAACGCCGAGATCGATCGTCGGTCGTTTCAGCGGGAGCTGTGGTACGCCGCACAGAACCTGCTCGGCGACGTCGGGAGTGCGGAACTCGACGCGAGCGTTCTCCACTTCGAGTTCGAGAGCGGGATCGGAGAGGCGGTGGTTCGAACCCGCCGCGGCGAGGTCGACCGGACGCGGGCCGTGTTGGCCGTGATCGATGCGGTCGACGGCGCCGACGTCGGGCTCCGAGTGCGGGGAACGAGCGGGACGGTTCGAGCGTGTGAGGAAAAGTATATACGGCGCCCGCGGGAAGATTTTGAAGAGAGAAACGTCGTGTTCGGGAACGCCGACCGGAGGGCTATTTGCCGGAACGACCGGGTCGACGTGGAGCTTCCGGACGGATTCGTGGGCGCGACAGCACTCGATATCCGCGACAACTAACAATGCAGGGACAATCGCAGCAACAGGCGTACGACCGAGGGATCACGATCTTCTCCCCGGACGGCCGTCTGTACCAAGTCGAGTACGCGCGAGAGGCGGTCAAACGAGGGACGGCGTCGATCGGCATTCGGACCGCCGACGGCGTCGTGCTGGCGGTCGATAAGCGGATCCGATCGCCACTGATGGAGCGGACCTCCGTCGAGAAGATCCACAAGGCCGACGATCACATCGGGATCGCCAGCGCCGGCCACGTGGCCGACGCCCGCCAGTTGATCGACTTCGCGCGACGACAGGCACAGGTCAACGAACTGCGCTACGAGGAGCCGATCGGCGTCGAGACGCTGACGAAGGCCGTCACCGACCACATCCAACAGTACACCCAGGTCGGCGGCGCCCGCCCGTTCGGCGTCGCCCTGATTATCGGTGGCATCGAGGACGGCGAACCGCGCCTCTACGAGACGGACCCCTCGGGAACGCCCTACGAGTGGCAGGCGCTCGCGGTCGGCGCCGACCGTGGCGAGATCGAGGATTACCTCGAGGAGCATTACGACACCGAGATGGCGCTCGAGGAGGGTGTCGCGCTGGCGCTTTCGGCGCTGGCGTCGGTCAACGACGGCTCACTTCGCCCGGAGGGGATCGGGCTGGCCACGATCTCGGTCGACGACGAACAGTTCCACGAGCTCACCGACGAGGAGATCGAGAGCTACCTCACCGAACACGGACTACTCGACACTGACGAGGACGACGAAGACGAGGAGTAGTCGTCGGAAAAACCGCCGTCGGCTTCGTCGGTACACCTTTTAGGTGTCGCTCCGCGTAGCGACGTGTATGATATCACTCGACGAGGCAGTGACCGCGCGCCTCGAATCTCACGGCCAGCGCTTCGAGGTGCTCGTCGATCCGGACGCCGCCCTCGCGATCAAGCGGGGGGATTTCGACGGGGAACTGGAGGACGTCATCGCCGCGGAGGACGTCTTCGAGGACGCCTCCCGAGGGGACCGTCCGCCGGAAACGTCGCTGGAGGACGTCTTCGGGACGACGGACCCGATGGAGATCATTCCCGAGGTGATAACGCGGGGGGAGATACAGATCACCGCCGACCAGCGCCGGGAAATGCAGGAGCGGAAGCACAAACAGCTCGTCAACACCATCGCCCGTAACGCGGTGAACCCACAGATGGACGACGCCCCCCACCCACCCGAGCGAATCGAGCGCGCCCTCGAGGAGGCTGGCTTTCAGGTCGATCCGATGGAACCCGTCGAAAACCAGGTCGACGACGCGCTCGACGCGCTCAGACCGGTAATTCCGATCCGGTTCGACGAGGTCGTGATCGCGGTGCAGCTTCCCGCCGAGTACGCCGGCAGCGCGCAGGCACAGGTCCGTCAGTTCGGTGAACTCGAACGCGAGGAGTGGCAGTCGGACGGCTCGTGGGTCGGCGTTCTCCGCTTCCCCGCCGGGCTCCAAAACGAGTTCTACGATCTGGTCAACGAAGTCACGAGCGGCGAAGCCGAAACGCGGATCATCAAGGACGAGGACGAACTCGGCACGCGCTGAGCGGTTGTCAACGGTTGTCCCACAGTCCCGCTTCTTAAATATTCGGAGCACCTACTTCCCGGCGAGTGACAGGGAGAAACGGCACGGCAGTCGTCGCAAAGCGCGTCGACGAGGGGATCGCGGAGACGGAGGAGATCAACGAACTGGCCAGAGCCGCTGGCTACACCGTCGTCGGGGAAGTGACGCAGAGTCGAACCGAGGATCCGGCGCTCTGTCTCGGCGAGGGGAAGGCCGACGAACTGGCCGCACTCGTCGCCGAGACGGAGGCGACGACGGTCGTCTTCGACAACCGACTCGGACCCTACCAGACGTACAACCTCGGCAACAAGCTGCCGGACGGCGTCGAGGTGATGGACCGGTTCCGCCTCATCCTCGAGATCTTCGGTCAGCGAGCACAGACGAAGAAGGCACAGCTACAGGTCGAACTCGCGGAGCTTCGCTACGAGCTACCGCGGGCGGAGGCGAAGGCCTCCCTCGCGAAGCGCGACGAGCGGCCGGGATTCATGGGGCTCGGCGAGTACGACGAGTCGCGCGAGCGGGACATCAAGACCCGGATAAGCCGCATCACTGACGAACTCGAGCGGATCGAGCGGACCGAATCCCACCGCCGCAGCCAGCGCCGGGAGTCGGGGTTCGATCTCGTCGCGCTCGCCGGCTACACGAACGCGGGGAAGTCGACACTCCTCCGACGTCTCGCGGCCGATCTCGATCTCGACGAGAACGTCGATCGGCATCCGGACCTCGAGACGACCGCCGAATCCGAGGACCGACTCTTTACGACGCTCGGAACGACGACCCGCCGCGCCGAGTTCGACCGCCGCGACGTGCTCGTCACCGACACCGTCGGCTTCGTCTCCGATCTTCCTCACTGGCTCGTCGAATCGTTCAAGTCGACGCTCTCTGAGGTGTATCAGGCGGATCTCGTCTTGCTCGTCGTCGACGTCTCCGAACCGATCGAGGAGATACGGGAGAAACTGGTGACGTGTCACGACACCCTCTACGAGCGAAACGAGGCCCCGATCGTCACCGTCCTCAACAAGATCGATCAGGTCGACGGCGAGGAGCTCGAGCGAAAGCGGAGTGCGCTGTCGGCACTGGCGCCGAATCCGGTCGCCATCAGTGCGAAGGAGGGCGAAAACATCGCCGCGCTGTGGGACCGCGTCGACGCCGAGCTCCCGACGTGGCGCCGCGAACGCCTCGTGTTGCCGATGAACGACGAGACGATGAGTGTCGTCTCGTGGGTACACGATCACGCTCGCGTCGACGACGTCGACTACGGCGAACAGGTCGTCATCGACTTCGAAGCGCGACCGTCGATCATCGAACAGGCACGGTCGAAGGCTGGCGAGCTGGCCACGGCCGAACCGGGCTAGCGCTTCTCCTTGGTGAGAACCTCGACGCCCTCGATTCGCGTGCCAGGATACTGACCGTCGTCGTCCTTCTCGGCAGCCTTCACCATGTCCCAGATCACGTTCAGCCCGGTGGTTACGCCTTCGAGCGCCTCCATCTCGCAACCGGTCTTGCCGGTCGTCTCGACGGTGACCTCGAGTGCGACGCCGTCGTCGTGAACGGTGAAGTCGGTGTCGACGTTCGTAACCGGGATCTGGTGACACATCGGGATCGTCTCCCACGTGTGTTTCACCGCCTGAATCGCGCCGACCCGAGCGACGCCGAGGACGTCGCCCTTTCCGATCTCGTTTTGCCGGATCGCCTCAACGGTCGACGATGAGAGCCGGATCTCTCCGCGGGCCACCGCCCGTCGATCGCTGTCGACCTTCTCGCCGACGTCGACCATCGTCGCCTCTCCGTCCTCGGTGACGTGCGTGAGGTCGGATTCCTCGCTCATGGCACTTACTGGGAGTGCCGACGGCAAGAACCCTCCGAGCTCACGATTCGGGCCACAGCGACCGGGGGAGCGCTTCGAGCAGGTCCGTCGCGAGCAGTCCGTAACCACGCTCCTCGACGACGATATCGCCCGCGGTACCGTTCGCGTACGCGGCGACGGCGGCGGCGTCGAACGGATCGAGCGTGCACGCGAGCGCGGCGGCGACGCCGGCGAGCACGTCGCCAGTCCCGCCGACGGTCATGCCCGGATTGCCAGTTCGGTTCACGCGGTGACGGTCGCCACCGGCGATCACGTCGTAGGCGCCCTTGACGAGCAGGACGTGCCCCAGTTCGTCGGCGAACGCCGAGACGAGCTCCGCACGACGGCGCCACTCGTCGGCGGAGGGACCACCCATTCCACGGAGTTCCCCCTGGTGGGGCGTACAGAGTAGTGTTGCCGACGTCTCGACGTCAGGGACGACCCGGAGCGCGTCCGCGTCGACGACCGCCGTTCCGTCGAACGCCTCGAGGAACGATTCGACGGCGGCGAGTGTGGCGGCTCGGTCGCCGAGCCCCGGACCGACGAGAACGGTGTCGACCGTCTCCGCGAGGTCGAGTAGTCGCTCGACGTGCGAGGGGTCGAGACGATCGCCAGGGAGCGGTCTGACGATGAGGTTCTCGCTGTATCCCTGAATCTCACCGGTGATCGTCTCCGGCGCAGTGACGTAGGCGAGATCAGCGCCGGCACGGAGTGCGGCCTGCGCCGAGAGCGCCGGCGCTCCGGTGTAGGGGCCGCCGCCGACGACGAGGACGGAGCCGAAATCGCCCTTGTGCGCCGTCGGCTCCCGCGAGAGCCGCTGGAGGTCCCCGCGCTCGACGAACAGCGCAGCCGCGTCCGGGATTCCGATGTCGGCGACGGTCACCGGAACGTCGAGCGCGTCCAGCCCGGGTTTCTCGTCGTGAAACGTGACGACGTGGTCGGCCTCGACGGCGTCGCCGGCGGCCCGGCCGGTATCGGCGTCGATCCCCGACGGAACGTCGACCGCGAGCACGCGAGCGTCGGTGCGGTTGATCGCCCGTACCGCAGTGGCCTCTGGCTCGCGAAGTGCCCCGGTCACGCCCGTGCCGACGATCGCGTCGACGATCAGATCGGGCGTGCCGAGATCCAGATCGACGGTGTCCCGGACGACGTCGGTGTCGTAGTCGGCGGCGACGAGCGCCTCCCAGTTCTCCTGGGCGATTCGGGTCGCGATCGTCTCGGGACGACCGAGCAAATGCACCGTCACGTCGTACGCCTCGAGGAACCGAGCGGCGACGAATGCGTCCCCCCCGTTGTTTCCGCGGCCGCAGACGACGGCGATTTCGGAGCCGGGATCGATCAGCTCCCGAACCGACCGGGCGACGGCGTTACCGGACGACTCCATCAGCTGCTTGCGCGGCACTCCGAGGGCCTCGGCGTTCGCGTCGACCACGGCCATCTCCTCGCTCGTGATCATGTCACGCGGTTCGGCGCCGGGCGCGGTAACTGTTTGGGCGTCACCGCCGGATCTCGAACCCCTCGAGACCGTTGGGCTCGTCGTACTCGACCGCGACGTCGTCGACGCGTGCCCGTGGACTTCCCTCGTGGCACCACTCGACCATCGATTCGACGACGTCGCGGTCCCCCTCGAAGACCGCTTCGACGCGACCGTCGTCGAGGTTCCGGACCCATCCCGAGACACCGCGTTCGCGTGCCGTCTCGCGGGTCGTCGCTCGGTAGTAGACGCCCTGAACCCGCCCGGTCACGAAGACGTGGGCTCGCGTTTCGGACATGGCGGGTCGTTCGGTCGCCCCGATGAAAAACGCTACTCGCTGTGACCGACTGCACTGGCGCGATCGAAGCCGTTGGTTTTGCGCCTGCCTCAACCTATAAGTGACGGTAGACAGAGATCCGAGCCATGCCTGAGGGAGCACTCGACGGAATCACGGTCGTATCGTTCACGCACGCTCGCGCCGGCCCCTGGTGCGGTCAGCTGTTGGCCGAGATGGGTGCGGAGGTCATCAAGGTCGAACGCCCCGGCGTCGGTGATCTATCGAGGGGGAGCCACCCCTCGAAGGAGGGGATGGGTGTGAACTTCATCGCCCGAAATCGAAGCAAGAAGAGCGTCGAACTCAACCTGAAAAACGAGGAGGGACGACAGATCGCGGAGGATCTCATCTGGGACGCCGACGTCGTCGTCGAGAATCTCGGCCCCGGCGCCATGGACTCGCTCGGTCTGGGCTACGAGTATCTCAGTGAGGAGGTCAACCCCGAACTCGTCTACGCGTCGATCAAGGGATACGGCGAAACGGGGCCGTACAGCGATATGAAAGGCGTTGATCTGGTGATGCAGGCGGAGGGTGGCATCATGAGCGTGACAGGGACGAAGGACGGCGAGAACGTGAAGGTGGGCCAGGCGATCGGCGACATCGGCGCAGGGCTCTACGCGACGATCGGTATTCTCGCGGCGTTGAACCACCGCAACCGGACCGGCGAAGGCCAGAAGGTCGACACGAACCTCTTCGGGACGATCGTCTCGTTCATGGAAGAGTACATCACCATGTACGATCTCACCGGCGAAAACCCCTATCCGAGAGGGACGAGCCACCAGACGACCGTACCGTACGAGTTGGTCGAGACGAAGGACGGCGAGATGGTGATCAGCTCGATGGGCAACAGCTGGGAGACGTTCGTCACGGAGGTGATCGACGACGAGTCGATTCTGGAGTACGACACCCAGAAGAAGCGCCAGGAGAACTACGACGAACTCATGGGGGTAATCCGCGAGCGATTCCGCCAGAAAACCACCGACGAATGGGCCGAGATCCTCGACGAATACGGCTTTCCGAACGGCCCGCTCAACGAAGTCAGTGACGTCGTCGAACACCCGCAGGCGCTCGCCCAGGAGTACGTCTTCGAATACGAAGACGACCACCTCGGCGAGTTGCTGCTGCACGGCCACCCGCTGCACTTCTCGGAAACCGACCGCGAAATCCGCTCCGGACCGCCACAACTCGGCGAACACACGAACGAAGTGCTCGCAGAAAAACTCGGAC
>SKTU01000080.1 GCA_007122455.1 Haloarculaceae archaeon | reverse complement strand
TAACATGAATCCAAAAGAAGTCGCATCGGACGAACGGGCGGTGTCGCCCGTCGTCGGCGTGGCGATGTTGATCGCCATCACGGTGATCCTGGCGACCGTCATCGGCTCCGTCGTGCTCGGTGGCGGTGTCGCCCCGGCGGCAACGCCGCAGGCGACCCTCTCGTTCGAAGTGATCGACGGTACCGACGAGATCACGCTGCGGCACGAGGGTGGCGAACCGCTCGTCGCCGACGAGATCGTCGTCCTAGACGAGAACGGGGCGGAGCTCGCCGGGCTCAGTGACGATCTGCGCACCGGCGGACGTGAAGTGATTGCCACCGATCCGGATTCGATCGAACGGATCAGCGTCGTCTGGCAGGACCCACGAAGCGACACCGAAGTCGTCCTGGCAACGTTCAGACCGTGAGGAATCGCTCGAGGGATAACTAATCGATCGACTCCCATCAGGAACCAAATTCGACCACTATGGACGACGACAAACCAATCGTTTCGAACGGACGCATCAACTCGCTTGACGACGAGCGCGGCGCTTCGGAGGTGATTGCCGCCGCGCTGTTGATCGGCGTCGTCGTCCTGGGTATCGCCGCGGTACTTTTGCTCGCCGCCCCGCAGTTGGCGGGCGAGCAGGAGAACGCCGAAGTCAGTCAGGCCGAGCGGGCGTTGACGCAGTTCGACGCCGAGGCGGCTCGCGTTGCGAGCGGTGGCACCACCACGCAGCGAATCGATCTTGGACTGAGAGGAAACCGTGGAACGCTCGCTGTCGAGGAAAATACTGGCAACATCACTGTCGAGTACAAGGATTTCTTCGATCCTGAGAACCGTACCGAGGTGATGAACACCTCCATGGGGACGCTGGTCTACGAGAGCGGTGACACGACCGTCGGATATCAGGGCGGTGGCGTCTGGCGGAGCGACGGGAACCGATCCACGATGGTTTCGCCGCCGCAGATCAGCTTCCGTGACAAGACTCTCACGATGCCGATCGTCACCACCAAGGGTGCGGGGAGCGTCCACAGCGACGTCACGGTCACTCGGTCGGGAACCACCCAGCGGTTCCCGGCGGACGATCTGACGAACAAGATCGAAGGTGACAAGGCAGTAATCGTTACCATCGAGAGTCGGTACTGTCACGCCTGGGAGCAGTTCTTCGAAGAGGAGACCAGAGCGATCGTGAACGCCGACTGCGATCAAAACACGGTACAGGTCACTTTCATCGCGCTGCCGATGGATTACTCTCCAAACGCTGGCGTCATTGCGACGTCCGGTCCCGGGGAAATCCGTCTCGAAGGTAACGGAGCGTACGTCGATAGTTACGAATCCCCTGGCTACGACGGCGGTGATCCGAACGGCATCGTCAAGGCTGCCGGCGACGTCAAGATGTTCGGCAGTTCGCAGATCGACGGCGAGGTCAGATCGGGCAACGAAGTGGTCATCGGTTCGGGCGACGCCCTGATCGACGGCGACGTCTACTGGACCGAAAATTTCGATCCCCACGACGAGGAGTCGATAACCGGGGAAGATCATCAGATCAACGGCATTACGGGGATCCTACCGATCGACCGACTGGTGTACGACAAGACGGATACGTTGCGGGAGAACAACGACAACGACGAGGCCGGAGCGGACGGCGATCTGATCCAGGACGAGGAGCTCAACATCGAGGGTGAGGAGGCGACTCTCGGGGCCGGCAGTTACTACCTCGACACGCTCCACCTCGAAGGGAGAACGCTCTACCTGGATACGACGGAAGGGGACATCACCATCGCCGTCGACAAGTGGGTGAAGATCCAGGACGGGAAAGGACAGTGGAATCAGCCGAGCGAGATCGTCGTCGAGGGTGACGGCGAGGTCCGCCTTTTCGTGTCCAGCAGAGAGACGGTAAGCATCGATAACATACAGGGTGCGGGCGGTGACGGATTCAAGGAGGGTCACTTCGTCGTCGAGAATTCGAACGTGACAGTCCCCGACAAGCGATCGCCACAGTTTCAGGTGTTCGGTCCGGACAACTTCATCGGAGCGATCGGTGGGGACAACCCCGAAGTGACCGCGGCCATCATCGCTCCGACGGGCGAGTTCGGCCCCGGCAAATTCTACGTCAAGAAGGGCGAGCTGTTCGGTGCGGTAGTGACCGGTCAACTGACACTCGGCCAGGACGGTAAGGTGCACTTCGACAGGGCACTGCTCGACGAGGAGATACCCCTCGCACCGAACGTCCCCCGTATCGAATACCTCTATCTCACGGAAGACGAGATCGAGGTCGGAGGATCGTGAGCGGGGCCTACGAACGTAACTCGAAAATTGGAACCAACCATGAGTGTACTTCAGACCATACGGGGTGTGTTCGCGACCGACTGCACGATACTCTACGAGTGTCGACGATGTGGCACCACTGTCGACGCTACCGACGATCGGTGTCCCTTCTGTGGGATCGACAGCGTCGCTCGATACGAGATTCGCTGATACTGTCGGCGTGTGGTCGCCTCCAACCGTCGGCGGCTCGTTCGAACGGCGAGTCCCGTCGTTCGGCCACGGCTACTCGCTGGGTCCCGAAGATTCCACGGATCGGTTTCCCTTCGTCCGGATCGCCTGCCCGCCGTAGTAGAAGATCACCGCCGTAACGAACGCCGACGAACCGACGAGCAGGACGAAGCTCAGGCGATCGAGGATCGGCATCGCGAGCCAGGTTGCGAGTTCCCCGAGAGCGACGGCGACGCTCGCCAGCAACAGCATGACGCCGAAGTAGATGGTAACGTCGTCCTCGTCGACGTACGCCGTCGCCGCCGAGCCGATGCGTGCACCGAGTGCGCTCCCGGCCAACAGCCCCGTCACGATACTGAGGTCCACGGCGCCGTCTAACCCGTACGTGAACGTGCCGACCGCGCCGGAGATGAGCGCACCGAAGAGGCTCGTCCCGACGGCAGCAGCGAGCGGGACGCCGATGAGGTAGTATATCGCGGGCATTCGGATGAATCCGCCGCCGACGCCGAGAAAGCCCGAGGCGATACCCACGCCGCCACCGACGCCCGAAATCGTCCACATCGATGCCTTGCTCCCGTCGGTCAGCGTCACCATCGGCGGAACGTTGTAGGATTTGATTTTCTTTGCGATTTCCGGAATTTCTTCCTCAGTTCCGGGGTCGCTGTCTTCGTCTTCCGATCGATCGAGCGCACTCCGGACGAACAGCACACCGATCGCTCCCAACAGCACTACGTACGCCGTTCCGACGACCAGTTCGGCTCGACCGAGCTGGTCGAGGAAGTAGACGAGCATCTTCCCGGCCTCGATACCGAGCGCGATCCCGACGAACATCAGTGCGCCGAGTTTGTAGTCGACCTGTCCGACGTCGTGGTGCTTCATCGTCGCGATGACGGCCGTCCCGAAGACGAACGCCATCGAACTCCCGATCGCGACGGGAGCAGGGTAGCCGAGGATCAGCAGGGCGGGCGTGACGAGGAAGGAACCTCCCATCCCGAAGAACCCGAAGAAGACCCCGACCATGAAGCCGAAGACGACGAACAGCGCAAAGAGCCCGATTCCGACTCCGAGTAGATCCATCGATTACGCCTTCTCGAGCGCCTCGATGATCGGCGGTGCGACCGACCGTTCGACGACGCCGTAGCCGGCGTAGAGGGCCACCGCTTCGACGAGGACGACGCCGACGAGCAGTGCCGCCTGCATTGCTGGCGGGAGTGCGGCGACCTCGATCATCCGTGTCGACTCCGACTCGACGTCGTTCGGGTGGGGATCATTCTGCTCGGTACACCGTACCCGGAGAGTATGTATAACGCTTTTGGGTTCTCTATACAATATTATAACGACCCATCCCACAGATATCCAACGAAGATATTCACATAACTTCCTAGAATATCGCCCCGAGCGGGATACGTACCGCTCCCGAACCATCGCGATCATGCAAGATGACAGCGGGTCGTCTGTCGCGTTGGATCGGAGCCTCCCGATCGAGAGTTCCGATTCGATCGATCGTTGGCCACTCGGACACCAGAGCCTCCGTTTTATAAATATTGTGTATATAAAGCAATATTGTTTGCGAAGTCGCCGTCGAAGACGAGCACGGTGTCGGGCGATCAGTGCTGGTGGCCGCCACCGCCGCGAGTGAACTGTCCGGAGAACGCACGCTGGACGACCTCCGGGAGCGCCGGGTGGACGTGTACCGCGTTGCGAACGTCCGCAACCGTTCCGGAGCCGGATTTCATCGCGACGACCACCTCCTGAACGAGCGACGACGCCTCCGGGCCGATGATGTGACAGCCGAGGATCGCTCCCTCGAGGTCGACGAGCACCTTCACGAACCCCTCGGCGTTCATCGCGCTGCCACGAGCCGTGTCTTCGAACCGGTAGCTGTTCGTCGCGTATTCCCGTTCCTCGGCGCGGAGTTCCTCCTCACGTGCGCCGACTCCAGCAACCTCGGGGGAGGCGAAGACGGCGAACGGCATCGCGCTGTAGTCGACCGGTTGCGGATCGCTGCCGAAGACGTTCCGTGCGACCGTCCGCGCCTCGTGGTTGGCACTGTGTTTCAGCAGATACTCGCCGACGATGTCGCCGAGCGCCCACACGCCGTCGGCGGTAGTGCGCAGGTAGTCGTCGGTCCGAACGAACCCTCGCTCGTCCGTCTCGACCCCCGTCGCGTCGAGGTTCAACGTGTCGGAGTTCGGGACCCGTCCCGCCGCGACGAGCAGCTCGTCGCCGGTGACTGTGATGGGATCGCCCTCCTCGATTCGGCCGCCGTCTGCACCGTACTCGTACGGTTTCGCCTCGACGGTCACGGCGTCACCGTCTCGGGAGGCGGCCGTCGCAGCGTGTCCCGTGTGTACGATGAACCGACCGGCGTATCGATCGGTGAACGCCTCGGCGATCTCCTCGTCCGCCTCGGGGAGGAGGTTCGGCCGGCGTCCGACGATCGTCACCTCGCTCCCGAACGTCCCGAAGAAGTGGGCGAGCTCGGCCGCGATGTACCCGCCGCCGACGATCACGAGGTGGTTCGGCGGCGTCTCTAACTGGAGGGTTTCGGTGCTCGTCAGGTACTCCGTTCCCTCGATGCCGTCGATCTCCGGAATCGCAGGGCGGCTTCCGGCGGCGATCAGAACCGTCTCCGCTCTGAGGCGCGTGCCGTCGTCTTCTCCGCCGGAGATCTCGACGGTTCGGTCGTCGACGAACCGCCCCTCACCTTCGAACAGCTCGTGCTGTGCGGACGAGCGCAGTCCGCGGCGGATCGACGCCGCGTCGGCCTCGACCTCCTCGTTGACGCCGCGAACGATGTCGGCGAACGCGACGCCGTCGACCGTCGCGTCGATCTGGTACTCGCCGGCTCGCTCGATCGTTTCGAGGACGTCCGCGTGGTACAACAGGAGTTTCGAGGGAATACAGCCGCGATTGAGACACGTCCCTCCCAGCGGCCCCTTCTCGATCACCGCGACCGACTCACTCCGGTTCGCCGCGACGTTCGCCACGTCGAGGCCGGAGCCCGATCCGATGACCAGAAAGTCGAATTCGTCCATGCCTACTCTACACCCGCCGTGGTAATCAATGCCAGAGTCGCGCATACGTGTGACCCGTCCCGGCGGTGTGTTGAGGTATTCGTCGAGAACTTTCGTATCGAACCAGAGATCGACGCACTGTACAGTCTGGTATTCGAAATCCAATTCGGTTGTAATGTTTGACATCCTCCCGCGCCTGGAGACCTGTCTCTTACCCATAACTCAGCACCAGCGAGGAAAATTAAGTAAACGCGTCTGAAATCAAAGAATTAGTCGGAAGGTTTTCATTATTTTGACTGGCTCACCGTTTCTGAGGAGTGGTCAGTCTGGAAAAGTGGGGTGAAGTCTAAATTCACGTTGAGATCCGCTGAATGAGTCGCCGTTGGCGCTCATTCAGCACCAAGTTCGTAGCCTTCTGCCCACATGCGTAGCTTCTGAAG
>SKTU01000003.1 GCA_007122455.1 Haloarculaceae archaeon | reverse complement strand
CTCGGCGAGTTGCTGCTGCACGGCCACCCGCTGCACTTCTCGGAAACCGACCGCGAAATCCGCTCCGGACCGCCACAACTCGGCGAACACACGAACGAAGTGCTCGCAGAAAAACTCGGACTCTCCGAGGACGAACTCGAAACCCTCCGCGAGGACGGTATCTTCTAGTCCTCGTTGAACTCGTCGACGAGCCGCTGTCGCTCGTCGGTCGCGAACTGTTCCCACCAGAGCTCCGCTTCGTACTCACGGGCGGTTTCGATGTCGGGAGCTGCTGCTGCGTAGTTGAGCGCGTCCTTCGAGTTTTTCACTGCCCGGGTGCCGGTCTGTTTGATCCCGTCGACGATTTCCTCAACCGTCTCGTCGAGTTCGTCGGCCGAAACGGCGTGGTTGACGAGGCCGGCGTCTTCGGCGGCTGCGGCGTCGACGTAGCCCGCGGTGTAGACGAGTTCCTTCGCCTTCGCTTCGCCGACCAGCTCGATCGCCCGACGGTTGGCGCCGCCGGTCGGGATCTGGCCGATGTCCGTCACGGGGACGCCGAACTTTGCGTCCTCGACGGCGACGCGGATGTCGCAGTACATCGCCAGTATGAGCCCGCCACCGACGCAGTAGCCGTTGATCTTCGCGATGACCGGCGCGTGGCAGTCGTACGGCCCGCGGTACATCTCGTAGAAGAGGTCCTGTCGGTCCTTCTGCCGGGGATCGTGCTCTTCCGCCGGCCCGGCGTACTCCGTGATGTCGGCGCCGGCGGAGAACGCGTCGTCACCCTCCCCCGTGATGACGACGGCCTCGATGGACCGATCCAGCTGGATGGCGTCGAAGGCCCGCTTGACGTCCAGCATGACGTCGTCGTTCAACGCGTTGTACTTTTCGGGACGGTGGAACTCGATCGTCGCGACGTCGTCCTCTATGTCGACACTGATGCTCTCGTAGGCCTCGTGGCTGACCATACCCGAAGTTCACAATCCGGAAGTTAAACGCATCGGTGACGAACACGGTCAGGCGTACGGCTCGAACTCCTTGCCGAAGGCGAGGAAGTAGCCCGTCCCGACGATGCCGACTGCCGAGGCGATCCCGAACGCCACCGTCGGGCTGCCCGCGTATCCGATTGCAGTGAACGGGATCGAAAAGCCACCGTAGATCGCGCCGCCGAGCGCGGCGCTCGGGATCACGATCGTGTTCCGGAGCAGGTAGTAGGCGCCGGAGACGCGCCCGCCGGTGTCTCGCTCGGCCGGGCCGACGATGAGCGCCTTGTGGGCCGGGAGGCCGGCGAAGCGAAGCCCCGAGAACGCGAACAGTAGCGCGACGACGAGCGCGCTGTCTGGTGCGGAGATGAGGAGGATCGGGAACACCGCGTACACCGCAAAGCCGGCGCCGACGATCGGTTTGAGCCCGACCCGTTCGGCGAGCTTTGCGGCGGGGGGCATCGAGACGAGCGCGACGACCATCTCGATCGCCAGCAGAACACCGAAGAACACCGCCGGCGACAGCGAGACCGTTCCGACGGTCAGACCGACCTCGAGGAACTGTACGACGACGATGACGAAGAAGACGTACACCATTCCGTTGGCGAACCGCACGAGCGTGTCGCCGACCAGAAGCGGTCGAAGCTCCGGCGGCAGTTCGGCCAGATCGGATCTGATCTGGGCGATCCCCTCGAACTCCTTACCGATCGAATCGGCCTCAGCCTCGTAGAGGCGGTGTTGGGCGGCGGTCGCCACGACGCCGAAGACGACCGCGATCGCGAGGACGTACTGAAAGCCGGCGGTGAAGTCGGTGAAGGCGTACAGGACCCCTGCGGCGACGAGCGGCCCGATCAGGAACGCGGTCCGGCGGAACACTTCCGTGCTCGCGAAGCCACGGGCGAGACGCGACGGCGGCACCGATTGCTTGACGATCGCGAACGTCGCGCCGAGGCCGAACGATTTCCACCCCTGGGCGAGAAAGAGCCCGACGAAGATCCATATCCACGGTTCGAGGACGACGCCCCCGACCGTGATCGTTCCGAGGTTCGGCGCGACGAGCCACACCGCGAAGCCGAGGCTCGATACCGCTCCGAAGAGCGTCAGCGACAGCCGCGAGCCGATCCGGTCCGAAAGTGCGCCTCCGGGGTACGGGTAGACGGCGCTGATCACGTTGCCGACCGTACCGAACAGCCCGATGACGAGCGCACTCGCGCCGAGTACCGACATGTACTCGGGGACGTACCGGCTGGTCATCTGGAAGCCGAGGCTGAACGCGAACATCGCGATCGAGAGCACGAGCACGTCGCGCTCCAGTGAGAAGAACTGTCTGAACGGATCGAATACGTCGGGTTCGGGGTCCGACTCCATCTCTCGTCGGCATCTCGGCACCCGGGGTTATCAATCTGCGGACGCGGTGAGCGTTCGATTCGACACCGCTATCATCGGATCGAGACTCTCGGCGAACGGATCGCGACTTTCGTCTCCACCCGTCAGACGTAGACCCAAACGTATTTTTCCCCACTCGTGGACAGTGTTTTCATGGCACAGTGGACTGAACGGCGACCGTCCGAGGAGTTCTATCGGGTACTCGATCCGGACGGCAAACCGGTCAACGACGTTCCCGACGTCGACGAGTCGACGCTCCGACGCATGTACCGTACGATGGTCGAATCGCGACTCTTCGACGAGAAGACCCTCGCCATGCAGCGCCGCGGCGAGGTCAGCATTATCGCGCGCACCACCGGTGAGGAGGCAGTCTCCTGCGGCTCAGCCGCCGCGCTCGAGGCCGGCGACTGGTGTTTCCCTTCCTATCGACAGACGCCGGCGGCGCTCTACTGGGGCGCCGACAAGGCTCGCGCCGTCGCCGCGCTGATGGGAACCGAACCGGAGACGATCGACGAACACCTGCCGCTGGAAGGGGAGCCGGAGGTGAACTTCACGCCCGTCTACGTCCCGCTCGCGGTCAACGTCACAAACGCCGTCGGAACCGCCATGACCGATCGTTTCCGCGGTACCGACGGCGTCTCGCTGTCGTATATCGGCGACGGATCGACGAGTCAGGGCGACTTCCACGAGGCGCTGAACTTCGCCGGCGTCTTCGAGGCTCCGGCCGTCACCGTCTGTCAGAACAACCAGTGGGCGATCTCGGTGCCGTCGCACCGACAGACGGCCGCCGAGACGATCGCCCAGAAGGCCGAAGCCCACGGCGTTCCTCACGAGCGCGTCGACGGAAACGACGTGCTCGCCGTCTACGAGGCCTCGAGGGAGGCGGTCGATCGAGCTCGACGCGGAGAGGGCCCCTCCTTCATCGAGGCGGTCACCTACCGGATGGTCGAGCACAACACAGCCGACGAGGAGAGCGTCTACCGCAACGAGACCGAAGAGGAGTACTGGGAGGACAAGGATCCGATCGACCGGTTCGAGGCGTATCTCCTCTCGGAGGGCGTCCTCGCTGTGGACGACCTCGAGGAGATCCGCGAGGAGATCCGCGAGGAGATCCAGGAGGCGGTCGATCGAGCGCGGGAGGTTCCCGTTTCAGACCCCGAAGAAATGTTCGAACACCACCTTCACGAGTCGACGTGGAAGCGCGACCACCAGCGAGCCGAACTGCAGGCCGAACGCCGCGGGGAGAACCCGTTCACCGACTTCACCGGGGAGGGTCTCCAATGAGCTCACAGGTCGACGCCACTGCCGACGAAGCGACCGAGGAGATGAACGTCGTCACGGCGGTCAAGGAGACGCTCCGCCAGGAGATGCACCGCGACGAGCACGTCAGACTGCTCGGTTACGACATCGGGCCGATCGGCGGCGTCTTCCGGGCGACGGAAGGGTTGCTCGAGGAGTTCGGGGAGGAACGAGTCGTCGACACGCCGCTCTCGGAGAACGGCATTCTCGGAACGGCCGTCGGGATGGCGATGCGGGGCGACCGAGTCGTCCCCGAGATCCAGTTCACGGGTTTTTTCTACCCCGCTTTCGGCCAGTTCATGTACACGCTCGTGAAGATGTACGAGCGTTCCGGCGGAAACCTCGAGGTACCGATGACCGTCCGGATGCCGTACTCCGGTGGAATCAAATCCAGCGAGTACCACTCCGAGTCGACCGAAACCTATCTCGTCCACACGCCGGGCTGTCGCGTGGTCGTCCCCTCGACCCCCTACGAGACGAAGGGGTTGCTGGCGGCGTCGATCCGGAACGACGACCCCGTCTTCTTCCTTGAGCCGAAGAAGATCTACCGCGGCAGCACCGAACCGGTGCCCGACGAGGAGTACACGCTGCCGCTGGACGAGGCCCGATACGTCCGTCGCGGCGAGGACATTACGGTGTACTGCTGGGGCGCGATGGTTCGGCACGCCGAGACGGCGGCCGACAACGTCGACGCCGACGTCGAAATCGTCGATCTGCGGACGCTGTCGCCGCTGGACGTCGAGACGATCCTCGAATCGGTGAAGAAGACTGGGCGGGCGGTCGTGCTACACGAAGCGCGGCGGACGCTCGGGCTCGGCGCTGAGATCTCGGCGCTGATAAACGAGTACGCGCTGGATCACCTCCACGCACCGATCAAGCGAGCGACGGGATACGACGTCCACTTCCCGGGACACCAGATCGAGGACGACTACTTGCCGGATGCACAGCGCGCACAGTACGCGATCGAGGCGGTGATGGAATATGAGTTCTGAGGGAACACAACGGTTCGAGTTTCGGCTTCCGGACCCCGGCGAGGGGTTGACGGAGGCAGAGATCGTCGAATGGCACGTCGAAGAGGGTGCGGAGGTTCGAGAGGACGATCCGCTGGTGGACGTCGAGACCGACAAGGCGGTCGTCGAGATCCCGACGCCGTGTACGGGGACGCTCGTCGAGATCCGAGTGGAGCCGGGAACGGTTGCGCTGGTCGGAGACCCGATCGCGGTGTTCGAAACCGACAACCCGCCGCGCCAGCAGGGGACCGACACCGCGGGGGCGGAGACGTCCCGTCAGCGTGAGTCGGAACCGGAACCGGAACCGGAACCCGAGTCCACAGAGGCGGACGCGGAGAGCACCCCCCAGTCGGCCGTCTCGCGGGTCGACTCCGCCGAGGAGGAGACCGCCGGCGACGGGCGGGTGTTCGCGGCACCGTCGACGCGGCGGTACGCACGCGAGAAGGGAGTAGACCTCGCCGCCGTCGAGGGGACGGGGCCGAACGGTCGGGTGCTCGAGGAGGACGTCGATCGCCACCTGGAGGCGGATGAGGACACGGCCGAGACGGCGCCGCCCACTGAACCGGCCGAGACGACGCCGGCGCCCGAGACCGGCGACCGCGAGGTTCGGGAGCCGCTTCGGGGGCTCCGTCGAACGATCGCGGAGAACATGCAGCGATCGAAACAGGAGATCCCACACGTCACCTCGGGGTTCGAGGCCGACGCCGGGGAACTCGTCGATCTGAAAGAGCGCCTCGACGAGAAACACGACGCCCACATCACGTACACGGCGATTCTGGTGAAAGCCGTGGTACCGGCGCTGCAGGAGTTCCCGCTCGTGAACGCCTCGATAGATATGGAGGCCGAGGAGATCACCAAACACCAGTACTACAACATCGGCGTGGCGACCCACACCGAGGACGGGCTGATCGTGCCGGTGATCAAGGACGCGGATCGGAAGTCGATCGTCGAGATCGCCGAGGAACTCTCGGAAACGGTCGAGAAAGCGCGGAACCGCGAGATATCGCCGGGTGATCTGCAGGGCGGGACGTTCACGATCACGAACACGGGGAGCCACGGCGGTCACGGAACCTTCGGGACGCCGATCATCAAGCACCCCGAGGCGGCGATCCTGGGCGTCGGCGCGATCGACGAGAAGCCGGTCGCGGTCGACGGCGAGGTTGTGGTTCGAGACCGGATCGGCTTCTCGTTCTCGTTCGACCACCGGCTGATCGACGGCGTCACGGCGGGACAGTTCGTCGAGACGGTGATCGAGGGCGTCGAGGATCCGGACGTGCTGTTCGCCCGACTGTAGGCGGCG
>SKTU01000031.1 GCA_007122455.1 Haloarculaceae archaeon | reverse complement strand
TCATGTTGGCCGCCGGGTGCTCGATGTCCATCTCCTTGAGGATGGTGACGCCGTCGTTCGTGACGACGACGTTGCCCGTCGAGTCGACGAGCATCTTGTCCATCCCTTTCGGGCCGAGCGTCGTCCGTACGGCCTCGGCAACCGCCTTGCCGGCGGTTATGTTCATCGACTGCGCGTCCCGTCCGGACGTGCGCTGGCTCTCCTCCGAGAGTACGATGAGGGGTTGGTTACCCATCTGTTGTGCCATAGTCGTCCGAATGATTGTCTGTGGTTCTATATAAAGATTTGGAAAAAGGAGACAGAGCCCACCGCAGCAACCTCGCACCGACCGTGTGAAACGGTAGCAAAGAGTGGTTTATATATGATTCTCGTCGGCCGTGTCGGTGGCCGATCCCGGCGCTCGGTGGTAGTCGATCCCACCGGATTTCATCTCGTTGTGACGCCGCTCGAGGAACGCGTACACCGCTCCGTGGGGCGCCCCGTCGAGGATCATCTCGGTCGCGCTGCGAACCGCGTCGATCTGCTCGGGCGTGCCGATGGCACCGAGCGTCGTTCCGTAGATGACGACGTCCGCGCCGGTCAGTTCCTCCATCAACTCCCGCGTTCGTCCCCCTTCACCGATCAGCCGACCCTTCTGCCGACGGAGGTCTCGCTTGTTGCGGGTCGCGGCCTCGATGTCGATCAGCTCGAACATCTGCATGTCGTCGTCGAGAAGCCGAAGCGCGTCCTCGGGGGCAAATCCCCGACCGATCGCGCGGACGATGTCCGGTCCCTTCAACCCCGTGATCGGATCGCCGACGGACTCGACCCTCACCGATCCCGTCTCGGAGTCGATATCCAGTCGGACCTCGGCGCGATCCTCGATCTCGCGCATCGTCTCACCCCCCGCTCCGATGAGGACACCGATCCGGTCGCCAGGAATCGTGACGTGTTTCATACGCTCGCTTCGGCGTCCGGACTTTTAAGCGTTCGCCGAGCCGACTGTCGACGGCTCTCACAGCGGGAGCGCGTACTCCCGCTCGATTCGCGGCGAACCGCCGAACTCGACGGTCGTCTCGTCGCCGGGGAGGAATCCGAGTGCCTCGAAGAAACCGACCGCGACGACGTTCTCGACGAAGACGCCGCAGGCGACGCGATCGACGTCTCGACGTCGCGCCCACGCCTCGACCCGGTCGAAAAGGGCGGAGCCGATCCCCTCGCCCCATCGATCGGGGTGGACGTGTATCGTGTGGAGTTCGACCTCGTCGGCCCACGTCCGCTCGGCGCTCGCGAAGCCGACGATCCCGTCGTCGACAGCGACGTGGAGGACGATCTCCTCGCTTTCGAGCGCCGCGCGGACGAGCTCCGGATCGTAGGCGGTCTCGAACTCCGACTCGATCCCGGCGGGGTCGAGAAATCCACCGTAGGCGGCGTACCAGCTCTCCCGCGCGACGTCGACGATCCCGTCGGCGTCGTCGGCCGTCGCCTCCCGGAGCTCGGCGCTCATACGGACGTCTCGATCTCGAGGAACTCGACTGCGTCGCTGTCGGTGTCGACGATCGCGACGGTCCGGTGTTCCCGCGGCACGGTCGGAAACTGCGCTCCGGGATTGACGACGAGCGTGTCGCCGACCGACCGCTCCTCCCGGCGGTGCCAGTGGCCGTAGCAGACGTAGTCGTACTCCCCGCAGCTCGCGAGTGCGTCGACCACGGGCTTTTCCTCGCCGTGGAGGACCGCGAACCGGCGGCCGTCGAACTCCAGCTCCGCGAACCGGCCGTGGAGTCGCCCGCCGTCGAGCGACTCGAAGGCCGCAGCCAGCCCCTCCCGCTCGCCGTCGTTGTTCCCGCGAACGGCGTGGACGTCGATCCCGTCCCGATCGAGTTCGGGGATAAGCGGCGGCGCGACGAAATCGCCACAGTGGATCGCGGTGTCGACGCCGCGCTCGTCGAACCGGTCCATCGCCACCCGAGTGGCCGCCACGTTGTCGTGCGTGTCGGAGATGATACCGATCTGCATGTCCGACGCTTCCGTCCGCGAGTAGAAGAAGCCTCGGGGCTTTTATCCGCGGCAGCCGTCGCGAGGGATATGACCGAACGGAACGTCCTCGGCGGCGCCCTCGAACCGTGCAGCACCGATCCGACGACCGGCTTCGAGCGGGACGGCCGCTGTTCGTGTCACGACGAGGATCTCGGTCGCCACGAGCTCTGCGCCGTGATGACGGAGGACTTCCTCGAGTACAGTGCCGAGTACGGGAACGACCTCACGACGCCGCGACCGGAGCTGCAGTTCCCGGGACTGGTCCCCGGAGACCGGTGGTGCGTCTGCCTGCCGCGGTGGGTCGAAGCGCTCGACGGCGTCCGACGCCGCCACATCCCCGAGACGACGGTTCCGCCGGTAGTGCTGGAGGCGACGAACGAAGCCGTCCTCGACACGGTCGATCTGGAGCTGCTGCAGCGACACGCGTACGAATAGCTCATGCCTCGACGTCGCCGGACGGCTCCGGCTCGACGCCAGTTACGTAGTCGAGTAACGCCTCGGCCGTCACGTCGAACCCCTGCCGGCTGAAGAACGCGGCCACGTTCCGGCAGTCGCGTTCGAGGAACTCGTGGCTGTTCGGGTGATGGACCGTGACGGCCTGTCCCAGATCGAGGACGCAGAGCTCGCCTTCGTGGACGACGATGTTGTACTCCGAGAGGTCGCCGTGGATCAACCCGGCGCTGTAGAGCCGGCGCATGTACTCCCGAACGACCTCGTAGGCGGTTTCGGGGTTCTCGACGGTCACCTCGTTGAGCCGCCTCGCCCGATCACCCTCGGTTCCGAGAAACTCCATCACGAGGACGTTTCGCTCGACTGCGATCGGCGTCGGCACTCGAACGCCCGCGGCCAGCGCGCGCTTGAGGTTGGCGAACTCCTTTTTCGTCCACGCGACGACGACCTTCTTCTTGTCGGAGCCGATTCCCTCGAATCTGGGATCGCCGTCGAGATAGTCGCGCATCTGCCGGAAGTCCGAGGCGTTGATCCGATAGACTTTCACGGCGACGTCGCCGTCTGCTCCGAGCGCGCTGTAAATGTTGGCCTCCTTGCCGGTCGAGATCGGCCCGCCGAACGCCTCGATGTAGCCGTCCTGCACGAGTTTGTAAAGTGCGCCGAGCGTGGCGTCGTCGAACACCGACGCCTCGACCTTGAACTGGTCGGCGTCCTTGATCCGCTTGCGAAACTGGAGGAACTTCCGGTCCTGCTTTCGGGCGATCCGGTCGGCGTCGGTGTCGGAGACGTCGATCTCTTCCCACTCGTCGCCGACGCCGTCGGAACCCTCGAGATCGAGCAGGCCGAATTCCTCGCTCATTCGTTCGACGTTGTACGTCCGGCTGTATAACAGTTGTTGGCAATCTGGTCTACGTTATTCAGTGTGACCGGCTCGAACACTGCGAGATCGGTACCGGTTTCGTTCGTTTGCCAGTGCTCCGACGTTGGTTTTATACCAGTTGATTGATATATTTAATCTGGAATGGCTGGCTTCACTCGAAGCTCTACCGAAACCGTAGTTCGAGTGGTTTCCGACGTGGCTGAGCCCGGAGATTGCGGCCTCGACCCCCGTAACCGACCACGACGCCGTGATCGACGGATCCCAACTCGTACACGTCACCGCCTTCGAGACGCGAGTAATCCTGTTGCTTTCGAGCGCCGTCGGACGCGCGCAAACTCCACTCCAACTAACTGCTCGCCTGAACCGACAGTATCTTTATCAGGCGTTCGATGGAAGTTACGGGTAGTATGGCAACGAAACAGTCCGCAAGGAGACTCACGCTTGAGGACCTGACGATCGTCGATACCGACTCCCACGTGACTGTCTCAGCCGACGAGGACCTCTACGAATACATCCCCGAGGACGACGTGGCTCGGCGGATGCTCGACTCGTCGCGACACCCATTCATAGACATCTACACGGCGACGCGGGCGACGCCGTCGTTCCCCAACGACGAGTACGGCGCCAAGAGCCGTGCGGGCTACGACGCGAGCCCCGAGGGGAAGCTGGGGTTCATGGAGGAGTTCAACATCGACTACAGCCTCCTCACCCCCACCGGCCTGCTAGCAACGGTTAACCACGACCCCACGGCAGTGTCGCTGGCTCGCGCGTACAACGACTGGCTGCTCGACAACTGGGCGGATACCGACGAGCGGATCGCCGCGACAATGTCGGTGGCCAACCAGGTACCCGAGCGCATGCCCGAGGAGATCGACCGGATGGCAACGGAGGATCTGATCGCCGGGGTCCAGCTCCCCGCCGCCGGGCTCGTCCCGCCCGCGGGCCACCGGTGCTACGACCCCATCTACGAGGCGGCCCAGGATCACGGCCTCCCCATCGTCATGCACAGCCAGGACCTCCAGGGAGCGCTGTCGTTCCCGGTCCAGCGACGATGGGCGGAGACGTTCGTCGAGAGTCATGCGTTCACGTTCTCGGCCGAGGCGATGTGGCACGTCATCTCGCTGGTGTGTAACGGTGTCCCCGAACGGTTCCCGGACCTCGAGTGGGTGCTCCAGGAGCCCGGGGTCGAGTGGGTACCCTGGCTGATGTGGCGCCTGGACCACCACTACATGCACGTGCCCCAGAACCTGCCGATGTTGGAGAAGCCTCCCAGCAAGTACATCCGCGATCAGTTCTACTTCACGACCCAGCCGCTCGGTCACGCGGAGAACAACAAGCACCTCGGGTACGCCATGGAGATGGCCGGAGGGGCCGATACGATCATGTTCTCTACGGACCACCCACATCCCGACTTCGATCCGCCGTCCGCGGTGTTGACCCCAGCGAGGACGCACCTCGAGGAGGACGACATCCGCGGGATCATGGGCGAGACGGCGGTCGAGGTCTTCGGGTTCGAGTGATCGATCGAACCGCCTACCGGAGGACGTAGACCTCGCCGTTTTCGACCTCGACCTCGTAGGTCGGAATTTTATATCGGTCGTTGTTGATGCTCTCCCCGGTGGTGACGTCGAACTTCCAGCCGTGCCACGGACAGAGGACGTTCCGCTCTTCGCCGTCGTACTTCCACTCCAGGGGGTCCTCGCCCACGGAGACCCGTCCGTCCAACTCACCCTCACAGAGCGGGCCGCCCTGGTGGACACAGTAGTTCGCCATTGCGTACAGCTCTTCGTTGACGCGGAAGATCGCAATTTCGACGCCGTCGACCTCCGTCAGCACGCGCGATCCTTCCTCGGAAACGTCCTCGACCGAGGCGATGTGGTGACGCGTCGTCATCGGCGAAGTAAAGACAACTCACGACTATAGTCGTTGCCCTCCCGGGGACCCGCGTCCTCGTTCGATCATCTACTTTTGTTCGTGAACCGGGAGTGTGTTGAACGAACAGTCTCGTCACATGTGGGTGTGCTGGCGGCCCCCAGTCGGGATAACTACCTCTCTCGTGGACGATGTCCCCGGTTCAACAGGTCATCAGATGGCGGCTCACACACCTTCAACCGTCTCCCGATAGGCACGAATTGAATCGAGCGCCGCTTCAATCTGCTCGGCGGCAGCGGTTTCCGCTTCGGCGATCTCGGTAAGGATGTGTTCGTGACGCGCGAGTTTCCCGTGATCAGGCCCCCGTTCGGCAGTCGCAAGGGATTCGAACTGATCCGCTTGATTCCGAAGACGTTCGCGCGCTTCGTCATTCTGCACGGCCTCGGCTGCGTGATGGAGCGAATCCGCCGCTTGCTGAAGTTCGTCCCGGGCCATAGAGTACCTATTTGCTGAGAAAGCTTCAATCCCACCGGATCTACATCGGGAAATATATATTATCTGTCTCAGAGCTGCTTGAGCCCTGTCTCGACCGTCCCGATCCGACGGTACTTCCGCCCGTCCCCCTCGCCCTGACCTTCGACCAGGTCGTAGTGGTCCATCTTCCCGAGCCAGCCTCGAGATTGCGCCGGCCTGCCCGCACAGCGATCCGGGCTATCGGCAGCTGGTTACACCAACCAGTACGTTTTTATTCGTGCGTGTCAGATGTTAACATGCGTCGAGGCGTGCAAAAATGAGTCCTCTGGCGCGCTATCGTGGCCGAGGGAAACCCCTAACCAACTCTCTCGGCTTCGAGGATTCGCTTGCGGCCATACGCGGTTGCCACGATGCACCCCGCTTGACGAAAGGTATTTTCCCCGTTTGGTATAAGCGGTCCGGCCGGTCAGGCGTGCTCCTGGATGTGACCCTCCTCGCGCAGCTGGTCGGCCTCCTGTTTCTCGTAGCGCCACGCGATGTCGGCCTTCTCGTCCTGCCAGTCCCACGGCTCGACGAGAACGACGTCGTCCTCGCGGATCCAGATCCGCTTTTGCATCCGCCCCGGGATCCTGGCCGTCCGCTCGACGCCGTCCATACAGCGAACCTTCACCCGGTTCGCACCCAGCATGTTCGTAACGACAGCGAACACCTCGTCCTCGTCGGGCATCCGGAGGTTCCGTCGTCCCTCGTTGTCGCTCATGCGTTTCGATTGTTCGGGAAGCGCTTTAGTCTTTTAGTCGACTGTCCAGGAATCCCCCCGCGTACGTGTCTGAAACTCCGAAGGGGCCGTGTCAACCGCCCCCGTGGGTTTATGTTGCTATCGGGGCAGTATATGAGTGTCATGTCTATGCGAGCAGTCGTCTTCGAGGAACCGGGGGAACTGATGGACGTAACGGAGGTCGAGGAACCGACGCCGGACCCCGACGGCGTCGTCGTCGAGACCGAAGCCTGCGGGGTCTGTCGCTCCGACTGGCACGCCTGGCGCGGCGACTGGAGCTGGATCGGCGTCTCGCCGACGCCGGGGCTCGTCTTCGGCCACGAGCCGGTCGGCAGAGTCGCCGAGGTGGGAGAGGATATCACCGATCTCGAGGTCGGTGACCGGGTCACCGTCCCGTTCAACCTGAGCGACGGCACCTGCCGGTTCTGCAAGCAGGGGAAGGCCAACATCTGCGAGAGCGTCGTCCCGCTCGGGTTCGTCCCGTTCCAGCCGGGCGCATTCGCCGAGAAGTTCCCTGTCAGAAACGCCGAACACAACGTCGTAAAGCTGCCCGACGGCGTCGATCCGGTCGACGTCGCGGGGCTGGGATGTCGGTTCGCGACGGCGTTCCACGGGCTCTCCCACCGCGTCGATCTCGAACCCGGCGACTGGATCGCCGTCCACGGCTGCGGGGGCGTCGGCCTCTCGGCGGTCCACATCGCCGACGCCATGGGTGCGAACGTCGTCGCGGTCGACCTCGACGACGACAAGCTCTCGAAGGCCGCCGAACTCGGCGCCGACGCCACCGTCAACGTCACCGAGGTCGAGACGGTTCCCGGCGAGGTCAAGGCCAACACGCCGAACGGCCGCGGTGTCGACGTCTCCGTCGACGCGCTCGGCATCGCCGAAACCTGCCGCAACTCCGTGAACTCGCTGGCTCGCGGCGGGCAGAACCTCCAGATCGGCCTCACGACGAGCGAGGAGGAGGGCGAGGTGTCCCTCCCCGTCGACGCGATGGTGATGGGCGAACAGGAGTTCGTCGGCTCGTTCGGCATGCCGCCCCACGAGTACGAGGAGATCTTCTCGATGATGGCCAACGGGAAGATCGACCCGGGACGGATCGTCTCGGAGACGATCTCGCTGGAGGAGGTCCCCGAGACGATCGCCTCGATGGGCGACTACGAGACGGTCGGCATCCCCGTCTGCGACTCCTTTTGATCAGCGAGTCGCTTCCACCGCCATTTTTCACCGAACCGGTCGAACGCTGCCCCATGGACACCGAAACAGCGCGGACGGCGCTCGGCGACACCGGCCTCGCGGGCGTCGCGTTCCTCCTCGTCGGCATCCTTCTGGTCGGTCGAGAGAACCGCAGAGCGGCGATCGGCGCCGTCGTCGTCGTCGTCGGCTACTCGCTGGTCGCGCACGGTCTCGTCGGCTCGTTCCTCGAAACGATGGGGATGGAGTACGACGACGTCCTCTAGTCGCGAACGATCAAGTAGACGACGAGCACGACGATCCCCGGAACCAACCCGAGAAAGATCGCGACGCCCGCGAGGACGCCCCACAGCGTCCCGTTCATTCCGCGACCGTTCGCGTCCCGATAGACGTACCGACCGACGAGAAACGCGACGAGCAACAGGAGAAGCGTCGCCAGACCGCCGAGCGGACCGCCGAGTCGACTGCCGAACTGAAGTGGATACACGACTCAGTCGAGAGGCGACGGGATCAAAAGCGTGCTGACCGCTCGATCAGTCCCGCGCACGGTGCTCGCTGATGAGGCGGTCCAGTTCGTCGGACTTCCGCTCGTGGCGGCGGTCGGCCGCCCGTGACTCCCACTCGCGGATCACCGCCTCGACGTCGGACTCCTCGGCGACGGCGAGTTCGTCGATCTCCTGGATCGTCACGTCGTCGGCCGGACCGACGGGGATCTCGTGTTCGAAGAGCACGTCGTCGGCCTGCTCGGAGAGCCCGCCCTGCCGGAGGACGACCCGCGGATCACAGTCCGCCAGCCGCTCGGCGGTCGCCCGGCCGGCGCCGCTGGCGTCCCGGAGCAACACGACGTCGCCCGAGGCGATCCCGTAGCGCTCCTCGGCGTCGGCGATGGCGCCCTTCGTGAACTGCTCGATCGGTTTTACCGAGACGAGATCGCGCCTGTCGCCGGCCACATCCGCGAAGTCGGAGTGGTCGATCCGCCACAGCTCCTTCAGTCGCTCGAGCTTCGCCGAGAGCGCCTCGTTCTCCTCGCGGGCGTCCTCGAGCGCCCGCTCGAGGCGCCCGGTCTCGCGTTCGAGGCGGTTTACCTCGCGGCGCTCGCGAGCCTCGCGGCGCTCCTCCCGTCGCGCCTCCGAGAGTTCGGTCTCGTACTCCTCGATCCGGTCGTCCTTCCGCGCCACCGTCTCCTTCAGCGTCTCGACGTGGTCCTCGAGTCGGTCGATCCGGGCTCGGAGTCGCTTGATCCGCTTTTCGTCCTCCGTGAGCTCCCGGGGGTCGTGGTCGGAGGAGCCCTCGTCGGAGTCGTCGTCGTCTCGGAGCGTCGAGAGAACCGCTTCGACGCTCTCCTCGCCGGTGACGACCCGCGCGATCACCTCTCCGCGATCGAACCCCGCGGGGACTTTCCGGGCGATCCGACCGAACTGGTCCTCGTGGTCGTCGAAGGCGAAAAGCGCCGCCGCCAGCGCGTCCCGCTCGTGGTCGTTGTCGTAGGCGTGCTGTCGGGTTCGGTGGAGCTTCCGGTCGACCGGGAGATCGACGTCGGGGCGCCAGCCGGCGGCGTCGAAGCTCCGACGGATCTTCTCGACGGTTTCCGGCATCGGCTCGACGTCGGCGGCGACGACGATCGGCCGACCGCCTTCGATGATCCACTCGATGACGTCCGCCGTGTCGGCGGTCCGACTCGACCAGACGTCGAGGACGTCGCCGTCCAGTCCCACGAGCGCGACGGCGGTCGTCGTGCCGGGATCGATGCCGACGATGACGTGGTCGCGGCGTTTCGCGAGCGGTCGGTATTCGATCCCGTCGCGGCGCTCCCGCTCGATCTCGATGCGAACGTCCCCGGAACGGCGGGCCGAGATGGGAATCTCGTCCGGCGTCGCCTCCACCTCGAAGACGGCCCGCGCGTAGCCGCCGTACTTTTCGGTGATCTCGACCTCGTAGTCGAGCGCCGCCTCCCCGAGCGTGGACTCGACGTCCCGGGCGGTCGTCTTCACCGAGCCGTGGATCCGTCGCGTGTAGCGGTCCTCGCTCCAGCCGCCGCTCCCGGTCGAGCGCCCCCGAGCGACCTTCACGGTCGTCGTATCGGTGAATGCCGACACCTCGTAGCCGACGTTGTGGGCTGCCAGTCGGGCGGCCGCCTCCGCCTCCTTCATCGGGGCTTTACCGTAGGGGACGCCGTGGCGGGCGGCGACGCGCGACAGCGGCTCCGGCCGCTCGTCGCCGGTCACCTGCACGAGCCTCGTCTCGCTCGGTAGCTCGCCGAGGAAATGGACGAGCGATCGCTTGTCCTCGGCCAGCTCGTAGACGTTGTCGGTCGCCACGATCGCCGGGCTCTCGCTGCCGATCAGCCGTCGGAGCTTCCGCAGCGAAACGACGTCCCGATCGATCGACTCCCCGTCGAAGATCACGAGCGCGTACGAGGGTGAATCCCCCCGAACGTCACCGCTCTGGACATCGACGCCGAACACCACGGCGTCGAGGGCACTCGTTCGCGTACTCACGTGCTTCAGTACGAGATCGGCGAGTATAAACTCCGTGCCGCCGGGCTACGCTTTTGTACTCACCTCCCACACACCGAGGCATGGCACACTACTTCGAGGACATCGAGGTCGGTACCGTCCACGAGACGGGCAGTTACGAGATTACCAAGGCAGAGATCGTCGAATTCGCCGAGAAGTACGATCCCCAGCCGTTTCACGTCGACGAGGCGGCGGCGGCCGACTCGGCGTTCGGCGAACTGGTCGCCAGCGGCTGGCACACCGCCTCGATCTGCATGCGGCTGCTCGTCGACGACTACATCGACCCGGAGAGTGCCATGGGTGCCGGCGGCGTCGACGAACTCCGCTGGATCCGCCCGGTTCGGCCCGGCGACACGCTCCGCTGTGAGATCGAGATCCTCGAGAAGCGTCCCTCGAAGAGCAATCCGGAGATGGGCCACGTCCGCACGAAGCTAACCGGATACAACGACGACGACGAACCGGTGATCTCCTGGAAATCGCTCTCGATGGTTCGTCGACGGGAGTGAGCCGATCAGTCGGGGAACCGAACGTCGAGGGCGTCGCCGTCGTCCGGGACGAACGCCTCGCCGTCGAAGACCGCCTCGGCGTCCCGCTGCAGCGGCGTCGAATCGCCGGCGTAGCGTGAGGAGATGTGCACGAGGGCGAGTTTCGCCGCGCCGGTCTCGGCGGCGATTTCTCCGGCCTCCCGCGCCGTCGAGTGACCGGTCCACGACGCCCGCTCGGCGTTGTCCTCCGCGAACGTGGCGTCGTGAATCAGTAGTTCGGCGTTTTCGGCGGCCGCGACGGTCGTGTCGGTGGGGCGCGTGTCGCCAGTGTAGACCACGCGGCGCCCGGGCCGCGGTTCGCCAACGACCTGCTCGGGCTCGACGACTGTTCCGTCCGCCAGTTCGACGGCCTCGCCCGCGTGTAGTCGCTGAAACTTCGGTCCGACGGGGACGCCGAGCTCTTCGGCGCGCTCGCGGTCGAACCGACCCTTTCGCTCCGCCTCGATCAGCGCGTAGCCGACCGATCGAGTGTTGTGGTCCGTCTCGAAGGCGCGAACCTCGTAGCCGTCGGCGTCCAGCGCGATGCGACCGCCCCGGGTCTGGTTGATCCGGAGCGGAAACGACGGCCTCGCGTGCGTCACTTCGAGCATCGCCTCGACGTCACCGGCGGTACCGCTCGGCACATGAATCGAGAGCGGATCGGTCCGGTCGTTGAAATCCATCGTCTGTAGCAGCCCCGGCAGGCCGAGGACGTGATCGCCGTGAAGATGCGTGACGAAGACGTGATCGACCGCGAACCCGGTGCCGAACCGCATCATCTGCCGCTGAGTCCCCTCCCCGCAGTCGAAGAGCAGACGATCGCCCTCCCGTCGGAGAAAGACGCCGCTCGTGTTCCGCTGGGTCGTCGGCACCGCCCCGCTGGTCCCGAGAAACGTCACGCACAAGGACATAGACGCACTGAACACCGGCGCGAATAAACGCGCTTCGATGCCCACCGTATCGGCGAGCTACTCGTACACGCGTCGGCCGGTTTGGTTGTCCTCGATGTACGCCCAGTCGTAGTCGACGCCGAGACCCGAGCCCTCCTGAACCTCGACGCAACCCTCGCTATCGATGGTTTCGAGCTGATCGTCGTAGCCGTCGGTGTACACCGGCGGCGTGGTGTTCGGCACCTCGGGATGAACCAGCGCCATCTCGTAGTAGTTCGTATTGCGGGTGGCGGCGATACAATGCCGCTGGGCGGGGCCGGGCGCGTGAAACTCCACGTCGAGCCCGAACCCCTCGGCGATGCGGGCGCGCTTCATCGCGCCGGTGATCCCACCGTCGTACTCCGGATCCGCCCGGAGGTAATCCGTCGATTCGGTGGCGGCGAAGTCGGTGAACGGCTCGAGCCCGCGGACGTGTTCGGTCTGAAGGATCGGCGTCTCGAGGAACTTCCCGAGCTTCCGGTGACCGTGCTGGGAGACTCCGCCGTCGCGGTAGGGATCCTCGTACCAGACGAACCCCTGCTCGTCGCAGGCCCGCCCGACCCGAAGCGCCTCGTTGAACGTCTCCAGCTGGCAGGCCGGATCCAACATCAGATCCATCTCGTCGCCAACCCGCTCGCCGACAGCGTGGACGACGTCGACGACCTCGTCGGTGTCCCGCCACGCGCCGCCCCAGACGTGGATCTTGAACCCCTGATACCCCAACTCCAGACACTCCTCGGCGAAGTCGGCGTATGCCGACGGCGAGTCGAGCCCGCCGTTCCGGTCGCCGCCGTACGTCGAAGCGTAGGCCGGGAACCGCGTTCGGTACGTCCCCAACAGCTCGTGGATCGGCGCGTCGCGATAGTTGCCGAGGAGGTCCCACAGGGCGATATCGATCGGGCCGATTCCCATCCGGTCGTACTTCCGCAGCGCCCGCTTCATCGCGCTCCAGTGTTTCTCCCGCGCCAGCGGGTTCTTGCCGATCAGATAGTCGGCGATCATGTTCAGCTCGGCCATTCCGGGGGAGTTCCCTCCGACGTACTCCCCGGTGACGCCCGCGTCGGTGTGGACGCGGATCCCGAAGAGATGCCGCTGGGTCGTCTCCCCGGGCTGGTAGGCGATCGAAAAGCCGTCCGGGTAGATGGCCCGATCCTCGAGCGGGTAGCTGAACTCGATCGATTCGATCTTCGTGATTCGCGGTGGCATACGCCACGGCTGACGCCGAATCCGTATAAAACCACGTTGCCGCCAGTCAGTCGGCGCGCCGCGGTGCGTTGGCGACGCAGAACGCCCCGACGTCGACGTCGAGATCCCCGAGGGAGTCGTACGGGCGGTCGACGACGATGTTACCCGCTCGCTGCTTTCCGATCCCCGGAAGCGCCCGCAGTTCGTCGATCGAGGCGCTGTTGACGTCGAGGGGGTACGGAACGCCGGTCACCGAGCGATAGCCGTGGTCCGTCACCGCGACGTCGACGGTCCGACCGAGCTCGCGTTCGCCGGGGATCGCGACCAGAAGCGAGTACGTGCCGAGCTGTCGTCCGAAGGTCCGGCCGTCCCGGTGGTATTCCAGATGCACGTCGGGCAGGACGGTGCCGGGCGGTGTGACCCGCTCGAGCATCGGGTTGTCGATCTCCTCGCGAACCTCCCGTTTGTACCGCTTGAACTGCTTTTTGTGGTCGTGGGCGATCTCCGCGCCCGTCTCGGCCATCTCGGTCCCCTCGAAGGCCATCACCTGCCGGATGTTGATCCGTCTGAGCATCAGTCCCGCGTCGTAGACGTCCCGGAGGAACCGCTTGTTGTGCTCGAAGGTCTCGGCGCGCTCGCCGGCGAGCCCGTGGACGAGATTGATCCCGGGGAGGAGTTTCGGGAGCCGGGTGGCGCTCGGGTCGGTGGATGGTCCCGATCCCGGCGTCTCCCCGGGACGCCACCCGCCTTCCTCGTTGACGACCCGGACGGCCTCGAGACACTCCTCGGCGGTCACGAGCAGGTTGTTCTCCTCCTGAACGAGCGGGTCGGCCGACTCCAGTCCGAACGCCGCGGTGTCGCCCGGCGTGTTGTGCTCGGCGATGATCCGGATCGCCTCCCGGGAGCGTTTCGGATAGTCGACGATCGTCACCGGATTCATGTTGTCGAGATGTAACGTCTCCAGCGCCGGTGCGACGTCGCGGATTCCGCCGTATAGCTCACGCAACGCTTCGGGGTTCGGTGCCTCACCGTCGCCACCGAACGCCAGGATATCCGCCTGTCGCCCGAGCCGGAAGTGTCTGACACCGTGATTCGAGAGATTGTCGACCTCCTCGACGACGGAGCGGGCCGACCGGAAGGCCGGATCCCCGTACATCGGCTCGGTGCAGAACGAACAGCGGTACGGACAGCCCCGCGACGTTTCGAGCTCGCAGATCAGATACTCCGGATGATTCGGGTGCTGTTCGACGACGAAGGCGCCCTTGGCCGCCCATCGATCGAGCTCGTCGTTGTCCCGGTATCGGTTCTCGAACCCCTCCAGACCGCCGTGGACGAGGTCGTACACGGCGGCCTCGACGTCGGCCACGGCGAGGAAGTCGTAGTCGAGGTTCTGCCGTTCGGTCTCGATCGCCCCCTCGTTGGCCTCTCCAACGCCGAACCGGACGGGACCGCCCATCACGCTCGTTCCCTCGGCGACCCACGCGAGTTCCCGGACCTCGTCGGGTTCGGCCGGCGTCCCCCCGACGTAACTCCCCGGAACAGTCATTCCGCCGACGTAGACGAGGAGGTCGGCCTCGGCGACGTCGCGCCACTTCATCCGATCGTCCCGAAGCTCGTCGATGGTGTGGTAGGTGATCCGCTCGGGATCGACGCCGGCGTCGACGGCCGCCCCGGCCACGAACCGCGGATACGTAGAGATGTACGGCGGGACGCCGAAGTGGGCCGGCTCGTCGACGTAGCCGTCCACGATCGTCACCTCGACCGTCGCCGGGTCGTTCATACCGTAGCCGTGGGCGCCGACGCCTAAAACGGATGCGGATGGAGCGGGATCGCCGAGGCATTGATTACCGTCTCGCTCCTATACCGATCCATGCCAAAGACGCTGGAGGCCGTCTGTACGCGCGAGGACTGTGATCTCGATATGATCGAGCTTCATTACAAGTACTCGATGCCGGACGGGACGGGAATCGAGGCGTTCAGCTGTCCGTACTGCGGCGACGCCGACGCGCTGGAGGAAATCGAAGTATGATCCGCGAGGTCGGCGAGTCCATCGGACGCGCCGTCCTCGACGGGGTCGGGCGGGCGTCGAGTTCGGTGCAGGAACGGAAACCGCTCCCGGTCGACCTCCTCGAGAGCGACGACACCTATCTTGTCGTCTTCGACGCGCCCGGCACCAGCTCGGAAAACGTCCGGGTGGACTTCGAGAACGGTACCGTCAAGGTTCAGATCGATCGGTTCCGGGACCCCTACGAGGAGTTCGAGTTGCGGTATCCGGGACGTGGACTCTCGCTGCACGGTTCGATCGATCTCCCGAAGGACGCGAACGTCGACGTCAGTAACGCCGAAGCGACGGTGACGCCGAACGGGACACTCGAAATCAGGCTCCCGAAGGACGAAGAGGAAGAGGAAGAGGAAGAGGAAGACGAGGACGAAGAGAGCTAGTCGCGGAACGGCGAGAGCCCGCGAGCGGGGTACGAGACCACGTGGTCGGCGCCGGCGGCTTCGAGCGCATCTATTCGTTCGCGGACCGTCCCGACGTCGCCGACGAGCGCGTAGTCGGCCGCAGCACGGAGGAGGATCTCCCTCGCCCGGCCGCCGACCGCGGCGTCGGTCGGCGATCCCTCCGGGAGCGCGCGCTTGACCGCGCCACGGCGGGCGACGTAGCCGCCGATCGCGTTTAGCGTCTCGTCGGGATCGTCCGTGAGGACCGTCGGCGCGTACACCGCGATCGAGCCGTCGAAGCCGGCACCGCGGAGCGCCTCGATCTCCCGTTCGGTACCGCGACCGAGCAGCTCGAACTGCGTCCCGCCGGCAGCGAGCGCGATTCGCTCGATCCCCTCGGTCCCGACCCACGCGTCGGGAGCGGCTTCGCGAGCGGCCCGCAGCCGGGGGGCGATCGCTCGATCGGTCTCGTGGGTGTCGAGATACGCGGGGTTGCCGGCGACGAGCACCCGCGTTGCCGCGTCCGGGAGCGACGACACGAGCCCGTCGTCCCCGAGCGGATCGAAGCCGTCGGCTCGAACCGGCGTCGTCACGAACAGCTCGTAGGCGTCGGCGAGCGTCGCGAGCGCCTCCGGAGCCGGTAGATGTTCCCGTCCCTCGTAGTCGAGAACGATCGTTCCGACTCCGAGTTCGCCAGCCGTCGATACGTCGTGTTCGGCCGGTTTCAACGCGATCGCGTCGATACCGGCGCGGGCGAGTGTGTCTCCAGTCAGCATGGTCCGTTCAGCTGCGACCGCGCGTCGGTCATCTCCGTGTGGCCGATAGGTACTGTCGGACAAGTGGCTGTCGTTCGCCGCGAGAATCTCCGCCGCACTACACGACCGCGAGATCCTGCTCGGCCTCGAGCAGTTCGTGGTAGCGGTTTCGGATGGTGACCTCGGAGATGTCGGCGACCTCGCTGACGGCCGCTTGCGTCGTCTTCTCGTTCGTCAGTAGCGAGGCGGCGTACACCGCTGCGGCGGCCAGCCCCACCGGCGACTTCCCGGAGTGGACGCCCTGCTCTTTGGCGTTGCGGAGCAGTTCGCGGGCGCGGTTCTCGGACTCCTCGGAGAGTTCGAGTTCGCTCGCAAAACGGGGGACGTAGCTCTCCGGATCTGCGGGCTGGACCTCGAGGCCGAGCTCGCGGACGACGTAGCGGTAGGTGCGGGCGATCTCGCTCTTTTCGACGCGGGAGACCCCCGCGACCTCGTCGAGACTTCGGGGAACGCCGGCCTGTCGGGCGGCGGCGTACACCGAGGCGGTGGAGACGCCCTCGATGGAGCGGCCGGGGAGGAGGTTCTCGTCGAGCGCGCGGCGGTAGATGACCGACGCGGTCTCGCGAACGCTCTTCGGGAGTCCGAGCGCGGAGGCCATGCGATCGATCTCCCCGAGCGCCTGCTTGAGGTTGCGCTCCTTGGAGTCGCGAGTGCGGAACCGCTCGTTCCACTTGCGGAGCCGCTGCATCTTCTGGCGCTGCCGACTCCCGAGGGAGTTGCCGTAGGCGTCTTTGTCCTGCCAGCCGATGTTCGTCGAGAGCCCCTTGTCGTGCATCATGTTGGTCGTCGGGGCGCCGACGCGGCTCTTCTGGTCCTTCTCGGCGCTGTCGAAGGCGCGCCACTCGGGCCCCCGGTCGATCTCGTCCTCTTCGACGACGAGGCCGCAGTCACGGCAGACGGTCTCGCCGTGCTCGGTGTCGGTGCCGAGTTTGCCGCCACACTCGGGACAGCCGGCTCGCTCGTCGTGCTCGCGCTCCGTCTCGTCGGTCGATCGCGTTCGGATGTGTTCGCTCATACTCGGATGCGAAGGCGGGAGCTACAGGGAAAATACAACCCCAGAACGCCCGATCGGTATCGCTAACATAAATAGCACCGAAAGTGTATTAGTAGTTTCGGTATCGTGACGCTACGGCACCGAAACACCGCGTTTACTGGGGCGAGCCGGTCTCCGACGAAGTCATTTAAGTGCTCAGTCGCGGATGACCCCGTCGCGGTCCACGTCGCTCGACTCTTCGACCGCAGTCGTGAGCGAGACGTTGAAAAGTAACGTCGAGCCGATGCCGCCGACGACCGTGACGACGTTTTTGATCGCGTGATCGAGGATCGCGGCGGCCAGCGCGACGCTCCAACCGACCGGCGTGAGCGCGACGACGAGTAGCGAGAACGCCCCCTCGTACAGGCCGATACCGCCGGGGGACAGCGGAAGCACCTTCGCCAGGTTGCCGACGCTGACCGCGAAGAAACCGACCGCGACGAGGGCGATCGGCGAGAGATCGACCCCGAACGCTGCGAACACGACGATCGCGGTCAGCACGTCGATCGACCACACCGCGACGCTCGCCGTCCCGACGACGGCGAAGGCCCGCCGGCTCCGGGCGATCGTCTGAACGTCGGCCGCAAACTGCTCCAGCGTGGTCGCGACGGCGTCGACGTAGGCGTCGCTGCTGATCCGTTCGAGCGTCGGCCGCACCAGGTTCCGGTCGGAGCGCGCCGTGGCGACGATGATCGCGACGACACAGATCGCCGCAGCGCCGACGCCGGCGGCAACGTAGACGGCCGTTCTCCCGCTTTCCCGACCCGCCTCGGGGGCGCCGGTGGCTCCGATTCCCGTCACGTCGACGCCCGCAGCCGCGAGTGCCAGTAGCGTCACCCCGGCCATCGTCGCGATCGTCAGGAGATCGAAGACGCGCTCGATCGCCAGCGACGCGAACCCCGACGTGTACGGGATCCCGCCCCGCGCCTTGACGATGTAGGCACGGAGGGCGTCGCCGGCCCGTGCCGGAAAGACGAGGTTCCCGGTCTGACTGATAAACACCGCGCCGGTGAGAAATCCGACTCGCTCGTGGTAGCCGAGCTCGGCGAGGATGTCCCGGTATCGAAGCCCGCGCAGCGGCCACGACAGCAGATAGAGCCCGGTGGCGGCGGCGAGCAGGCGCCGGTCGGCCGCCGCGATCGCCTCGACGACCGCCGAGGGGTCCAGATAGACGGTCATCAGCGCGACGGCGGCGAGCACGAGCAGCGTTCCCGCGGCCATCGTCACCCGTCGGTCGATCCGCGGGCGAGCCGACAGCTGCCACCACAGCCGAACGATGCCGCTCCCCATCCCGACGACGTCGCGGATCAGATCGACCTTCGTCTCCCCTTTCGGCTCCCAGTCGACCGGAAACTCCCGGACCCCGAATCCGGCTCGCTGAGCACGGACGAGGAGTTCCGTGTCCCAGAACCAGTGGTCGTCCTCGACGTCGTCCACGAGCGCGAACAGCGCGTCGCGGTCGAACGCCTTGAAGCCGCACTGGTGGTCCCGCAGCCTCGAACGGAGAACGAGCCGCGCCAGCGCGTTGAAGCCGCGGGAGGCGACATCCCGACGCAGCGGTCGGTTCGCGACGTTTTCCGGCATCCATCGGGAGCCGGTCGCGACGTCGTAGCCGTCCGTCCGGATCGACTCGATCAGCTCTTCGAGGTGGTGCATCCCCGTCGCCAGATCCGTGTCGAAGTAGACGAGTACGTCGCCATCGCTCGCCCGAAAGGCGCGTTCGAGCGCGCCACCGCGACCGAGCCGCTCGTCGCTGTGAACGTGTCGAACCCGACGATCGGCGCGCGCGATCCGGCTCGCGATCTCGGGGGTGCGGTCATCGCAGCCGTCCTCGGCGACGATCACCTCGAAACTGCTGTCGGGGAGAAACGCGCCGAGCGTCTCGAGGGTCACCTCGACGGTTCGCTCGATCGTCGCCGCCTCGTTGTAGGCGGGGAGCACGACGCTTACCTCCCGGTCGCTCATCGGCGAACCGAGGGAATCTTCGGGCATGAACCTTCTGTCTCGAGGCGCCGACCGCAAAACACCTAACCCGGGACCGACACACCGGAGACGTGCAGACGACCCACGAGATCCACACCGGCGACGCCCGCGACGCCGCCATCCCCGAGGGCGTCGATCTCGTCGTCACCTCGCCACCGTATCCGATGGTCGAGATGTGGGACGAGAGCTTCGCCGCTCAGGATTCGGCGATCGAAGCGGCGCTGGACGACGGGGACGGCGACGCCGCGTTCGATCGGATGCACGCCATTCTCGACGCCGTCTGGGAGCGCGTCGCCGCGGGACTGCGACCGGGCGGAATCGTCGCGATCAACGTCGGCGACGCGACGCGTCGGCTCGGCGGGAACTACCGCCTCTACCCGAATCACGCACGGATCACGGAGACGTTCTCGGAGCTCGGTCTCGTCCAGCTCCCCGGCATCGTCTGGCGAAAGCCGACCAACAGCACGGCGAAGTTCATGGGGTCGGGAACGCTCCCGACGAACGCCTACCCGACGCTGGAACACGAACACATTCTCCTCTTTCGGAACGGCGGCACACGGTCGTTCGAGCCGAACGACCCCGACCGATACGCCTCGGCGTTCTTCTGGGAGGAGCGAAACGAGTGGTTCTCGGACTGCTGGGAGATCCGCGGGACGCGCCAGCGGACCGACAACGGCGCCCGCGAGCGCTCCGGCGCGTTTCCGCTCGAGCTCCCGCTGCGGCTCGTTCGGATGTTTTCGGTCCGGGGCGACACCGTCCTCGATCCGTTCGTCGGCACGGGAACGACCTCGGTGGCGGCGCTGTTCGCGGGACGCTCGTCGGTCGGCGTCGAGAGCGATCCCGATCTGGCCGGAACCTTCTTCGATCGGATCGCCGACGTGCCTGCCCGGTCCCGCGAACGCGCCGCCGAGCGGTTGGCGGCCCACGAGGCGTTCGTCGCCGACCGCGACGAGACGCCGGAGTACGAGTCGGTCCACTACGACACCCGGGTCGTGACGAAACAGGAGCGATCGATCGAGCTTCTGACCGTCGAGTCGGTCGACGTTCGTGGGGAGTCGACCGCAGTCGCGCGACACGAACCGCTTTAACAGTCGACGACGGAGCCGAGATATGCAGCTCTCCGATCGATTCACGCTCGCGGCCGCGACGGCAGATCTCGACGAGGAGCCGGCCGCCCGCGGCGACGCCGACTGCGTCGAGTTCCGGATGGACCTCGCCGACGATCCGCTGATCGCGCTGTCGGAGTACGGCGGCGAACTGCCGATCCTCGCGACGAACCGTCCCGCGTGGGAAGGTGGAGCGGCAGACGACGAGGGACGGCTCGAAGCGCTTGAAGCCGCGCTCGAGATCGCGGCGGTCGAGGCGATCGACGTCGAGCTGACGACGGTCGAGCGCAGCGACGCCGACGGACTGCTAGAAGCCGCGGCGGCAGCGGACGTCGACGTCGTGGTATCGACGCACGACTTCGAGGCGACGCCGCCGAGAGAGGAGCTCGAGTCGCGGCTCCGCCGTGCCGGCGAGTACGGCGACGTCGCCAAGGTCGCGACGGTGGCCCACGACGAGGACGACACGCTCGCGCTACTGTCGGTGACCCGATCGCTGACGAAGCGCGGCGTCCCCGTCGCGACGATGGGGATGGGCGAGGCGGGACGGCACACTCGCGTCGTCGCACCGCTGTACGGGTCGAAGATCGGCTACGCGCCGGTCGATCCGGAGTCGGCGACGGCGCCCGGTCAGTACGACCTGTCGACGATGCGGGCGCTAATCGACGCACTCCGGTAGAACAGTTTTATACGCACGTGTCGGCTACCTATCCGGAAGGATGAGTCGACGGTTCGATAGACGCCCACTACTCGCCGCGCTGCTCTCGTTTCTCCAACCGGGGTTGGGTCACGCCTATCTCCGGGAGTGGTTCCGCGCGCTGCTTTGGTTCGTGCTGTGGATCGGCTCGTTCCTGTTCGCGGTCCGGACGATGGGGCTCGAACTGACCGGCACGGAAGCGCTGGCCGCCCTCTTCGGGCTCTTCGTCACCGCGGACGTTCCGAGCGGCCTCGCGCTGGCGATGATGTCGGTGTCGGCGTTCTCGGGGCTCGACGCCTACTGGGCGGCAGCGTACGCGGCGGCGACGAACGAGGAGGACGGGCCGCGCTGTCCGCACTGCGGTCGCGAGATCGATCCGACGCTGGAGTTCTGTCACTGGTGTACCACCCAGCTGGAGCGCGAGCCAGTCGACTGATCACTTCTCGATGATGCTCTCCTCGACTGCCTCACCGAAGTGGCGCGCGACGTCCTCGTAGTAGACGAGAAGTTCGTCGCCGACCTCCAGATCCGTGACCGCGGTCCTGCCTGTCTCCGTGGCGACCTTGATGGTCTCGGCGTTCTGCAGCAGCGTCTCGATCCGGTCGCCGTTCTCCAGCTCCGCCTCGATCCGAAACATCGGGCGCTTTTCGATCTTCGCTCGACCGACGATCGCTTCGCGGGTGTTGCCATCGGTGTCGACGAGCTGTACCTCGTCGCCGGAACGGAGCTCCGAGAGGTATTTCGTTCCGCCATCGGGTGTCCGAACGTAGGCGTGGACCGCACCGGCGTTGACCCGGAACGGGCGGCTGGCGACGTACGGCGAATCGGCGGTCTCGGCGTGGACGAAGAAGAGCCCGCGACTCATCGATCCGACGAGCATCCCCTCGTCGTGGTCGAGAATCGAAGCGGTGTCGACGCAAACCCGATCCGCCGAGCCGGTCTGTTCGATCGCCGTTATCGTCGCGTACTGCATCTCGAGCGTCTCCCGCTCGACCGCGTCGCGGGCCTCGACGGTCGCCCGGATCTCGTCCGGCGAATCGCTGTCCAGCAGAACGGCGTCGGCGCCGATTTCGAGCGTCTCGAAGGCGGTTTTCGCCTCCTCCGCCGACCGAACGCCAGCAACGAGGTCGGTCTCCTCGCCGATCCGGGCGATGAGGTTCTCGAGGGGGATGATCTGCCAGTTCTCGGCGACGACGATCGTGTGGTCCGACTCCGTCGCCGCCGCCTCGGCGAACGCCTCGTATTCCTCGTCGAAGATCCGGATGAACGCGCCGGTCGACTCGTCGGACCGGCGCAGCGTCGTCAGATCCGCGGAGCCGGAGAGATCCGAGGGGAGATCGACCGTTCCGTCGCCCTCCCCGTCCTTGCCGACGACGATCGCGTCGGGTTCGGCCGTCGATTCGCCCTCGGCGTCCATCACGTGAACGTCGTCGCCGGCGAACGCTGCGACGTTCACCGAACCGAGATCGCGAACGCGGTCGACGTCGCGGCGATCGACGAGCACCCAGTCGACGCCGGCTTCGAGGCCCGCGGTGATCCGACCCTTTCGCGCCTCCCAGTCGCCGACCTCGTCGTCGGCTTTCAACCAAACGGAACGTGTCATGCTCGGAGGGATGGCTGGCCGGCTATTCAACGTGGCGGAAGCCTACAAGCCGGCGATTTCGAGTGCCTCGGCCGCCGACCGGTCGTCGTGGACGACCGCCGAGACGGCTCGCGCCATCGCCTCGGGATCGTCGTGCTGGAAGACGGTTCGACCCATCGAGACGCCGGCGCCGCCGGCGTCCATCGCGCCGCGAACCGCCTGTAGCGACTCGAGGTCGCCGTCCGGCGATCCGCCGGCGATGAGCACCGGAAGCCGCGTCGACTCACAGACGTGCTCGAAGCTGTCGGCGTCGCCGCTGTACCCCGTCTTGATGAGGTCGGCACCGAGCTCCTCGCCGAGCCGGACCGCGTGTCCGAGCGCCTCGGGATCGTCGCCCTGGACGTCGGGACCCCTGGCGTACGTCATCGCCAGTACCGGAATACCGTAGGCGTCTGCCTCGTCGGTCAACCGACCGAGCTGCTCGATCTGCTCGCGCTCGTGGTTCGAGCCGACGTTGAGATGCAAGGAGACGGCGTCGGCACCGGCGCGGATCGCGGCCTCGACGCTTCCCGTCATTCGTTTGTCGTTTTCGTCCGGACCGATCACCGTCGAGCCGTTGAGGTGGACGACGTAGCCCGACCCGTTGAGATTCGGATGGGCGCGCGGGGCGATCCCCTTTTGAGTGAGTACGGCATCGGCGCCCCCCCGCGTCACCGCGTCGATCGTCGATTCGATCTCCTTCAGTCCCTCGACCGCGCCGAGAGTTATCCCGTGGTCCATCGGTATGATCACGTAGCTACCGTCCGTTCCGACTCGTTCGAGGCGTGCAGCTTTCCCTGCGTTCATGTTGTTTGTTGGTGTGGTAGGTTCCCTCAAGTTCGTTCCGGTCGCGGACGACGTTGCCCACCCGCGAGCGCACCCTCCTTTAACTCCCGGGCCATCGCCTCGAGATCGGCGGCGACGGCGTCGGTCGGTCGACCGGTTTCGTCCCCCTCCGCGACGATGTCGACGAGCGCGGAGCCGACGATGACGCCGTCGGCACCCGCTTCGACGACCGCGGCGGCCTGCTCGCCCGAGGAGATTCCGAACCCGACCGCCTTCGGAACGTCGGTGGCGGCCGAGCCGCCGCGCTCCGCGATCCGCTGGAGGCTCTCGGCCGTGTGATCCGAGACGGTTTCGCGGGCACCAGTGACGCCGAGGCGCGCCTGGACGTAGACGTAGCCCGAGACCTGTGCCATGATCCGTTCGAGCCGCTCCCCGCGGGTCGTCGGCGCGACGATGAAGATCAGATCGAGGCCGAACTCGTCGCACGCCTCCCGAAGGAGGTCCGCCTCCTCGGCCGGCAGATCCGGGACGACGAATCCCTCGATCCCGACCGCCGCGGCGCGCTCGACGAACGACCGGACCGGCTCGTCGCCGTACTGGTAGATGAGGTTGTAGTAGGTCATACAGACCAGCGGCACGTCGACGTCGAGTCGCTCGCAGAACTCGAAATACCGCTCCGGGGTCATCCCCGAGGACAGCGCGCGGGCGACGGCCCGCTGAATCGTCGGTCCTTCGGCGATCGGTTCCGAGAAGGGGAGCCCCAGCTCGATGACGTCGGCGCCGCCGCGAGCCAGCGCCTCGACGTACTCCAGCGACGACTCGAAGTCGGGATCGCCGGCGGCCAGATACGGAACGAACGCCGGCTCGTCGAACGCCGCTTCGAGCCCGCTCGCTCGCTTCGCGGGGTCGTCCCGGTCGCTTGAACTCATTCGAACACCTCCATCGTCGGCGCGTTCGGCAGCTCCCGCGCCTCGGTTTCCTCGATGACGGCCTCGAGGTCCTTGTCGCCGCGTCCGGAGACGTTGACGACGATCGGTTCGGCCAGTTTCGTGGCGTCGTCGCCGCCGAGCGCCTCCTCGAGGAAGCCGAATGCGTGGGCCGTCTCGAGCGCCGGGATGATCCCCTCGTCGGTCGAGAGCCGGTGGAACGCCTCCAGGGCGGCGTCGTCACCGACCGTGGCGGGAGTCACCCGCCCCACGTCGACGAGGTGAGCGAGCTCCGGCCCGACGCCGGAGTAGTCGAGTCCCGACGAGATCGAATGGGACTCCATGATCTGGCCATGGCCGTCCTGGAGCAGTTTCGTCCGCGCTCCGTGGAGGACGCCCTCCTCGCCGATCGACAGCGACGCGGAGTTGGGTGCGACGCCGCGCTCCTCGTCGACGTCGAGCGCCGAGCCACCGGCCTCGACCGCGATCAGGTCGACGCCCTCGTCGTCGACGAACTCGGCGAAGGCGCCCATCGTGTTCGAGCCGCCGCCGGCGCAGGCGACGACCGTTCCCGGGAGTCCACCGGTTCGCTCGATCGCCTGCTCGCGAGCCTCCTCGCTGATCACCGACTGGAAGTCCCGAACCATCGCGGGGAACGGGGCGGGGCCGACGACGCTACCGATGACGTAGTGGGTCGTCTCGACCGTCGTCGCCCAGTCGCGCATCGTCTCGCTTATCGCCTCCTTTAGCGTTCCACGACCGACGTCGACGGGGTTGACCTCCGCACCGTTGATCCGCATTCGGAAGACGTTGGGTCGCTGACGGTTGATGTCGCGCCGACCCATGTAGATCTCGCAGGGCACGTCGAGGTGAGCGGCTGCCATCGCCGTCGCGGTACCGTGCTGTCCGGCACCGGTTTCGGCGATGATCCGCTCCTTGCCCATGTACTTCGCGAGGAGCACCTGTCCGAGCGCGTTGTTGAGCTTGTGAGCACCGCCGTGGACGAGATCCTCGCGCTTGAGATAGATCTCGTGGCCGTACCGCTCGCTCAACTGATCCGCGCGACCGAGCGGCGTCGGCCGACCGCCGAAATCCCGGAGTCGGTTCCGGAACTCGTCGACGAATCCGTCCTCGTTGTCGAGAACGTACCGCTCGTAGGCGTCCGTCAGTTCCTCGATCGCAGGCATCAGCGCCTCCGGGACGTACTGTCCGCCGTAATCACCGAACTTCGTTTCCGAGTTAGACATCTGTGAATCGCTCCGTGTTCTCGCGGACGGATCCGTCCATGATCGCCGATCCGACGAGCAGGCCGTCGGCGCCGGCCGTCCGCATCCGTCGAACGTCGTCCCGTGATCCTATGCCGCTCTCGGCAATGAGGGTGACGTCGTCGGGTACCGCGGGTGCGACGCGCTCGAACGTGCCGAGGTCGACCTCGAGCCGCCCGAGATCCCGGTTGTTCACCCCGACGATATCTGCCCCCGCCGAAACGGCCGTTTCGAGCTCGTCGCGAGTATGCACCTCGACGAGTGCCTGAAACCCCCTGTCGCGGGCCGCCTCGAGTAACCCCTCAAGGTCGTCGACGAATCGGACGATGAGCAGCACGACATCGGCCTCGACGACGTCGAGCTGATTCTCCCGGAGGAGGAAGTCCTTCCGAAGTACGGGAACGTCGACCGCGTCGCGGACCCGGCGAAGCGTTTCGGGCGATCCGCCGAAATGCTCCGGTTCGGTCAGGACGGAGATCGCCGCGGCGCCGCCGGCCACCATCTCCTCGGCCAGAGCGACCGGATCGTCCGTCCGTTTGCCGTCCGTCGTCGGACTCGTCGGCTTGACCTCCGCGATCACCGGGACGCGACCGTCGGCGGAAGCCGACGCGAACGCGGTCGACAGCGAACGCGCCTCGACCGAGAGGCGGGTTTCACCCCCCGGACGCTCCGCAGCGGCGGCCAGAATCGACCGAACCGCTGGAGCCATCTCGCCACTATTGCTCATTACTGTACACTAACGGACTTATTTGAACATAAGAGTTGCGTTCGCCGCACCACATCAACTTTCAAGCCCCGGACGGCTGAGAGATAGATATGGAGGCCGAATCCGGGATCTACGCGCGGGAGTCGGCGTATCTGAATCGCCACGTGCAGGTGGGCGTGGCGAGCGGACGTGTGCTGTCGGTTTCGTTCCCGTCGACGCCCGAGCCGGACGCCGGCGAGGAACTCGAGCTCCTCGACCGGATCGAGGCGTATCTCGAGGGGGGTGAAGAGACGTTCACCGACGTCGACATCGCCCTGACGGTGCCGACCGATCAGCGATCCGTACTGGAGACTGTCCGTGCGATTCCGTACAGACAGCAGTACTCCGTCGAGAAAGTCGCGTCCCTGACACCGGGGCTCGACCCCGACGAACCCGACGACCACCAGCTCGTTCGAACGGCGCTCGCGGAGAACCCCACACCGCTCCTGATCCCGGATCACCGCGTCCGGGACGGACCGAGTGCGGCGCCACCGGAGATCGAACAGCGGCTCCGGGCGCTCGAGGAACTGTAGCCACCGACAGCACGACAGGAAGGCGAGAGCTCCCGGTCACTACCCGAACGGTTCCCAGCCGAGCCCCTCGGCGACGACGAACTCCGCGGCGTTGACTAGATAGTGGGCGACGACGACCGCGAGTAAGCTGTTTGTCACCACGAAGACGACCGCGAGCGCGAATCCAAGAAGGCCGGTGACGACGACCCCGAGCCCGCCCTGCGCACCGTGGCCGACTGCGAACGCGACCGAGGAGACGACCGCGAGCAGCCACGGCGAGAGATCGAACCCGGCCGAGAACGCACCGATCAACACGGCTCGAAAGAGCAGTTCCTCGAAGACGGCGATGGTCGGCAACACCGCGAAAAAAAGCAGGAGCCAACCGGCAGCGGAGTCGGGCGCCAGCAGTTCGCGGAGCCGTTCGCTGGGGTCCCGCTCGACGGCGCGCGCCAACCCGCCGGCGAGAGTGTTCGCGAACACGAGCGCGATACCTGCTCCGACGCCGACGACGAGGGCCGGCCAGCCGGTACTCCACGGATCCCCGGAGACGCCGAGCGTCGACATCGGCACCTGCGCCCACCAGACCGCGGCGAGCAGTACCGTCGCGAAGATCCCCTGAGAGACGGCGACGTTGAGAAGCAGTGCGACCGACGACGGATCGCGCGACGACTGGAGCGGGCGCGGCGTCGCGGTGGCGTCGAGGTGATCGGCGCCGTCGGGAAGTCGGTCGAGCCACCGGTCGGGAGCCGTCGAGATATCGCTCACGACGCTCTGGGACGCTCGAGCGAGGACGAGAAGGACGGCGAGGACGAGAACGGCGACGCCCGCGAAGGCGACCCACCGGGTCACGTTACTGCGGGCTCGGGCTTCCGGTGCCGCTGACAGTGCTTCCTTCGAGCGCCTGTCCCGTGATGTTTTTGAGTCGGTCGACGAGGGAATCCTTCTCCGGCTCGCCGGCGAGCGCGACGTCGAGCACCTCGGAGATGTGCGAGACCGGAACGATGTCGATCATCTCCTCGTACTCCTCCTCGATCATCACGTCCTGTTCGTTGGCCTTCGGGATGATCACCGTACTGAGGCCGGCCTTCGCTGCCGCCTCGATCTTGTGAGTGACGCCGCCGACCGGCAGGACGTCCCCGCGGACCGAAAGCGAGCCGGTCATCGCGAGGTCCTGCTCGATCGGGACGTTCTCCAGCGCCGAGATGACGGCGGTGGCGACGGTGATCGACGCGGAGTCGCCGTCGACGCCCCCCTCACCGGCCTGCACGAACTGGATGTGGACGTCCTTCTGGGAGATGTCCTCGTCGGAGAACTTCTTGATGATCGCCGAGACGTTCTGAACCGCCTCCTGAGCCATCTCCTTGAGCTGGCCGGTCGCGATCACCTCGCCCGGACCCTGCGACGGCGTTACCTCGGCCATCACGGGGAGGACGATTCCGGAGTCTTCACCCATCACGGCGAGACCGTTGACGCGGCCGACGACTTCGCCCTCGTTGACCGTGAGCTCGTAGTCCTTCCGGCGCTCGATGTAGTCGTCCGCTAGCTGCTGCTCGATCGAGCGGGAGCGCGCCTTCGCCTGCAGCACGTCGTCCCGGGTCGTGTTCTCCTTTTCCTCCGCGCGGGCGATGTCGCCCGCGACCCGGACGAGTCCGCCGAGGTTCCGGAACTCGAGAGTGAGATGCCCCTTCCGTCCGGCCCGGCGCCGGGCTTCGAGGATCACTTCCTCGATCGCCTCCTCGGTGAACGGCGGCAGCCGACCGTCGTTCGCGACCTCCTGAGCGACGAACCGAGCGTACTTCCGGCGCATCTCCGGGGAGTCCTTGATGGTGTCGTCCATGTACACCTCGTAGCCGTACCCCTTGATGCGCGAGCGGAGTGCCGGGTGCATGTTCTCCATCGCGTCGAGGTTCCCCGCCGCGACCATCACGAAGTCGGTCGGAACGGGTTCGGTCTGCACCATCGCACCCGAGGAACGTTCGCTCTGCCCGGTGATGGCGAACTCGCCCTCCTGAATCGCCGTCATGAGGTGCTGCTGGCTGCGGATGTCGAGCGTATTGATCTCGTCGATGAACAACACACCCTTGTTCGCCTTGTGGATGGCACCGGCTTCGACGCGGTCGTGGGAGGGCGTCTCCATCCCCCCGGACTGGAAGGGGTCGTGCCGGACGTCGCCGAGCAGCGCGCCGGCGTGGGCGCCGGTGGCGTCCTCGAACGGTGCGATCTGCTGGTCGGCGTTGTTGACGAGCAGGTTCGGCACCATCGCGTCCGAACCGCGGGAGGCGTATTTGAACGCGATGTAGATGATACCCGCGGCGAGGATCCCGAGCAGGAGCTGTTGGGCGATCAAAATCGCGTAGCCGAAGACGACCGCGATGATGATCCACATCAGGAAGCTCCGCATCTGGTTGCGCTTTCGCGCCTCCTCCTTGTGGGCTTCGACGATCTGGTCACCCTTCGCGGCGGGAACCGTTCGAACCTTCGGTTCGTTCCCGTCGTCGGGGTTGTGATAGACGAGGACGTCCTGCAGCTCCTCCTTCGGCAGGAGCTGGCTCATCGCCTTCGCGAGCATCGACTTCCCGGTCCCGGGCGAGCCGATCATCATCACGTGGCGGCGCTGCTTCGCCGCCTTGAGGACGATATCCCGCGCGTGATCCTGGCCGATCACCTGATCGACGAGTCGATCAGGGACCTCGATGTCCGCGCTCGAGGAGATCTGGAGGCCGCCGAGAAGCGAATCCTCCGCGTCCTCGTCGATTTCGACGTCCCCTTCGACTTCGACGTCGCTGCCGAGGCCGTCGCCGTCGACGAGATCGTCGATCGTCTCGTCGGCGTCCTCTGAGGGAACGTTGGCGTTTCGCCGATCGCGGTCGCGGGGGCGCTCCTCACCCTGACCGTTGCGGTCAGGCTCCGGGGCGTCCCGTTCGCGATCGGGGCTGTCGTTCGGATCCGTATCGTTGCTCATAGAACGGTCGCTATTACCAGTAGGGAAGGCTCCTCGACTGATATACTTTCTCCCATCGTCGAGCGTCCCGTCGAGGGAAAGCGCAACACTGCGGCGCGATGAGTCGAGAGGGCACTCTCTGACGGCCGTCCCGCCGTCTTTATAAAATCAGCAACCGATTCACTCCGATATGACCCGCGGGTTCTACATCGGTCGGTTCCAGCCGTACCACGAGGGCCACCACGCGATGGTCGAACGCATCGCGGAGGACGTCGAGGAACTCGTCGTCGGAATCGGCAGCGCCGACCAGTCTCACACCGCGAGAAACCCCTTCACTGCAGGCGAGCGGATCATGATGATCACGAAGGCGCTCGTCGAGCTAGATCTCGTCACGTACGCGGTGCCGATCGAGGACATCAACCGCAACTCCGTGTGGGTGAGCCACGTCGAGTCGATGTGTCCGCAGTTCGACGTCGCCTACTCGAACAACCCACTCGTCATCCGACTGTTCGAGGAAGCCAGCATCGAGGTCCGACAGTCGCCGATGTTCCGCCGCGAGGAGTTCGAGGGGACGGAGGTCCGCGACCGGATGGCGACCGACAGCGACTGGGAGACGCTCGTTCCCGACGCCGTCTCGGAGGTCGTCGAGGAGATCGACGGCGTCGAGCGGTTCCAGCAGATCACGGCCACCGACGCGAACGGCGCCGACGGCGATGGGGACCCAGCCGACGAGTAGAATGATCACTCTCGCCTCGGACTTCGGGTCGCCGTATCCCGCGGCGATGAAGGGCGTTATCCTCCAGCGCACCGACGCCCGCATCGTCGACGTCGCCCACGACTTCCCGCGGCAAGACGTCCGAACCGCCGCGTTCTGGCTCCGGGAGACGCTACCCGAATTCCCGCCGGCAGTCCACTGCGCCGTCGTCGATCCCGGCGTCGGTACCGAGCGCGCCGCGCTCGTCGTCCGCGCCGGCGAACACGTCCTGGTCGGCCCGGACAACGGGCTGCTGTTGCCGGCCGCCCGAGCGCTCGCCGACGATATCGCGGTCTACGAACGGCTCGTCGAGAACCCCCGCAGTTCGACGTTCCACGGACGGGACGTCTTCGCCCCGACCGCGGCTGAGGTACACGAACTCGGCATCGACTCGCTCGAGGCTGTTGACGGCCTCGTTCCGACTGACAGCTACGAAACGATTCGCTTCCCGAAGCCCGAACTCGGAGCGGAGACGATCGGTGAGGTACTCGTCGTCGACGGCTTCGGCAACGTCGTGACGAACGTCCCCGGAACGGAGCTCGACGACTGCGAAGAGATCGCCGTCGACGGCGCCGTCGTACCGGTCGTCCGATCGTACGCGGCCGTCGCACCCGGAACCGCCGTCGCCACCGTGGGGAGCCACGGCTACGTCGAGCTGGCCGTCAACCGGGGGCGTGGCGACGAAGTGTTCGGCGTGGATCCGGGCGACGCCGTCATCCTCTCGAGCTAGCCGAGTCGATCCTCCCAGTCACCGGCGGGCAGCGATTCGGCGGTGACGCCGTTCGGCGGCTGTTCGAGCAGTAGCGTCGCCGCCTCGTCCATCACGTCGGGATCGAGAATCGACGCCCGCTCCTCCTCGGAGAGGTGGTTCCAGAAGTCGGTCTCGACTCGCCCGCCGGGATCCAGGCAGTTGGCGTTTATCTCCGGGGCCACCTCGTCGGCGACCGTCCGAGTGAATCCCTCGACGGCCCACTTGGAGGTGACGTACGGGCTCCAGCCGGCTTCGCCGCGCCGACCGAGCCCCGACGAGATGTTGATGACGTTCCCGCGATCCATCTCCGAGAGCGCGTGTTTCGTACAGAGGAAGACGCCGGTGACGTTGACCTCCATGATCAGTCGCCAGTCCGAGACGTCGATTTCGGTGACGTTTCGGAGTTCGTCGTAGAGACTCAACATGCCGACCGCGGCGTTGTTGACGACTCCCGTGAGTTCGCCGTAGCGCTCGACGGTGGTCTCGACGAGCGTCTCGACCGACGGCTCGTCAGTCACGTCCGCGGGGACGACGAGCGTCTCCCCGCCGGCCTCGTCTGCCACGTCCCGAAGTGCAGCCTCGTCTCTGGCCGTCAACACCACGTTCGCACCCTCCCGTGCGAACCGCGTCGCCATCGATGTGCCGAGTCCCCGGCTCGCGCCGGTGACGATCACCGTCTCGTCGTCGAGTCGTCCCATAGTCGGTGCTCGGCCGACCGACTCATAAAGTGGACGACTACTCGCTCGGGATCCGGACGACGAAGAGGATCATCAGCCCCGCTAATCCGGCGAGCGCCAGAAACGCCTCGTCGAAGAACCCGCGCTCGGCCGCCGCGCCGAAGGCGGCCGGACTCAGTGCCGCCATTCCCATCACCGCACTCCGGATGACGCCGAGACCGGTTCCCCTGATCTCGCTGGGGAGGGCGGCGACCAGATGCGACTGCGCGATCGTCCCGCTCCCGAGAATCGGGGCGACCAACACGGTGGCGGCGATCAAAAGCGGGATCCCCTCGACGAAGGGAAGAGACACCAGCCCCACGATCGAAATGGCGGCGATGGCGAGAAGCGAGAGCTTCGTCCCGACCCGGTCGTAGGCGGCCCCGGAGAGCGGTTTCACGACGACGCCGGTCGCGAAGAACAGCCCGAAGAGGATCCCCGTGACCGTCGAGGATTGCCCCTTGACTTCGATCAGATACGTCGGATAGAACCCGGTAAAGGCGACCCAGATGACGACGTAGACGATGAACGCGGCGGTCCCGTAGCCGATCGCCCGAGTCCGCATCGACGAGACGATCGATCGAACGGTCGCGAGCGAAACGGTGTCGTCGCCGGTGATCTCTCTCGACGTCCGACCCGGGACGTAGAGCCAGAGGACGAGCGCGACGAGCACGAACAGCGGGATCGTGAAACCGAAGCCGAACTGCCAGAGAAACGCGACGGCGACGAAGCCGGCAAACGGCGGCAGTAGCGCCTGCCCGGCGTCGGCTGCCGCCAGGACGATGCCGATCGTCGTCCCGACCTGCTCCGGGAACAGGTCGTGGAGGGCAGTGTATCGAGCGACGCCGAACAGCGCGATCGCGAAGCCGAGAAGCACCGTCGCGGCGAACAGCGCGAGAACCGAGACCGCCGTCACGATCAACGCGAGAGTGATCGCCGAGAGCACGACGCTCGCGACGATCGTCCGCCCCTCCCCGATCCGATCGGCCAGCATTCCGCCGGGAAGCTGGCCGACCGCGTTGGCAACCCACAGAGCGGTGAGAAGCAGCCCCGCGGTCGTGAGCCCGAGATCGTAGGCGCTCCGGAGTTCGGGGAGCAACACGGGGTAGATCATCTGCACGCCGATCAGCAGAAACGAGCTACTGGCGATCGCGAGCAGCGCCTTCCCCCGGCCGCCGCCCTGCAACGATCGGAGCTCGTCGAGAACTGTTTTCGTATACGCCACGCAGGTTCCTATCGGTGAGTTATCCGCTCTGTCGTATGAAGATACCCATCGCTGGGCGAGGCGCAAAAAAAAGGGAAAACGGCGGCGTCAGTTCGAGGAGATGACGTCGTCGATCCGAACGATCATCGTCGCTGCCTCGGTGGCCGATTCGACGGCTTCGCGCTTGACTGCGGCCGGGTCGAGAATGCCGTAGTCGACGGGGTCGCCGACGGAGCCGGTCTGTCCCTCCGCGATGAGGCCGGCGCGGCCATCTCGGTCGTGGGTCGATCGGAGGTCGACGAGCGCGTCGATCGGATCCATTCCGGTGTTCTCGGCGAGCGTGCGCGGCAGCACGTCGACCGCGTCGGCGAACGCCTCGATGGCGAGCTGTTTGCGTCCCTCGACGCTGGCGGCACGGTCGCGGACGTGGGCGGCGATCGCGATTTCGGTCGCGCCGGCGCCGGGGACGACGCCGCCGGCATCGACGGCGGCCGCGACCACGTCGAGCGCGTCCTCGACTGCGCGTTCGAGTTCGTCGGCGACGTGTTCGGTGCCGCCGCGAGCGAAGACGGTGACCGTCTCGGCGGCCGCACCGCCCTCGACGAAGACGAGATCGTCGTCGGCGAAGCGCTCGACGCGGATCGACTCGACGGAGCCGAGATCGTCCGTCTCGAGATCGCTCAGCGTGCCGACGGTGCGAGCACCCGTCGTTCGGGAGATCGCCGAGGCGTCGTCGCTGCTGACGTCCTCGAAGACGAGAACGCCTTCCTTCGCGAGGAGCGAGCCGACGAAGTCGTCGACGTCGCCGGTGAGGAAGACGACGTCAGCGCCCGAATCGGCGATCGTCTCCGCGTAGCCGCGGAGTTCAGTCTCCTCGGCCTCGATCGCGGCGTTGAGCTGATCGACGCTCGAGATGTCGTACTCGGCGTCGATCTCGGCTTCTCGGATCTCGACGTCTATGTCGAGAATGGCGACGGAGGCGTCCTCGACGCGTCGGGGCATGTCCTCGTGTGCCGGCTCCTCCTCGAGAACGACGCCCTGAACGAGCTCCGTCGCCGAAGCGCCGGCTCCGGTCTGGGCGCGAAGCGTGATCGCGTCCCGGTCGACCCCGTCGTCTGTGCGAACCTGCTGAATCGCACCGACGACGGTTTTCGCGAGCGCTGCGGCCTCGATATCGCCGGTCCCCTTTCCGGTCATCGAGGATTCGGCGACGGCCTCGAGGATCTCGTCGTCGAGTTCCTCATCCAGCGTCACGTCCTCGATCGCCTCGAGGGCGAGTCGGGCGGCCTCGTGGTATCCCTCGACGATCGTCGTCGGGTGGACGTCGTCGTCGAGCAGATCCTCCGCTTTCGCGAGGAGACGCCCGGCGAGCACGGACGCGGTCGTCGTCCCGTCGCCGACCTCCTCTTCCTGGGTTTCGGCGACTTCGACGATCATCTGGGCTGCCGGGTGTTCGATGTCCATCTCCCGAAGGATGGTCGCACCGTCGTTGGTGATGACGACGTCGCCGGCGTCGGAGACGAGCATCTTGTCCATGCCGCGGGGGCCGAGCGTCGTCCGTACCGATTCGGCGATCGCCTTCCCCGCGGAGATGTTCGACGACTGTGCGTCCCGTCCACGCGTCCGGTCGGCGTCCTCACTGAGAATGAAGAGAGGCTGGCCGCGTCGCTGGCGCATCTGCTGTGACATATTCAGTAGTATGTCGCCAGCGGTTCTATATAAATATTTATGTTCTGCTACCGTCGGTCGTAGACGCGAACGGCCCGGTCCGCACGACTGGACCAGCCCCGCGGGTTGCGACGCGGGGTCCGATCGCGGTACCGGGCGCGGAGCCCGTCGACCGCGCCGCGGCCGATCCCCGTGACGACGTCTCGACCGTTACCGAGCCAGCTCGTGGGACGGGCATCCCCGCGGGCGACGTCCACGAACGAGCCTGCCGCGTCGGAGACCGCGTGCCGAACGATTCGGTAGGGAACGGTCGGGTGCGGGCCGTAGTTCTTCACGAGCCGGTAGGTGAGCCCGCGGTAGCGCCACCGCCAGTCGCGATCGGTCGATCCGCCGTCGGCAGCCGTGCTCCGTGTGACTGCCATCTCCGGCACCCAGCGGACGTCGTGACCGGTCGCCGCGAGTCGGTGTGCGGCGTCCCGCGCACCGCCGGTCTCGAGAGACTCGTCGAACCCGTCGATCGCCTCCATCGTCGACCGGCGAAACGCGACGTTCCCGCCGTTGAAATACGTTACCGTCCGCCCGCGGATCGTCCGCGTTTCGGTCGTCTCCGTGGAGACCCCGCCGCGGAGCTGCCTGTGGGACGGGCCCGCGACGGCGCCGACGTCGTGGGCCGCGAAACTGTCGACGATCGCACCGAGCCACCCCTCGCGAACGGTCAGCGACGGGTTGAGGAAGGCGATCGCGTCGCCACTCGTGCGGTCGAGGCCGGCGTTGCGCGCGACGTTGACGTTCCGCTCGTCGATCTCGACGAGGACGTCGACATCGTCCCGCTCTCGGATCATACCGGTCGTCCCGTCGGTCGAGGGACCGTTGACGACGACGACTTCCCCTGGACGCTCCGTCGCGAGCGCGTCGAGACAGCTCCGAAGTTGCTCGCGGTCGTTGAGCGCCGTGGTGACGACCGAGACCTCCATAGCTGTGGATAGCGAGGCGAATACCTAAAAACGTGTCCAACGGTTCGGTCACCGAACGCGCGCGTCCCAGTAGGAGACCGAGGCGAGCCGCCTGCCGACGGGCGTCCGCCCGAGGCTGGTGTCGACCGCGCGGAACGGGCGGGCGGCCCAGTCCGGAAGCCCGCGATAGAAGCCGTACGGGAAGACGAAGTCGTGGGCCGCATCGACGAGTTCGAGCTCGGATTCGAGGAGCAGCTCCCGGATCTCCCGACTGGAGTAGAGCCGCGATCCCATCGGAAGCAGCCAGTTGTAGATCGATCGCGCCGAGTAGCGGTTGAACGTGTCGAAGAACACCTGCTCGCGGGAGACCCGCTGCAGTTCGGCCATGAACTCGTTCGGCGCGTCCGCGAGGTGGAAGAACCGCATGGCGAACACCGAGTCGAAGTGGTCGTCCGGGAACGGGAGCCGCGCGGCGTCGGCGCGCATGAACTCGGCGGTGTCGGCGACACCGGCGGCCTTCGCCTTCTCACGACCCTGCTCGAGCATCGCGTCGGAGATGTCCATTCCGACGACGTCGGCACCGCGATCCGCGAGCATTACGGTGAATCGCCCGGTACCGCAGGCGACCTCGAGAACGCGCTTGTCGTCGAGCGGAGACAGCGCGTCGAGAACCGCATCCTTTTCTCGGTGATCGATAATGCGGCCACCACCGGTGAACCGTTTGTCGTCGTAGGCCTCGGCGATCTCGTCGGCCTGATACCACTCCTGTCCCTTCACGCTACGAGTAACTCCCCACTGATGCCATAAAAGAATGCGGGATAGTCGACGGCGACCGTTCAGGCACCCTCTGAGGGCCCCGTTCAGGTGCAACGATTGGAACCGTTCCAGCAGCATCTGGATGAGAGCATACGACACGGATAGTGCATGTTTCTCGATAAGTAGAGCAGTCGATGATTCCGACGACACCGCAGTAGCAATATTTGCGGCACAATTCGCCATCACGTAATACGACTAGCTCTGGAGTATAAGGACTCCTTAAATACATACATGTATTCGTATTGTTTTGACATCCATATAGCGAACATTTATGACTGGATTGAGAAGAACCACCAGTATGAGCACGACCACGGAGGAACGATCGAACCGGACCGACTCGCCGCTCTCCGACCCCGACTTCCGCGAACGCCTTCGGGAACTCCCCCCGAGCGCGAAACTCGTCGCCAAAGTTCTCGAGGACACCGCCCCGCTCTCGCAGGGCCAACTCGCCGACGAGTCGCTCCTTCCGGACCGAACAGTTCGCTACGCGCTCAACCGCCTCGAAGAGCAGGATCTCGTGAACTCCCGGTACTCCTTCCACGACGCCCGAAAACAGGTCTACTTCCTCGCGAACTGATCGCCGGGTTATAAGCGATCCGGCCCGATCCGATTCTCATGCAGATCGATCGTATTCCCGTCGACGGGGGGACACGCGCCCCGAGCGGCGACACAGCCTGCTACATCCTCGGCAGCACGTCCGCGCTCCTCGTCGATCCCGCGGCCCGCGACGACGCCATCGACGACCGGATCGACGAGATCGACCACGTCGCAGTCACCCACCACCACGGCGACCACGTCGGAGCAGTCGCCCACTACGCGGCGGCCACCGATGCAACCATCTGGTGTCGGTACGGACGCACCGAGCAGTTCCGCGACGCGACCGGCGTCGACGCCGATCGGACGTTCCGCGCCGGAACGTCGATCCCGACCGACGAGGAACCAGCAGTCGTCGTCGAGACGCCGGGACACGCCCCCGAGCACGTCGCCTTCGCGATCGACGACGGCCTCGTCTCCGGCGACGTCGCCGTCGCGGAGGGGAGCGTCGTCGTCGCGGCGCCGCACGGCGACATGCGAGCCTACCTCACGTCACTGCGCCGACTGTGGGTGCGCGATCCGGCTCGCCTGCTGGCGGCACACGGACCGGTCGTCGAGGACGTGCGAGGAACCTGCGAGCGGTTGCTCCTCCACCGCCGCGAACGGGAGCGTCGCGTCCTCGCCGCCGTCGAAGGAGGTAATCAAACCGTCGACGCGATCCTCGATTCCGCCTACGAGAAGGATCTCACGGGCGTTCGCGACCTGGCGGGTGCGACCGTCCGGGCACACCTCGAAAAGCTCGCCCACGAATCCCGACTCCGCTGGGACGGAGCCCACGCCGAACCGGTGTAACGACCGGCTTTTGGGTCTCGAGCCGAACTGAGAGGTATGGAGAGTCTCGAGGCCGAACTCCGGCGCGCGCGCGAGCTGGACGAGAGCGAGCTCGCGGACGCCATCGAAACGATCGGCTTCGAATGCACGCGGTGTGGTGGCTGCTGTAAATCGATCGAGGGGGAGGACCACACCGCCACCGTCTTCCCGGAGGAGATCCGCGAGCTTCGGGCGGCCGCGACGGAGCGCTTCGAGGAACACTACGACTGGCGCGACGTCGCCCGTCCGATGCCGTACGGTCTCGGCGAGGACGGTACCGGCGAGACGTTCGAGTGGGCGCTCTCGGTCGACGACTGCGGCGACTGCAGCTTCTACGAGGAGACCGACGGCCGCGGAGCCTGTACCGTCCACGACTCGCGCCCGCTCGTCTGTCGAACGTATCCGTTCAGCGTGACACTCGGAGGGACCGGCGAGCCGATGGGCGCACCCGTCGACCGCGAGGGAGTGGTCCGCGCCCACGAGTGTGAGGGGCTCGGCCGAGAGATCGACCGCGACGACGCCGAGGAGCTGGCCGCAGCGCTGAAGGAGCGCTCGATCCGCGAGCTAGAGGAGGCGATCGAACTCGCCGATCGGTACGAACCGACAACCGAGGACGGGATCGTCGTTCACGACTCCGAAGGAGCCAAGCGACCCGACGGAACACTACTGTGACCGGTAGATTCTATAACCACGCGCCGCATTTCGGCATCGAAGGTCTATGGAAATCTCCGAAAAACTCCTGTGTCTGTTCAGTGCCAAGGTCGAAGAGACCGACGGCCGTTTCGTCGTTGAGATTCCTCGCAGAGAGATCGAAACCGGCTCCGTCGAATCCGGGGACACGTACCGAGTCGCGCTGATTTCCGGCGCTGAACCGGCGCCGTCCGACGAGGGGACGTCCGACGTCGCGGCTGACGAACCACAGCCGCCGGTCGAGCCCGGCGAGATCCGCTACGTGGAGATCGAGGATCTCGGCAAGCAGGGCGACGGCATCGCCCGCGTCGAGCGCGGCTACGTCATCATCGTTCCCGACACGGAGGTCGGCGAGCGCGTGAAGATCGAAGTGAGCGAGGTGAAGTCCAACTTCGCCGTCGGCGAAGTGCTGGAGTGACCCCACGGCACCGTTCCGTCTCGTACCAACCGTCCGTTTTATCGACACCGATCAGCCCGTTTTAGGAGGTAAAACCGCAACAGTGCACCGGGTTAACCGACCGTACCAAACTGCCTTTTGGGGAGCATCGCCTTGGGTGAAACATGAGCGCGACCGCCACCACCGCCCCGACGACCGACCTCAGCGACAAACAGCAGCGCATCCTCGAATACCTCAGCGAGCGGGCCGCAACGAAAACCTACTTCAAATCGCGGCTCATCGGCGAGGAGCTGGACCTCTCGGCGAAGGAAGTCGGCGCGAACATGACCGCGATCCGCGACGGCGAGTTCGACATCGACGTCGAAAAGTGGGGCTACTCCTCCGGAACGACGTGGAAAGTCACCGTTTGAGATCTCACTGAACCCACCGCTCAGGGATCGTACCGGAGCAACTCGTCCGCCTGACTCGCGAGCGCCACCGCTTCGGGGCCGAACGAGTCGGCGTACCGAACGACGAGGGTCAGGAGGGTCTCGGGGTGTTCGACGGCGTATCCATCATCCCGCGACAGCAGCCCGGCGGCGTCGAGGTCGGCCGCGTGTTTCGAGACCGTCGGCCGGGAGACGCCGATCGAGTCGGCGAGTTCGCGGCCGGTCGCGTCCGGATTCCGAAGCAGTTCGACGAGCATGCCTCGCGGCGTCTCTCGACGCAGGTAGCCGAGCGCCCGCTGTTCGAACGCCGAGAACCGATCCGTGGGGAAATACCGCTTGTACTCGCCGTCCTTTCGACTCTCGACCGCACCGGCGATCTCCAGCCGTCGGAGGTGGTGTTGGGTCTCTCCGGTTCCGAGCTTCAGGTCGTCGCGGATCTTCGAGAAGTGTGCCCCGGGCGTCGCCGAAAGGTAGCCCGCGATCGCGTCGCGAGCGTCGCTGTCGCCGTCGTCCGAGAGCCTGACGAGGGGAGATGCGGCTCCGAGTGCCGCAAATCGACGCAACGTCGACCGTTTGCTCTCGTCGACACCCCCGTCGCTCATCAACACCCCTTGGCAACTGCCGCGTAAAAAGCTTCCTCGCCGCGTTCAGTTCGACTCGCGCTCGAGTTCGGCCTCCGAATCAGCGTCCGAGGTCTCAGAGGGCGACACTTCCTCGTCCATCTCGGCGATGACCTCGTCCGGATCCCTGAGATCCGCCGGATCCTCGCCCGTCTTGATCGCCTCGGCCGCCTTCTCCATCTCTTCGAGATCCAGCTCGGCCTCCTGGTCGATCTGCCCGAGGATCTCCTCGATGTCGTCGAGGCCGAGTAGCTCGCGGGTCTCGGCGTCGAACTCCATGGACTCGAGGAGGTCGCCGTCGGTCGCGACCTCGCTTCCCGTGAGGTGTTTCCCGTAGCGGCTGAGGAGGGAGGTCAGTTCCTGCGGCATGACGAACGTCGTCGATTCGCCCTTGCCGATCGCCTCGAGGGTTTCCATGCCCCGTTCGATGACGGCGCGTTCACCCATCGACTCGGCCGATTTCGCCCGCAGCACCGTCGAGATAGCGTCACCCTGCGCCTCGAGGATCTGGCTCTGCTTTTCACCCTGTGCGCGGATGATGTTGGACTGTTTGTCCCCTTCGGCCTTCTCGATCGCCGAGCGCCGCTCACCCTGCGCCTCGAGAATCATCGCGCGCCGCTTCCGCTCTGCGGAGGTCTGCTGCTCCATCGCCTGCTGGACGTCCTTCGAGGGGTTGACCTCCCGAACCTCCACCGACTCGACGCGAATCCCCCACTCGTCGGTGGGCTCGTCGAGTTCCTTTCGGATCTTGGCGTTGATCTCCTGGCGTTTGTTGAGCGTGTCGTCGAGCTCCATGTCGCCCAGCACCGCCCGTAGCGTCGTCTGGGCGAGGTTCGAAACCGCCTTCTTGTAGTTGTCGACCTCGAGGAACGCCTTCTTCGCGTCCATCACTTTGATGTAGACGACGGCGTCGGCCGTCACCGGCGAGTTGTCGCGGGTGATCGCTTCCTGACGCGGAACGTCCAGCGTCTGGGTTCGCATGTCGAAGGTGTACGTTCGGGAGACGAACGGCCACATGAAGTTGATCCCCGGCTCGAGCAGTCGAACGAACTCCCCGAATCGGGTGTAGGCGCGCTTTTCGTACGCCTGTACGATCTCGACAGCGCTCCACACCGCCGCGATGACGACGAGCAGGAGAACCAGCGTGATTATCGGCAGAACTGTGCCACCGAGCTGGAGGAGTACGGACATACGTCCTCTTGGGCCGAAGGTCGGATAAGGGTTCGCACGCTGGAGGTTAGGCGGGCTCCGAATCGGTCGCGTCCTCGGAGTCGTCGGCTCGTTCCCGCTCGCGCTCGCGCTTCGCTCGCTCCCGAGCGAGTTCGCGGTCGATGTCGTCCTCGACGTTCGAGATCGACTCGACGGTGACGACGTTGCCGCCGCCGGGGTCGATCACCATTACCTCCTCACCCTCCGCGAGCTCGCCGTCCATGGATCGGGCCTGGTAGTACGGGTTGAATCCGCCGGCGTCGAGCTTCACCTCGCCCTCGTTCGGCGTGACGCGGGTCGTGACGCGGCCGGTTTGACCGCGAAGCGACGCCGAGTCGCTCGTCCGACCGGCACTGGGACCGTGCATGTCGACCTTGCCGTAGAGGTAGTACGAGATCGCGCTGACGAGGAGGACGATGATCGCGAGGACGAACGGCGTGAGCGCTCCGAGCGTCGTGCCGAGGGTCAACCCGACGAGACCCGCCACCAGAAGCGCCGTACCGATGACGATGAAATTCGCACCGGGGGACGCCGCCTCGAGGAGGACGAGTATCGTCCCGGCGACGACGAGCAACAGCGGAACGGAGTACCCGAACAGCTCCAGCGCCATAATTACGATACGGAAGCCGGCCGGTTAACGGTTTGCCCCGTCAGACGAACAGCCGCGAGAGCGCGAACGCGGCGATAGCCATCCCGAGGATCACGAACAGCGCTCCCTCGAGCGTCGGCTCGCCTGGCTCCAGCGGCTCGTTACGCTCGGCGGCAGCCTGCACTGCAGCCTCCCGCTCGGCCTCCCGGCGCTCGATGTCCTCGAGCGTAAAGCGCCACTCGTCGCCCTCCTCGTCCGATTCTGACTCGCTCATGCGGACGGCTACGAAACGCGCGGCCAAAGGCGTGTCGACCTACCGAACCTTCGTCCCGGGCTCGGAGTCCTCGTGAGTCGTCAGGAGATCAGCCCCCTCGCCGGCCGCCAGCACCATCCCGTCGGATTCGACGCCGAACAGCTCCGCCTTCTCGAGATTCGCGACGACGATCACACGCGTCCCCGCCAGCGAACCGAGGTCGTGCAGCTGTTTTATCCCCGCGACGATCTGTCGGTTCTCGACGCCGATGTCGACATTGAGCCGGGCGAGGTCGTCGGCACCCTCGATCGGTTCGGCGGCGAGGATCTCACCGACGCGGAGATCCAGCTCCTGGAACGCCTCGAAGCTGATCCGCTCGTCGGCGATCGGCTCGAGTGCGGAGCCGGCCTCCGCGTCGTCGTCCGCCGCGTCCGCTTCCACGTCGGCCTCCGTCGCCGCGTCGACGCGAGCCTCGAGCTGCTCGTTGAGCGCGTCGACGCGTTCGTCCTCGATGCGCTCGAACAGCTCGGACGGTTCCTCGAACGCCGCCGGCGGTGCCGCGAGCGCGGCGTCGAGTTCGGCGTCGTGGACCGAGCCGGCTTCGCCGAGCTGTTCCCACAGCGCAGCCGCCTTGCCGGGCAGTACCGGTCCCATGAGCACCGCGAGCGCCTTCGCGATCTGGACGCAATCGCGGATCACCTGCGCAGCCGTCTCCGGCTCGTCGTCGAGGAGGTTCCACGGCTCGTGGCGCTGGATGTACTCGTTCCCGAACTTCGCGAGTTCGACCGGCGCGTTACCGAGCCCGCGAACGCGGTAGTCGTTGACCGCCTCGCCGAACGCCTCGGTCGCCGTCTCGATTCGCTCCCGAACCTCGTCGCTGACCTCGGCGTCGGGCGTACCGCCGTAGTTGCGCTGTGCGAAGAGCAGGGACCGGTAACAGAAGTTTCCGAGCGTCCCGACGAGGTCGTTGTTGACGGTCTCCTGGAGCCCGTTCCACGAGAAATCGACGTCGGCGACGAACTCGCTTCCCGTGATGATGTGGTACCGGTAGAGGTCGGGGGCGAGGCCGGCCTCGACGTAGTCGTCGGCCCACACGGCCCGGTTCCGGGAGGTGGAGAAGGCCTTCCCCGCCAGATTGACGAAACCGCAGGCCATCACCGCACGCGGCTCGTTGTAATCCGCACCCCGAAGCATGGCGGGCCAGAACACCGTGTGGTGCTGGATGATGTCGTGGCCGATGATGTGGACGATCTCCCCGCCGTCGGGTACCGTCTCGTCCCCGTGGTTCTTCCAGACGGCCTCCCAGTCGTACTCCGTGGCGCCGACGCGCTCGGAGTACTGCTTCGTCGAGGCGACGTATTCGATCGGTGCGTCGACCCAGACGTAGAGGACGAGGTCGTCCTCACCCTCACCGGGGTAGTCGATTCCCCACTCCATGTCCCGAGTGATACAGAGGTCCTGCAGCTCCCCTTCGATCCACTCCCGTGGCTGGTTCTTCGCGTTCTCGGTACCCTCCAGCCGATCGAGGAACCCCTTCAGATACGCCTGGAAGTCCGAGAGTCGCAGGAACTTGTGTGCCCGAGTCCGATACTCCGCGGGGTTGCCGGTGATCGTCGAGACGGGGTCCTCGATCTCGCCGGGTTCGAGGTGGCGCTGACACCCCTCGTCGCATTCGTCGCCGCGGGCGTGTTCACCGCAATACGGACAGGTTCCCTCGACGAACCGGTCCGGGAGCGGCTGGTCGGTTTCGGCGTCCCACGCGACCTCGATCTCCTTCTCGAAGACGTGGTCGTCGTCGATCCACTCCCGAACGAACGCTCGAGTCAGCTCGGTGTTCGTCTCGTCGTGAGTGTGACCGTAGTTGTCGAACTCGACGTTGAACTTCGGAAACGTCTCGGTGTACTGTTCGTGGTACTCGAGGGCGAACGCCTCGGGGGAGACGCCCTCCTTCGCCGCGTTGACCGCGATCGGCGTCCCGTGCATGTCCGAGCCGCAGACGAACGCGACGGATTGGCCGAGAGTGTCGAGCGCCCGTGCGTAGGCGTCGCCGCTGACGTAGGTCCGGAGGTGACCGACGTGGAGATCGCCGTTGGCGTACGGCAACCCACAGGTGACGACCGCCGGCGTCTTCGTCGGGAACTCCTCGTGCATACTACTGTTGGATTCTTCGAGGGGCAAAACACCGCTGATTTCCGGCGCACCCGAGCGGCGGTTACCGGACCGAATCGAGAAGGAGTTTCTGTTCGACCCGCTTTACCTCGTGTTGCACGTCGCGAACGGCGTCGATGTTCGCCGAGATCGACGAGACGCCCTCGTTGACGAGGAACCGAACCATCTTCGGCTTCGAGCCGGCCTGTCCGCAGATGCTCGTCGCGACGTCGTGTTCGCGACACGTCTCGATCGTATCGCCGATGAGCGACAGCACCGAAGGGTGGAGCTCGTCGAACCGATCGGCGACGTTGCTGTTGTTCCGATCGACAGCGAGGGTGTACTGCGTGAGATCGTTCGTCCCGAAGGAGGCGAAGTCGATCCCCGCCTTCGCCATGCCGTCGATCGACAGCGCGGACGCGGGCGTCTCGATCATCACGCCCCACGTCCGCTTGTCGGGATCGATTCCGGCGTCCGCCATCAGGTTTCGCGCCCGGATCACGTCCTCCGCGTCGTTGACGAGCGGGAACATGATCTCGACGTTGTCGTATCCCATCTCGAAGAGCTGACAGAACGCCTCCAGCTCGTGGGCGAAGACGTCCGGGCGGTCGAGACTTCGGCGGATTCCCCGGTAACCGAGCATCGGGTTGTGCTCGTGGGGTTCGTCCTCGCCACCCTCCAGTTGGCGGAACTCGTCGGTCGGTGCGTCGAGCGTCCGAACGCGAACGGGACGGGGGTAGAACTCGTCGGCGACGCCACGGATGCCGGAGACGATCTCGTCGACGTAGGCGTCGGCACCGTGGTCGGCGATGTACCGCTCCGGCGTCTTGTTCGTCGAGAGGATCATGTGCTCCATTCGGAGCAGTCCGACGCCGTCGGCACCGGTCGCCGCTGCGCGCTCGGCCGCCTCCGGGATCGAGACGTTGACCTTCACCTCGGTCGCGGTCATCGGCTTGACCGGACTCTGTGGACGGACGTCCTCGACGGCGTCCGTCTCCTCCTGCGGCTCGGCGGCACCCTCCGAAACCGTCCCCTTGTCGCCGTCGATCGTGACGACCTGCCCGTCGCCGAGGACCTCGGTTCCGTTTTCGCAGCCAACGACGGCGGGGACGCCGAGTTCGCGAGAGACGATCGCGGCGTGACTTGTCATCCCGCCCTCGTCCGTGACGATCCCGCTCGCGCGCTTCATCGCCGGCACCATGTCCGGCGTCGTCATCTCCGTGACGATGATGTCGCCCTCCCCGACCTTGTCGAGTTGATCGAGCTTCCGGACGATCCGAGCCGGGCCGGAGGCGATCCCCGGCGACGCACCGAGCCCGTCGACGATGACGGCGCCGTTGTTGCCGCTGGTGGCCGCCGAAGCCACGTTCTCCTCGGATATCGTCGTGATCGGTCGTGACTGTAGCATGTACACCTCGCCGTCGACGATCGCCCACTCGATGTCCTGGGGCTCGTCGTAGTGGCGCTCGGCCCGCTCGCCGAGTGTGATCAGGTCGGCGATCTCGTCGTCGTCGAGCACCTGTGCGGTCCGCTTTTCGTCGGGAACCGACCGCTCGACTGTGTCACCGGTCTCCTCGTCCTTGACGTGCATCACCTTCTTGTCGGCGACCGTCGCGTCGAGCAGTTCGCCGCTCTCCCGGTCGACGACGTAGTTGTCCGGGGAGACCGAGCCGGAGACGACGGCCTCGCCGAGTCCCCACGCGGCCTCGATGATGACCTTCGGCTCGCCGGTCGAGGGGTGGGACGTGAACATCACACCGGATTTTTCGGCGTCGACCATCCGCTGGACGACAACTGCGATGTCGACGACGTCGTGGTCGAACCCCTGTTCGTTTCGGTAGTAGATCGCGCGCTGAGTGAAAAGCGACGCCCAGCACCGCCTGACGCGATCGACGAGGTCTTTACGGGTTATGTTGAGGAACGTCTCCTGTTGGCCCGCAAACGAGGCGTCGGGGAGGTCCTCCGCCGTGGCCGACGATCGAACCGCGACGAAGGCGGCGCCGTCGTCGAGGTCGTCGTACGCGGCGAGGATTTCCTCGCGGATCTCCTCCGGTAACTCCGTCTCGAGGATGAGCTCCTTGGCGGTCGCCTCCGCCTCCGCGAGCGCTGCGGAGTCCTCGGAGTCGACGTCGACTGCGTCGAACAGTTCGTCGTCGACTCCGGTCTCCTCGATGAACGACCGGTACGTTTCCGCGGTGACAACGAACCCTGGTGGGACGGGGAGCCCCGCTCCCGTCATTTCGCCCAGCGAGGCACCCTTGCCACCGACCGTCCCGAGATCGTCGGCACTTATCTGGTCCAGCCAGCGTATAGAGCTGCCAGCAGTCTTACGCCCGTCTGTAGGCATTATCGAACGAAAGACGGCCCCGTAACTTAGGCCATTCGTTACTCCAGCCGCGGTCCGATCGACTGTTCGTCGGGGAGCGCACTCCGCGAAAGGTCCGCCGTCCGGCGGATCGAGTCCCCACGGGTCGGTCACCGGACGATCGTGACGGGAACGGACGCCCGGCGAACGACCGTCTCGGCGACGCTGCCGAGAAGCAGTCGCTTTACACCCGTCTGTCCCCGACTCCCCACGACGATCTGGTCGACGTCGTGCTCGGCGGCGTATTCGAGGATGGTGTGGGCGGGGCGACCCTCCGTGACGACGGCGTCGAACGACGACGGTTTCCCGCACAGTTCGCCCTCCACCGCGGTTTCGAGGGCGTCG